>CAMKEH010000001.1 GCA_946411515.1 uncultured Clostridium sp.
CTTCTAATTTTACTCCTTGGTTTTCAAATAAAATAATTTCATTCTTTTTTTCGTCTATAAGAACACATCCTTTTATATAAATTTAGTTCTTAATATTTTTATTAGTTCATTTAAAATTCATTATTTATAACTTGCGAACTATTGTTTTTATTATATGGTATATTTCTACATTTGTCAATAAATTTCGCAAATGTTTTTCGAAAAAATGTACCACCTTTTATCCTAAAAGATGGTACTAAAAATAGCCCAGTATCAATCTTTTGTGCAAATAGAGATAGGATGCAAAAAGAAAGTACTTAAATTAAGTACCTCCCTTTCAAAATTTACTATCCTATGATATAAGCCTATTATAGCTATATTTTATAGACAATAAACTACATTACTTTTTAATAAAAACTCCTTAAAATTGATTCTGAAGCTTCATAATTTTGTATTATTTTTGGTTGGATTTTTTTTCATTATTGTAACCTTATAATTTATAAAAAAATTATATAAATTTAGATTATTTTTTCAAAAATTCGTAAATCTTTATATTTCAGTACTTTGCCGTATTTTTCAAACAACAAACTATATGCCTAATTTTTAAAAATGGCTTAAAATCGATTCTCGTGCGTCGGTTTTTTAGCCATTTTTCAACATTTTTTAAGATGCCTAAAATTAAGTATTTCTGTAAAAATTACATTATAATTATCAGATTATATAAATTATACATTAATATTTAAACATATAACTTGTTGAATTTTATAATAAAATGTCTTAAAAACGATTTTGATGCGTCCTAAATATAAAATAATATTATAAATCATTAATCTAAATTTATATAATAATTATCATTATAAAAAATCTATATTATTAAATTATTTAAAATTATATTTTTAACATAATTAACAAATGTTCGTTTTTTAAAATTATAAATTTAACATTGCACAAATTTAAAATTTAATTTTTAAAACTAAAATTTTTATAATTTAAAATTTAAATTATAATTTTATTTTTATTTATAATTTTTGCTTAAAACTTATATACTTTTTTTGATAAGTATAATATATTTAAAATGAGATTTTTTAAAAATTACAAATATTCTAAAAAACTGCCTATTCCCCTATTCCAGTAAGAATTATTTAAGTACACTTTATAAAAATATAGTTTTTAGACAGCTGAAACGATATAAAATATGGTTCTAAAAGTAGTGAAATTAAATTTTAGGAGGATTTTATTATGGTAGAAATAACTTATCATAAAGAGGGGAATTATTATATTCCTAATTTATATTTAGAAGAAAATTATAAAAATGATTATCATATTGGAAAGTACGGACATTTAAGATTACATTATTTAAAAGAACATAAAAAAGCTGAATACACTATAATGCTTTTAGACGGTACTTTAAGGAAACATATTGTAGATACTGATATACAAGCTAAAGAAAAGCTTGAAATACTTATGAAACAAATGCTAGAAAGAAATCCTATTGATGAAAATTTGAAGGACACTGATCCATTGAGATGGTGTGGGCTTATGAATAATTATAAACATTATGCTGAAGAAATTATATATTCACAATTAATTAACTGTTAGGCAGTAATAGGGTGAGTAAATTAAATTTTTACTCACCTTAATTATATGTCAATAAATCATCATATCAAAATATTGTGGTCATCTTATTTATTATTTTTAAAGTGTAAATATGATAATATTCCCATATGTAAGAAATATAAACACCATATTTCTAAAGCAATTACTACTCCTATTGAAGTTGAGCCATCACTATTAGCAAACACACCTGTAATTTATTGTTCACTTTATATCTATTACATTCTTCTTATACCATTAATTAAACAATTTTTCCATCTTTTAAATAAATAATCCTATCGCCATATTTTGCTGTTTCTTCTGAATGAGTAACTTGCAATATTGTGATATTTTTTTCTTTATTTATTTTTTTAAATAATTCCATTGTATCTTTTCCTGACTTGCTATCTAAATTACCAGTTGCTTCATCTGCAAGAATAATTTTGGGATTTAATATTACAGCTCTTGCTATTGCAACTCTTTGCTGTTGTCCTCCTGATAATTCATTTGGAAGTGATTTTCTTTTATTTGTTAGACCTACAATTTCTAATATTTCATTTAGTTGTTTTTCAAAATCTTTTCTTTTTAATCCTTCCATAATTACAGGAAGCATAATATTTTCTTCTACAGTTAAATTTTGCACTAAATTATAGAATTGAAATATAAAACCTATTTCTTTTCTTCTTAGTTTAGATATTTCAGAATCTTTCATTTTATTTATATCTTTGTCATCTATTTTTATCGTTCCAGAAGTAGGTTTATCTAATCCTCCTACTAAATATAATAAAGTTGATTTACCACTTCCACTTGCTCCCATTAAAGAAACAAATTCTCCTTGTTCTATACTTAAATTAATATTATCTAATACAGATACTTTATCATTTTGAAAACTTTTGTATACATTTTCTACATTAACTATATTACCCATTTTTAAATTCTCCTTATTCATATTTTATTTCTTTTACAAGATTCATTTTCCTTATTTTTATTACTGGTACTATTGTTTCTATAATTGTTAATAACAATATAATCATTAATAATGTTATCACACCATTAGTTTCAAAAACCATATTAACAAACATAGACATTCCATTTAAAGTTTTTTGCATATATACTTTTAAAATAACACTTAAAGCTATTCCACTAATTGCAGAAATTATAAATGAAATAATATTTTCTTCTAATGCCATCTTATAAAGTTGTGTTTTTGTCATACAAGTAGAATTTAAAACAGAAAAACCTTTTTTCCTTTGCATAAATGCTACTAATCCATTATTAATTAATCCAACCATTGCAAGTGCAATTCCTAGAAATAATACTACATATACAATATTCATTATTTGTTGTGTACTTTCTTTATCTGATCCTATCCATTCTTGATATGATTGTATAGTTACATTATTTTCTTTAATTTCATTCTTTAATTTTTCTTTCATAACATCATCTGATAAACTAGACTTTATTAGAATGGTTTTATAACTATTTTTAAAGAGTTTATTATATTCACTTTTAGAAATCATACCTACACTTCTTACTGATGTTGTATCAGTAGAATCAATATATCCTTTTATTGTAAAATAATAATCTTCATCAAAATATTGCTCTCCATTAATTTTTATTTTATCTCCTAACTTATAACCATTTTTTATGCAAAATGCTTCATCTAATAAAATTTCATCATCTTTTAAATTGTTTGCTTCTTCTTTATTAAACTTTATACTATCATATAATCTAAAGATTGTATCATCTTCGCTATCATATCCAAAAAATGCAAAAATCTTCTCTTCATCATTTATTTTAAAATATCCCATATTTATATAATAAAAGGCTTTCTCGTCCACTCCATCTATGTTATCTAAATATTTGTAATTTTCTTCTTCGCCTGATAAATTACTTACTCTTATTGTATAATGAGTAACCCTATCGAATCCATCATAAGTATTTGATATTGTTTGTGCAATATTATAAATCATTGTTGTCATTGATATTATTATAAATAGAAGTGTCGCACTAGAAACAGCTATTTTATTGTCTGCTACATTTTTAGAAGCTAAAAAGCTAGTCTTTCGATTCTTTAGCATTAAAGATAATATTTTTGAAACAATCTTTATAATCAACGGAATTACAAGTACAAATCCTATGACTACCAAAACAACTGGTAATAATCCCATTATAAAATCATAATTATTGTTTATAAGATAAATTACAATTGATAAGATTATTAATATCAAACCAATTACAATCTTTCTTTTCTTTATTATATATTTAGTATCTTGCGTATCAAATATTATATCTCTAATAGCCTTATTTTTACTTTTTCTTAATTCCACAAATGTAATACTAATTTGAATTAATACTGCAAATAACACAACAATTAGTATATATATTGGTTTAATGCTTGCATTACTTGTTAATTCCATATCTCCTGCTGATATGAACGAATTTGTTACAGGACCGAATAAGCGTATTAGCAATTACAATTCCAATTATACTACTTATAATTGCATAAACTATATTTTCTAAGTATAACAATAAATTTGTCATTTTTCTGCTTGCACCAATACTTCTAAATGTTCCAATAACTGATATTCTTTCTTCTAATACTAATTTCAAAATAGAATTTATTATATAAAATGCAATTAAAGTTGTAATTACTAACATTATTATCATCAGACCATTTATTTGAGTTAAAGCATCTACTAAACTTGCTTTTACGGTTACAACACTAAATTCTTTATCTATCTTTTTCAAGTCTTCTTTTGCTTGCTCTATATTATCATCTAAAACATCAATATAAGCCCCCATTATATATGTTCTATTTTCATCTAACATTGCTTTTTCATAATCATCACTATTTTCATACATAATCTTATTAGCTGTATCTATTGAAACTAAGTATATTGGTTCTTCCTCTGTTTCTCCTACAAACATTCCATAAACTTCTACTATCTCTACTATTTTTAATTCTGTATTTAAGACTTTTATCTTATCATTCAATTTTAAATTTTTATTCTCTGCTATTTTTTTAGATATGATTACTTCGTCATTATCTAAATTTGATGTCTTTTCAGCTTTTATCATTTTGTTTTCTTGTAAATCTTCAATATTTACACCTATTACATTACTCTTGTCCTTTGAAAACATCAAATATGGTACGGAATTATAATTATCTGAAAACTTTTCTATTTCACTTTTTTCAAATGGTATATCTTTTGTCAATAAAATATCAGATGTCCCAGATGTTTTAATTAGAAATTCAGTATATTTTTCCAAAATATTATCCTTTAATGTTAAGCATAGTGTTAATACTACTACTGATAAAGTTAGTGATATTATAATCAATAAACTCCTTAGCTTTTTCTCTTTCATATTTTTTAATATATATTTTAATATAATTGACATTGTTTCTCTCCTTTTATTCTTCTATAATAATTAATTTACTATTTAATCCATTTAATTCTATGATATTATTAGCGTCATCAACAGAATTTTCATTTATAAATTTATTTTTCATACCTTTTAATATTGTTTTATATTTTGTTTCCTTTGGAATTTGAACCCTAGCAGTAGAATTAATTATATTTACTTCCAGATTACCTTCAAATTTATCATAAAATGCTTCTACATCACATTTAGTTGTATTTAATACTATTGTTCCTTTAGATTTTTTTACATTAATATATTTTAGTATTCCATCAAATTCAAGTTTTTCTATTTCTAAACCATTTATGTTCATTGTTTTAACTTTTGTATTAATTTCTATATCTTCAATATATTTTTGTGGTAAATATATATTTACTATTGTATCTGTTTTTTTTTCATTGTTTGTAATATCTATATCAATTTTATTATAATGATTATCAAATTCAATTTTAAATGAATTTTTTAAATTATCATTATTATCTGATAACAACTCTACTTTTACTTTTTCTTCATCATTTCTTATAAAATTCACTTCTTCTATTTTGCAAATATTTATATCAAAATGTTTCGTATGATCTATTTCAAGTTCTTCAATATAGTTGTATTTCTTCTTTTCTTCAATTTGTACGTTTTTCTCTTCTTTAACAAGTTCATCTATAGTAATATTAAATACTTTACTAATTTGTTTTAAATTCTCTATATCAGGGACTCCATCTCCTGCTTCCCATTTTGTAATTGCTTGTCTTGATACATTTAATTTTTCTGCAAGTTGTTCTTGTGTCATTTTACTTTCTTTTCTTAACATTTTTAATTTTTCATTAAATAACATTTGCTTTTCCTCCTCAATTTCATTAATTCCACTTTATCCTATTCTTTGTTTTTTAACAAGCAATCATCTTTTACATTTCCAAAAACAAATGCTACTTTTCGTAGCATTTAAGATATGTGGCTTGTTTTTACCTTTTAGTTATATATACAAATAATACATTAAGTAATTTATTTTTTCTTTTTATTTTTTTTATCTTCAATTAATTTTTTATCTTCTATATATTTATAATTTAAAGCGTTTTCTTTACTAATAACTGATTTTCCTAAATTTTTCTCTAGGTCATCTCTTGCAACTTTTGCGGCATGACCGCCCATTTTTGCAACTTCTCTATTTGCTTTTAGTCCATAAGGTCTATGTTCTTTTGCTAATTCTCTAGTTGCTATTTCGCCCAAATCAGTCAAAGCAACTTCTATATCTGTCATATTATCTCTTAAAGATTCTTTTCTTATATTTTTATAATCTTTATATTCACTTGCTTTCATTCCAGACCAACTTTGATATATTTCGTTAGTTAATATAGCATACTCATAATTTTGCTTTATTCCATTTTCTTTCCATACATCTGTTAATTTCTTTCTATCTAAAATTCCTTTTAATCTTGCTTCAATCCATTTATCATTATATCCTTGATTTCTGTAGTAATCAATAGCACGATTAACAGCAAGTTCTGGGTCAAATACTTCGTCAATTCTTTCTTTTCCCATTTGTGCAAGCCATAATTTAAATGGTTCTGCATTTGGGCTTGGTATTGATTCAATTAACCTTAAAATACCTTTTGTATCTAATGTATCTGTCAAATAATTTTTTCCATCTTTTGGAGATTTCATTTTCAGTTGTACGCATTTTGCGTACAACTCACTTTTTTCTTCTTCAGTCATTCTTCTTTTAAGTGTATTCCAGTAGTTTCTAGGATTATTACTTTCAGTTAACGCACTAATAATATCAATTACACTAAAAAAATATTCTTCTTTTTCTGAATCCCAAATACTTCTTATTTCTTTACCTTCAAATAAATTTGTAATTGTATCTAATTTATTATTATCCATATATCTTGAAATACCTCCTTGTAGAATTTTTGAACTATTGACAATATATTATCATAAATTCAAGATTTTTACAATTATTTTTCAAGGTTTTATTGATTTTTAGAGGAATTCGTGATATAGTATGGGTATCATAGAAATATGATACTGAAAAATTGAATATTGATATTCCTCTTTACTCATTTAGAGGAGCCATTAGAGTTAAAAGTGCCCATTGTGTATGTTTTGTTTAAGGGCAATGAATTTAATGAATAATAAGTGCTACAAAATATCATGTTTGATTTACAGGAAAACACATTTAAAAGTGAATAGCCTTAAAAGAGTTGCTAACTTTTAAGGAAAATCCAAATTGCCAAAAGTGATAATGCTTTAGGTTTATTAAATAATGCTAAAAATATGATTTTTAGTGTTAGGTTTTCACGAATTACTTGTGCCTGTATGTAAATCAAACACCTTTAATCATTTACTGATTAAAGTGATAACGAAAAATTATTATGCAGGTATGCTATTAATTTTTCAGTTTGTAGAAAACGAAACTTATTAGTTGTTAAATATCTTATGGTAATAAATATATAAGGTTTCGTTTTGATACAAAAAAGCGAAGCCTTTTTTGTATAGTTACAATAGCAATTGTTATTGTAACTGATGAGATATAAACAATTTATTGGTTATATCTCTCAAGAATAATAAACGAAGATTTATTATTCTTGTATCAAATATCAAATGTAAATTTGGTATTTGATATGCCCTCCGCTAGGAGCCCACTGACATCTTTGCAGACGATAGTCTGAAAGTGTCATAGTGGGTTACACACTTTCGAAGAAAGCCTGTGTAACTGCTTCGCAGATTTGACATAGTAGATACTACCTTAAGCAAGGCAGAAATTAGTTTTTTGGAAAGGAAAGGCTTTGAAAATATCCCTCTCTTGCATACCTGCAGGAAAGGAAACGCACTTATGGGCAAAACAAATTATTCTGTTGCAAGAGTTGTAACTTATACAAAACAAAGTATTGGAAAAGCAGAAAGACACAATGAAAGAAAGAATACTAATTATTCCAATATGAATGTTGATTTAGAACAAACTAAAAATAATGTTTATTACAAAACTTGCAACACAACTTACAACGAAAGATTAAAAGAATTAGTCGATACAGGTAAAATTTCATTAAGAGGACTAAAAGATAATGCTAAAGTATTTGATGAACTTGTACTAGATATAAATTCGGACTATTTTGAAAAACACGGAGGATACAATTTTGCAAAAAGGTTTTATGAAGAAGCCTTCCATTTTGCAGAAAAAGAATATGGTACAGATAATATTATATCTGCTGTTATGCATGCAGATGAACAAAATATTGCATTAACTGAAGTATATGGTAAACCTATATATCACTATCATTTACACGTTATAGCTATTCCCGTTGTGAAAAAGGAAATAAAATATTCTAAAAGAACTAAAGATAAATCACTTGTTGGTAAAGTTAAAGAAACAATTATGCAGGTTAGCCATAGTAAGAAATGGAAAAGTCAAAAGGCACTTGATAATGAAGGTAATGAAATTCTAAATGATAAAGGTAAGCCTATTCTAATTAAATCATATAGCCTACTTCAAGATAGATTTTATAAATATATGTCTGATAATGGCTATAAAGATTTTATAAGAGGAGAAAAAGGCTCAACTGCTGAACATTTATCTGATATAGAATTTAAGGCTAAAAAAGAACGAGAAAAATTAGAGGCAATTACTGATAAGGTAAAACAAGAACAAAACAAATTTGCTGAAACCATTTATGCTGCTCAAGATTCTGAAAAGCGAAAAAATCAAGCACAACAAGAATTAAATGAAATAAAGAAAGATATTGATAATTACAAAGGTTATAAGGGAGACATTGATAATATTGATGTAGGAAAATCCAAATTATTTGGTAAAAAGATAGAATTAGATAACAATGACTATCAAAATCTTGTTAAATATGCTAAAAAAGGTATAGTTGCAGATGTTGAAATTACAAAACTAAAAGAAGAAAATAGCAAGTTGAAACACGACTTTAATGAATTAAAAGAAAAGACTAAAGACTTTATTCGTGCAATTGCTTATGCTCCAACTAGAGTAATCGACTTCTTTAAATCTCTATTTAAAGAAGAAGAACAAAAAAAGCAAAGACAGCTAGAACTTGCTGAAAGGCAAAGGCTAGAAAAATTATACACACCTGCTGAAAGAGAAATTTTAGCCAATATTACAGATTATGATAAAGCTTATATTAATCGTTTTGAAGGTGAAACTAGAGAAAGAGTTGAACGTGGTTTAATTGAAGAATACAGAAAACAATTAGAATATCAAGAAAAAATCAACTCTCCTGAATACAAGAAAAAAAGGAGGGCTGATAGAAATGCAAGATAATATTGTTTATAGATTAGAACTCACAAACGAAGAATACGAATTTATAGAAAATTTAAGAAATGAACTATATGATAAGCTTTCAAAAATGAGCAAAGATGAACTTAGAGAATATTTTGAAAACTTATGTATAGAACAAAATTTGAACTTTGAAAAAGAAATAAAAGGTACTGTTTATAAGGTAAATACCTATTTTAGCAAAGATTCAGAATATACAATATTACAAGATCTTTTTAGGATTTTTGGAAAATAATTATTTTGTATTGGATTTTAGTTTGAAATATGGTATATTATAAGAACTACTAAAAAAGTAACTATTATTTTATATCGTATTTCATGCTGGGAAAGGAGAAAATAGTGAAACAGCTAGAAAGCGATAAAATTACTGCTTTATACTGTCGTTTATCAAGAGATGATGAACTTGCAGGAGAAAGCAATAGTATAACAAATCAAAAATCAATTTTAAGTAAATATGCAAAAGAAAACAATTTTCAAAACATTAAGTTCTTTGTAGATGATGGTTATTCTGGAACTACTTTTACAAGACCTGCTTTTATGGAAATGATGGAACTTGCTGAAAGTGGAAAGATTAATACTATTATAGTAAAAGACCATTCAAGACTTGGAAGAAATCGACTTGTTGTTGGACAACTTCTTGAAGAAGATTTCGTAAGACTAAACATCAGATATATTGCTATAATGGACAACATTGATAGTAGTAAAGGTTTAAATGACTTCTTGCCTATTCAAGACTGGTTTAATGAAATGCATGCAAAAAATACGAGTCAAAAAGTTAGAACAGTTCTTAAAAATAAAGGTGAATCGGGTATTTCACTTGCTAACAATGTACCTTATGGATATAAAAAAGATGAAAACGATAAAACAAAATGGCTAGTAGATGAAACATCAGCAGAAGTTGTAAAAGAAATATTTAATCTATTTATTCAAGGACATGGAACTTTTGAAATTGCTAGAATTTTAAGAGAAAGAAAAATATTAACTCCATCTGAATATAACGCAAGTATTAGTACAAATGCAACTAATCAAGAATATCAGTATAAATGGTGTGGAACAACAATTGCAGGCATTTTAGATAGACAAGAATATATTGGAGATACAGTAAATTTTAAATGTACTACTCGTTCTTATAAAGATAAGACTAGGGTTAATCTTCCAAAAAAAGACAGAAAGATATTTAAAAATACACACGAGCCAATTATTGATGAATATACTTGGAACATTGCTAAACAATTAAGGAATAACAGGAAAAAACGTGCTAAATCAGGTAAGAAAAGTATTTTTTCTGGATTACTATTCTGTTATGATTGTGGTAAAAAAATGTATTTTCAATCACCTGTCGTAGATTTAAGAAACAAAGATCATTATAGATGTTCAAGTTATAAGCATGATACTTCAGCATGTACTTCTCATTATATTTCAGATGATGTATTGCAAAGCATTATTTTAGAAAATATACAAAGACTAGTTTCTTATATGAAAGATTACGAAGATTTATTTATTCAAGAACAACTTGCAAAATCTACACAGGATGAGTTAAAACAAATTTCTAAAAACAAGAAAGAACTTGAAAAAGCAAAAAACAGAGTAATTGAAATTGATAACTTATTTATGCATATTTACGAAGATAATGTATCTGGAAAAATTTCAGATGATAGATTTAGAAACTTATCTTTTAATTATGATAAGGAACAGCAAGAATTAAAAACAAAAATTGAACAATTGTCAAAAGATATTGAAAATACTGAAAAGAAAGATACTGATATAACTCAATTTATATCTAATGTAAAAAAATATACTGAGATAACTAAACTTTCGCCAGAGATACTAAATGAATTAATTGAAAAGATAATAATTCATCAACAAGAAAAAGTAAATGGTAAAAAAATTCAAGAAATAGATATATATTATAGAGGTGTTGGTATAATATCTTTCCCAGTAAGTACTGATGATATTGAAATAACAATTAACAAAACATTAAATAGAAAAACAGCTTAATAATTGAAATAACTTATTTTAATGGGAGAATGATTTTAGTGTACTTAACTAAAGCATTCTCCCTCTTGATTTTATAATGTTTAAAAAATAATTTAAAAAGAAGAAGTTAGGTAGTAAAAACTCAACTTCTTCTCTTACTTTACTTAATGACTACATCTCTAGCGGCTTCAAAACTTTCATCTCTTTCTCTCTGATTTTGCCTTAACAAAGGTTCCATTCTTTTGTTTAGCTCTACAATATCTGCTCGAGATACCACATACGCCACTTTACCTGAATGCTTAACAGAGCTTGCAGGCTTCGAAAGTTTTTTTACTTTTTCTGAGATTTTAGACATTAAAATTCCTCCTTCAATATTTATTGAAAGGTACTTTATAAAAGTACCTCACTTTCAGAATTTATAATATTAAAATAGCAAAAATAATTATTATATTCTTTTTATAATTCATTCAAATAATTTCTTCCACAATAATTCGTACAATATATACTTTTCTTTCTTTTTTATCAATACGATAAATAGCCACATAATTATTTATAGGTAATCTTCTATACTTAAAATCTTTCCTTATATAATTTTCAATTACACTAAATCCTTCTGGTACTGTTTCTAGTTTTAATAATTCATTTTCTATTTTATCTATCATTTTAATAGCTGTGTTTTCTTCCATTAATGATTTAGATATATAATCATATATTTCTTTTAACTCTTGCTTTGCTCTTTCTGTAACTATAACTTCATATTTAGAATCCATATTCGCTCCTTAATTCTTTAAATACATCTCTTAACTTATGTGTTTTACCATTTTTTATATCTTCTTCACCTTCTTGTATTTTTTCATCTAATTCATTAAGAAACAATTTCTTCTTATATTCTTCCATGCTTAATATTACTAAATCATTTTTATTAGCTCTTTTAACAATTATTGGTTCTTCTATATTTGTATATTCATTAGCTATTTTTTCCATTTCTTCAACAGTTATAACTTTTTGCATAAAATCACTTCCTTTTCATAACTTATAATAATTTTAACATATTTTTCTTAAAAAGTATAGCAAATTTTAAATATTTAATAATACTATTTTATGCAGAATTCAATTATTTTATAATTTAAAATATAACTTTATATATCCAATTATTAAATATTAACTTATGTATTGGTTTGTATTATCAAAGTTTTATGCAAACAGAGATAGGATGCAAAAGAAAGTACTTAAATTAAGTACCTCACTTGCAGATTTTGCTATTCCTTGATATAAGCCTATTATAGCTATATTTTATAGACAATAAACTATTTTTAATATGAAAGCTTGTTTCTATAACAGAATTTTATAGTATTTTTAATCTTTCAAGTATAAAATTGCACAAATTAATATTATTATCAATGGTTTTTTCATCGTAGTTTGCTTTTAGATAGTATAATAGTTTAGTAGTATTTTGAATGAATAACGCCATATATATCAATTTCTTTTCTTCATTAATAGTTTCAGACATCTTGTTTATTATTGAATCTAATGTACTTACATCATTTTCTTGTAATTTTAATTCTTCTTTTATAAATTGAGCGGTATCAAAAATCTTTTCTCCTACTACTCCATGTGGATCTATTATTTTCCATCCTTCTTTAGATTTTAAAATATTTTTATGATGCAAATCATTATGCAAAACATACTTTGGATAATTATATTTTTTTATTTGTTTATACATATCTTTTGCAATATCAAGTAAATTACTAATAACTTGCTCATATTTATTATTATGCTGTACACTATCATAAAGTTTTGTTTCAAGTTGAGGAAATTGATCTATAAAATCAGCTGTATTATCACATATATCAGTTAAAATATCTTTAAAAATCTTTATTCTATCATCTATATTTTTAAGTTTGCTTAAACAATATCCAGGATTAATTTTTTCTAAAATCATTATCCTATCGTCTAAATTATAATAATAACATTTGACTATTTTCTTAAGATTTAATTCATTCACATATTTAATTTCATTTAAAGAGATTATTCCAGGAGAAAGAATTTTTATAATTACATCTCCAAATTGCTTTGAATATGCATCAAGTAATATGTTTATAGATAATTGTTTTCTTATCTTTATATTTTCTAAACCTAATTTTTTAGTATATTTATCTATTATTTGGTCAATATTATTTAACCAAATAATTCCTTCTTCATCAAAAGTGCTAAGTATCTTATTTTTAAAATCTTCTTCCAATTTCATTTTGTTTATTTCCTTTCGATTTAATTGTAATACATTTCTTCTATCATTTTTCCTACACCATCTTCATTATTTGTATACTTAGTTATTTTTTTTACTTTTTCTTTAATATTTGTTGGAGCATTCTTCATTACGACACCATAACCAACATATTGTAATATAGGAATATCATTTTCTCCATCACCAATCGCTATACAGTTTTCTTTATCTATTCCCAATTTTTCTAGCAGTAGTTTGGTAGAGTTTAATTTATCAGTGCCTTTACTAACAATCTCTATTCTTTTTGGTGTACTACTTGAAAACTCAGCAATATTTGATATATCACTAGTACTGCATTTTTTAAAATTATGTATTGTTTCTTTATTAGAAATTCCAACTATTTTATATATGATATTTTTTTGAGTAAAATAATTAATATTATATATATCTTTTTTCAATACTCTTTCACTACTTGTATAATAGATCCATTTTATCTCATTGTGATGATTCAATACGTTTTTATCAATTTTACATACAATGTTAGGGTTGATATAAGAAGAATGAAGTATTTTTTCTGTATTATCTACAACTAAAGCACCATTTAAACAAATAGAATAATTATTGATATCAATTAAAGATAATTCATTTAAATATGGTTTAATTCTGCAAAATTGTCTAGCACTAGCAAGAATTATTTTTACATCGTCTTTAATTGATTTTAATACTTCTTTAGTGTAATTGCCTATTTCTTCGTTATCATCTAGTAATGTACCATCAAGATCCAAAATAATGGCTTTAATTTTATTCATAAGAATACACATCCTAATTTAGATTTATAATTTCTTTTAATATTTATGAACTGTTTAAATAAATTATATTTTTATTTTTATTTTCATTATTATATAAAAAATTAAATATGGTGATATAAGGATCTTTATTTGTTTGTAAAATTGAATTTTCGAAAAATTTTCTAGAAATTCATATGCAAGTATTTCTAGAGTTTTTATTAATTATTTTAATTCTTTCTTTAAATAGTAATCTATTGTGCCTGGTGGACAATCTTTTATTTCTGCCCAAACAGTATATCCCATTTTTTCATAAAATCCTCTGGCTTGGAAATTCCATGTTTCCATTCTTACACCTGTCAAATTTTCTTTTTTTGCATATTCTTCTATGGCTCTAATTAATTTTGTTCCGATATTTTTGTTTCTATATTCTTTATCTATATATAATAAATCTAAAAAATACCAATTATATTGGACAAATCCAATTGCGCCGCCTATTAATTTTTTATCATCAAAAGCTAAAAAATTATTCTGTATTGTATCTGATACTTTTATGTCATCAGGAACATTTTTATTTAGCCACTCACATTTATCAAGATTGTTTCTTCTTAATTTTGTATGAATAATATTTTTATTATTAATATCATTATCATTTTTTAGTATTATCATTTCTTTTTCCAATGCCTTTCATATTTTTTGAAATTATATCATAAAAAATCGTATTTAACAATTTTTATTTTTTACTTCCCCTATCTTCCACGCTTTTAGTTTATAATATTAATGCTTTTATTAATTCTTCAATTAAATTAGCATTTCTTTTTTTGTTTACAAGCTTTACTGCTAGCTTGTAATCATCTGTAATGATATTGTCAACATTTAAATCTATCATTTTATTTATATTTTCTTCTGTATTTATTGTCCAAACAAACAATTTCTTTCCTTTATTATGAACTATATTTACTAATTCCTCATCAACATTTGTAGCCTCAACACTAAAATTATCAGCATATTCTAAATTAGTAATATCCCCAATCGCTATACTCATAACATAAAGTGTTTTTATATTTGGATCTACTTTTTTTACATTTTCAACAGCACTATAAACTTGACTTGTAACAACGCACCTATCTATAAAATCATATTTTTTTATTAATTCAACTACATCTTTTTCAAAATCAATTTCTTTGCCTGTGGGCTTTAATTCTATGTTTAATTTTATATTATTACTTTTTGCAAATTCTAATACTTCTTCTAGCAAAGGCATCTTTTCACCCTTAAATTTTTCACTAAAGAAACTTCCTGCATCCAATTTGCTTATTTCTTCATAAGTCATATCTATTATATCCCTATTAACGCCAGTAACTCTTGAAACATTAGTATCATGTGATATAACGATTTTTCTATCTTTTGTTTGTTGAATATCTAATTCTATCCAATCTGCCCCTGCTTCTTCTGCACCTCTAAATGCTGACATTGTGTTTTCTGGAAAATCAAGGCTTCCACCTCTATGTGCAGTTACTTCTATTTCTTTTCCTAGATTTATATTTAAATCAACTTCTCCTTTTATAATTTTATATGTAAATATACTTCCACAAGTAATCAGAGCAATTAATATTAAAATTACTAATACTCTTGAAACTATTTTTTTCTTGTTTTTTATATCAGTTTTATTGTAATTAAATTTCTTTACTTCTTCTTGCTTGTCTTTTTTATGTATATAGAAGCTTGTTGTTATTAATGCAAAGCTTAAACTGTTTGAAATAATTAAAAATAATATATATGTTATAGCAATAACAGTGCATACAGCTGATATAATAACACTTTCTATAATTTCAAAATTAGCTAAAACTTGATAAAGTATTGAAATTAGTAATATTCCAGTAAGTATAATAGCATAATAAACAAGAGTAACTAAGATTTCAAACAAGCCTATTCGTATTAAATCTTTAAATTTATTTCCTTTAGCTAGTTTGCTGCTACATTTTCGTGCCTCGTTAAAACTTTTATCCTCTAACACCATATAATGAATAGAATAAATCCATCTTAAAAGAAGTATCACTAAAACAATATATATTATAATAGCAATAACATATAAAGTAGTATTATTAGTTATATAATCTGAAATAAATTCTGGAATTGTAATTTTCAAAATTGTATTTGACCTAACTCCAATATCAAGTACAGGTATTAAAAATAATAACATAAAAGCTACTGGTATGTTTTTTAATTTAATCATGTTTTTACATTTACTTAAAGATATTTTAATTAATTCTTTTAATGTTATTTTTTTTTCATTATATGAAGCATCATATATAATAATCATTGTGCTAACATCAAATAATGTTACTAATGTTAAGCATAATATTGCTACCATTATAAAAATTAAAGTGATTGGATTTAATATGAAACTTGAAATGTTCTCGATTGTTAAATAACTATATCCTGTTAATTTCATTGATAGTTTAAATCCACTCATAACTATAGGTGCAAAAATTAAAAGTACAAGAATTTTATAAATTATTTCAAATTTTGCTAATGTTCCGAAATTATATTTCATTATTTTATATGTATTTTTTAAATATTTCATTTTTTTCTCCTCCTTTAATTATTATTGATTTAGTCATATTTATTAATATATAAATTTGTAAAAATTTAAATTACTTGTAATATAGTATTTGCTTTAGATTATCAAAATCTTCACTTAATTAAAATTAAAAAAATTTGTAATTTTAAATCCCGTCGGCATTGGTATTGTAAGCATATAAATTATACCAAAAAACAAAATGCATATTGAAAAAATAAATAATACTTTACGATTTTGAAAATCCTTAAAAATTCCTACTATACCTAATAAAAATAGTACAAGTGAATAAATTACTGTAACTAATTTATATGAATCTCCACGTAAATTATCTTGTTTTCCTTCTTCTAGAATTTTTTGTGATTCATCTAATAATTCTTTAGCTCTCTTAAAATAACTGTTCACAAAATCTTCGTTTTCAAATGGAGAATTTGCTTTTTCAGAAATAGCCTCTATAAGTTTTGGTGAGCAATTGTCATTCATAATTTTTTGTATTTTAATTTCAATAACTTTTGCTTCTTCTTCATTTCCTTTTTCTATTGCAGTTTCCTTATCTAATTGTAAATTGAAAATAGTATTCCATGCAAATAAATCTGATAAATAAATCTGTGCTGCCACATTATATTCAGCATTACCTTCAGCCGCCAAATTGTTACTTTTAGTAAAGTTTATTGCTTGAATTCCTCCGTGTAATGATCCTATCCAACCTGCCCATGCCACAAGAAGAGTTGTTATTCCTAAGAATATTGCAACTAAAACTTCTAGCTTTTTTTCGTTAAGGAATACCTTTTTCTCTTTGCTTTTTTCTTTTTTCATGATTTTTACCTCTTTTTTTTATTCATTTTACAATTTTATATTTAGATTTATTATGTTTTATTTGTCTTTTTCATCTTCATTATATATTATTTCCTTAAACTTTTTTTCTTTAATTTTCTTTGATATATTTATTGTTCTCATAGCAACTAATAGATCAGAAATTCCTGTATATATAAATATAATACCCCATACTATTATAGAAATATTTGAAAACATAAGAAGTAGTAGTGCAAGAATAATAGATGCTATATTAGTAAGTATATATAGAATTGAAAACTTATTAGTTTTATTTACTATATTTTTAAGTGGATTTATAAATTTTTCTTTTTGTTCTTCCATTCCTTCTTCAAAACTGTTATTAGCATTTTTACGATTAACAATGTTATCAAACTTTTCTGCGATAGCTTGAGTATATCCTGATAATTTATTCAAATTTAATGTATTTAATATATTCATTACTCCATCATATATAATAAATAAAGCAAATAATACTTGTACATATGCAGATATTACATCTGGAAATATAAATGTAACTATTCCTATTACTATAATAACTATCGATATTATAATTGATTTTATATCTTTTGTTTTTGAATAAATATTTGTAATTAATGTTGAAAAAGAAGCTAAAAGTACAAATATTATTATATTTTTTGTCATTCCTGTTAGAGAAGCATTTGGATTACAAATAAATGTTATACCATCTACTATAAGAAAGATAGCTATAATTAATCTATTTCGCATAATTATAGCAACATCGTTTGAAATATTTTCTATTTTTTTTATTGTATTATCAAAATTTATTTTTTTTAACATAATTTTCCTCCATTTTATATTAGATTATATTGTATAATTATAAAATTAGTAAATTGTATGTTTAATTCTTTTTATTTCATATAAATCTTTTTTCTACTATTAATATTAGTTCATTATCACTTATTTTCATACTCATTACTAATTGTTATTTTATAGTTGTATTATATAATAAAATTTTTATTTTAACAATGCTCTTTATTATTTTTATACGATGTTTTATCAATATGATAAATTAAATATTAAACTATATATTGATTTTTTGCGCAAACATATAAATAAAGCCTAAAAATAAAGTACTTAAATCAAGTACCTTCCTTTCAAAATATAAGTTATCAGTTGCAAAATTTATCTTTATGGAAAAAATATTTTTGAACATTGTTTTGAAGAAATTTCAAATAAATTTATTAAATCCACAATTTCTTTTGCTGTAAATTCTTCTTCTCCTTTTATTTTGTTTTCTAATTTTTGGGTTTTAATTCTAATTTTTTGTGCCACATATTCAATTGAAATATTATTTTCCTTTATTAATTTTTTAACATTTTTTCCTACTTTCTTATTATTCATTTAATTAATATCTCCTTTTTTACACATGATACATTATATGTCGTGTTTTGTCAATAATTGTATTGCGTCATTCTAACTGTTAATAAGATTAATTAATATTTAACATTTAATTACTTAAAAGATTGCACAAAATTTGTAAAAATTATTCCATTTTGATTTTTTTTAATATATAATTGTGTTAAAAGAAATGGAAGTGATATTTTTATGATAAAAAGAGAGGAAAATCCAGATTTTTTAAATTCTTTTTTAGATTACTCTACTACGATATTAAATAAATCACCTAATAGTATTAAAGAATATAATTATGACTTAGCTATGTTTTTTAAGTTTATTAAAATTCATTTTGATATGACAAAGGAAACAGATTTTAAGAATATAAAAATTAATGATTTAACAATTAATACTGTTAAGAAAATTAAAATAGATGATATACATGCTTTCTTAAGTTATTTAGCTACTGTGTATCATAGTAAACCTGCTACAAGAGCTAGAAAAATTTCTACAATACGAATATTTTTTAACTACTTATGTCAAGACGCAAGCTCTAAGTTTTTATTAGATCATAATCCTGCTTTAAACTTAAAAACTCCAAAAAAGGAAAAAAGATTACCTAAATATTTATCATTAGATGATAGCAGAAAGTTACTTAATGCTGCATCTGACGAAGATAATAGAAATTATGTAAGAGATTTTGCAATGACTACATTATTTTTAAATTGTGGTATACGTCTCTCTGAATTAGTGGGTATCAATGTTAAAGATATAGATCTATCAGAATGTAAATTAAATGTTATTGGTAAAGGAAACAAAGAAAGAACTATTTACTTAAATAAAGCTTGTATGCAAGCAATAACAGATTATTTAGCTGTTAGACCTAAAGAAGGTATTAAACATGATAAAAAGTTTTCAGAAAAAGCACTGTTTTTAAGTGAAAGAAAAGAAAGAATTGGTAACAGAACGGTGCAACATATAATTAATAAAGAATTATCTAAAGCTGGATTAGATAGTACTAAGTATTCTGTACATAAGCTTAGGCATACTGCTGCAACACTTATGTATCAATACGGACAAGTTGATATAAGAGCTCTGCAAGAACTTTTAGGCCATGAAAGCATTTCTACAACAGAAATATACACTCATGTAAATAATGAACAAATTAGAAATGCACTTGATAGAAATCCTTTGGCTAATGGATAAAGTTAAAAGTATGGACTGATATAATAAAAATCAGTTCATACCTTTATTTAATATGTAGGTATTAATATTTTCTCCCCTACCTGTAATATTTGATTTTCCATACTATTAATGCTTTTTATTTCTTTTATTATACTTCTAATATCTTTATTTTCAAAATATTTATTTTCTCTATACTCTTTTTCAGCAATTTTCCATATAGTATCTCCATAAGTTATATATTCAGTTTTATACTTAATTTCCCCCTTAGAATATGTATTATTTAAACTTATAAATAGTAATAAAATACCGCCTATAATGATTATTATTACGCTTCTTATGAATTTCTTTACATTTACAATTTTTACTTTCATATAACCATCTCCTTTTAAGAATGTTTGTTCGTTTGTATAAGGTAATTATAAACGAACATTTATTCTTTGTCAATACTTTTTTTCAAAAAAATGTTCGTTTTTATGTTTTATTTATCAAATATTTTTTTATAGTATGGTGTTATTTCAGGCAATAAGCTATCTAAATAAATAATATTATGTTCTTTATCTTCTATTTTTATATTTGGAAATGTTTTTATCATTTTTTCATTATTCCAGAATTTTAAAATTGTTTTTGATAAAAATTCATTGTCATAAGTTTTTTTATATTCTTCTTCGATCTCTGCTTTATTTTCTACATTAATATTGTTTTTTACAATCATCCTATTTATAAATTGTTTTTGAGCATAACATGTAAGTAAACAATCAACAATTAAAAAGGTTATTAATCCTAATACAATAGTCTTTAGTAATTTTATATGTACTTTTTCTTTTATTTTATTTATTAATCTATCTATATATTCATTGATTTTTATCAATAAAGGTGTTAATATCCCCCAAAAAGCTGAATATAGTAAACATATTCTTCCATTAATATTTAATATATATCCAGAATAATCCCACCATCTAATATTCATCACCATTTCTAATAGAAAACTTGCAAGATATTCAGTTACAGCTCCTATAATAAATCCGCCTATAAAAAGAGTAAATTTATTTTTGCTGAAATATTTTGAGAATATTGTTATAATTACAGCTCCCATTCCATATAATCCGTAAAAATGGTCCATATAAAAAACTTTGTCTAGATTCCCATACTCCTTTTGTTGCTATTCCAAATAATGTTTCAATTATATATCCTATAATACTATATATAATAAAATATACAAGTAATTTCCATATGCTAATATCTAATATTGTTTGCTTTAATTTTTTCACTTTTTCCTCCCAAAAATTGTTTCATTTAAGTTTTACAGTTCAAATATATTAGCTTTTAAAATCATTTTTGTAATTTTGGTTTTATTATTTAATGATATATCCCAAGAACTACCTACAATTGACTTCTTTATCTTAAATTCTTTAGTTGGTTCACCAAGTAATTTGTTTAATTGTTTTTGAAGAGAAACATCATTCGTATAGACTGACAAAATATTTTCGTTATATAAAATATTTATATTAGTTTCTATTTCTGATTTATTTAATTTTTTATATATTTTATCCATTATAACATTCCCTTCTTTTAGGATGCTATCTTTTGTATATTAATTATAATTTGTCCTAATTATCATTTTATAAAAATAGAGTTATATAACTTTTTCGACAAGTTTATAACTCTATTAATTTAGTGTCATAAACAATTTCATAATAAAATTGGGCTTATTTGTTCTCCACGGAGTGCATATTTTATCGTTTTTATAAGGTACTCAGAATCAAATACAATTGATCTTGGTTTAGTGATTGGATTATCTTGTCTAAAAGGTACAAAATAATAATTCTTTCGATTTAATAATTTTCCTATATTTTCTGCATTTCCACTTAATCCATTATTTGTAGATGGCGCAATAACTAAAGGACTTCCATTTCTTAAGTGAGACTTTGCTGCCATGACAGCTGGAGTATCTATAATATCACAAGCAAGTTTAGCCATAGTATTCCCGTGAACATGGTGCTATTATCATAATATCTGTCATTTTTTTTGGTCCTATTGGTTCTGCATCCTGAATAGTGTGAATTACTTTATTTTTGGTGATTTCTTCTATTCTTATAATGAAATCTTTAGCTTTTCCAAACTTAGTATCTAAATTGTAACTATTAAATGACATTATTGGAATTACTTCTGCATCTTGCTTAATTAATTCTCTAATTTTAGGTATTACCTTTGTAAAAGTACAAAATGAACCTGTTAATACAAATCCTACTTTTATTCCTTCTAAATCCAAAATTCATCATTTCCTCCTTTCATATTACATTTATATATAATATGAAATTATGTAAATTTTGGAGTTAGTTTTATAATTTAAATATTATAAATTTTATAATATAACTTTGCTCTCCTTGCTATAAATATATCTTTTTTCTTTTCTTATTAATTTCTTTTTATTTGTATTTACTTGATGTATAGAAATTAAAATTAAAAAAATTAATAATACAACTAAAGTAATCTTGTCTTTTATTGTATTTATTATTGAACCAAATCCATTTAATTTATACTTATATACCCCTTCAATTTTATCATATGTAACTTTATTTTTATCTGGATTTTTATTATTATCTCCTTTTGTAATATAATTTATAAGTCCTTTTTCTTTAGTAGTTTCTATAATTCTATGGGTATTCATATCTCCTTGATCATGAAATGATATAATATCATTTATTTTTATTTGATTTTCTGGAACTTCTTTTATAAAAATTGCATCTCCTGTCATAATTGTAGGTTCCATGCTTTTAGAAATTATTACAAAAGTTTTATACCCTAAAAAACTAGGAATACCATTTGGATTTATATATGATTGTATTAATATTACAAAATTAATAATAATTATAGGTATAATAACTAGGTATATAAATATTGAAAAAATTTTCTGTATTAAGTACATTTTTTTACCTGTTTTTTCAAAATTTTTTATCTTGTACAATTTACAATTAATCTCCTTTTTTAATTATATTATTAAATATATCATATAGTTTAATTATTTTCAATACAAATTTTTTATAATGTAAATGTAATATTTTTTTATTATTTTTATTTACATTATTTTATTTTTTAATTATAATATATGTAATGTTATTTGGAGGTTAATATGGATAACGATATATTAATAATTTCAGAAAAAACACAAAAAGCTTATTTGCCATATAAATATAAAGATTTAGAAAAAATTTTCAATAACTCTAACAACAAATATAATTCTATCATAGATGTAATAGATGATATATATATATTACCATTAAACAAATTTAAATATCCTGCATTTGCTAGATTTAGAGAAGCTTTTAAAATAATTAAATATAGAAGCCCAAAATATTCTTTTTTTAAAGCTTTAGATTTAAGTTTTGAATTAATGTTTAAATATGATTTAAATCCCATAATTATTGCCGCATGTAGAAATATAGATGAACTTGATATTTATTTAGATTGTTTGGAAGAAAAAGAATTAATTGGTTTTAAATGTTTTGAGATAAGAAATGAATTTAATTAAAATTTTGGAAGGCCTTTATATATAGGTCTTTTTTTTAGAAAATTTTTTCTTAATAAATCCCTTATTTTTACATAAACTAATAAAAAATATATCAGAGGGTAATAAAATGAATCAAATATTAGCTACAAAATTAGTTTTTTTTATAAAAAAGAAGAAAAAATTTTATAAGGTTACTTTTTGTGTTTCTTTCTTTCTAGTATTAATATTTATCGGTTTTATAATATATAATTTAATTTCTATAAAACAATACGAAAAAATTTCAAATGAGTTAAGTAATAATTATAATATATATAAATTATATTCAAAATATTCTGAAGAAGAAATTAAAAATAAGTATGAAACTGAAAATGAAATATTTGGAATAATTGAAATACCAAATATAAACATTAAATATCCTATATTTTCAAAACTAACTGACAAATTATTAAAAATTTCCCCTTGTAAATTTTATGGAAATTCTCCAAAAGAAGATGGTAATTTATGTATTGCTGGACATAATTATGACAATTCTAAATTTTTTAGTAATTTATCATTATTAGATATTAACGACAAAATATATATATACGATAATTTAAATAATAAATATGTTTATACTGTTTTCAAAATTTATGAAGTAAATGATTCGGATCTATCTCCCATTTTTGATTATAATAAATTTTCAAAAGAATTAACACTAATTACTTGTAATAATTTTAATCAAAATAGATTAGTTGTTAAATCAAGTCAAAATAAAAACCCAAATACTTACTGAAGATAAATATTTGGGCTTTTGCTTTATTTTATACAATAAATTAAATATTTTTATATTCTTTTATTTTTCTATATGCATATACTGCTGATATTCCAAATACAACAACTAACATTGCAACAGGTATTGAATCTTCGATTCCTGTTTTTGGTAAATCTGTATTACTATAAACACTAGAATTATTCTTATTAGTATTGTTTGTATTTGTATTTGTATTTTTATTAGTATTATTTGTATTAGTGTTAGTATTGCTTGTATTTGAATTTGTTGCATTAGTATTAGTATTATTTGTACTTGTATTATTTAATGTACTTGTTAAATCTGTAAAACCTGTATCATTTTCAGCTGCATTTACATTTGTTGTAAATAACATTACCATTGCACTTATTAATAAAATTGTAACTACTTTAATTAAATTTGTTTTTCTCATTTTTCTTATCTCCCCTAATCTTATATTTATTATTATTTATACAATCAATAATTATTATACTACTTTTTTAGTATAAAATCAAGTGATTTGTATAAAAAACAAATAAAATATGTATTTCTTTTGTTTTTCTAAATATATTTTAAACTTATTTTTTTTATAAGTCAATAGTTTTTTTGTATTTTTTTATTACATTTTTGTTACATAAATATTACACATTAAATTTAAATAGAACAATATCTCCATCTTGCATTATATATTCTTTACCTTCTGAGCGAACTAACCCCTTTTCTTTTGCAGCTACCATAGATCCTTCTTTAATTAAATCATCGTATGACACTACTTCTGCTTTTATAAATCCTCTTTCTATATCTGAATGTATTTTTCCTGCAGCCTGTGGAGCTTTTGTTCCTTTTTTTATTGTCCAAGCTCTTACTTCTGGTTCTCCTGCAGTTAAAAATGACATTAAACCTAATAAATCATAACTTCTCTTTATAACTTTATCAAGGCCAGATTCTTTTAACCCTAAAGCTTCTAACATTTCTTTTTTATCAGAATCATCTAATCCGTGATAGTTCTTCTTCAATTTTAACACATAAAGGAATGACTTCAGCTTTTTCTTTTGAAGCATATTCTTTTACTTTTAAAACCAATTCATCATTTTCAGTATTTTCTAATTGTTCTTCTGATATATTTGCAATATAAAGTATTGGTTTTGTAGTAAGTAAAAACATATCTTTAACCAGTTCTTGTTCTTCTTCATTATAATCTAAAGCTCTTGCTGATATCCCATTTTCTAAATTTTCTTTAATTTTTTCTAGTAAATCTATTTCTGCTTGATATTTTTTATCTGCTTTTAAATTTTTTCTTGCTTTATCTAATCTTTTATTTACTGTTTCTATATCTGCAAATATAAGTTCTAAATTAATTGTTTCTATATCTCTTATAGGGTCAACACTTCCATCAACATGTACAATATTTGAATCATCAAAACATCTTACAACTTCACAAATAGCATCTGTTTCACGTATATGAGATAAGAATTTATTCCCTAATCCCTCTCCTTTACTTGCTCCTTTAACTAATCCTGCAATATCTACAAATTCAATTACAGCATGAGTTGTTTTTTGAGGATTGTACATTTGGGTTAATTTATCTAATCTTTCATCTGGAACTGGAACAACTCCTACATTTGGTTCTATTGTGCAGAACGGGTAATTTGCACATTCTGCACCTGCTTTTGTTATACTATTAAACATTGTACTTTTACCTACATTTGGTAAACCTACTATTCCTAATTTCATACTCTTGTCCTTTCCTCTCCTATACTATATTTTATTATTTATTTCATCTAAGATTTTATTTTTAAATTCTTCTGCACTTATACTTCCTAAGTCTCCTTCTTTATACGAACGAACTGACACCGAATCTGAATCTACTTCTCTTTGTCCAACAACTAACATATAAGGAATTTTTGAAAGTTCAGCTTCACGAATTTTGTATCCTGTTTTTTCATTTCTTAAATCTACTTCAACTCTTATACCTTCTTTTAATAATTCATCTTTTAATTTATTAGCATATTCATGTTGATTATCTGTTATAGGTAAAATTCTTACTTGTTTTGGAGCAACCCATAATGGTAAAACTCCTTTTGTTTCTTCTAACAAGAATGATATAAATCTGTCAGATGAACCAAGTATTGCTCTATGAATTACAACTGGTCTATGTTCATTTCCATCTTCTCCTATATATGTTAATTCAAATCTTTCAGGAAGAGCAAAATCTAATTGACATGTTGGAATTGTTACATCATGTCCTAAAGCAGTTTTAATCTGAATATCAATTTTTGGTCCATAGAACGCTGCTTCTCCTTCAGCTTCATAAAATTCTATATTTAATTCTTTTAAAATTTCTCTTAGCTGGCTTTCTGCAGTCTCCCACATTTCATCATTATCAATATATTTTTCTTTATTGTTTTTATCTCTTAGAGATAATCTAAACTGAAATCTATCTCTTTCAAATCCAAAGTCATTCATATAAACTTCAAATATTAATTTTATTACTTTTCCAACTTCTTCTTTTATTTGATCAGGCCTAACAAATAAATGAGCATCATTTTGACACATTTGTCTAACTCTTTCTAATCCGCATACGGCTCCACTATTTTCATATCTAAAATCATGTGCAAGTTCACCAATTTTAATTGGTAAATCTCTATATGATCTTAATTCACTTTTATATATAAGCATATGATGAGGACAATTCATTGGTCTTAGTACCAATTCTTCATTATCCATTTTCATTATTGGGAACATATCATCTTTATAATGATCCCAGTGTCCACTTGTTTTATAAAGATCTGTTGTTGCTAAACTTGGTGTATATACATGACTATATCCTAATTTTAATTCTTTATCTTGAATATATCTTTCTAATATTCTTCTTATTGTTGCTCCATCTGGCAAGTACATAGGGAGTCCTGCTCCTACTAATTTATGTGTCATAAATAGTTTTAAGTCTTTACCAATTTTTCTGTGATCTCTTAATTTTGCTTCTTCTAATTTTTGCATATATTCTTCTAATTCAGATGCTTTTGGAAAAGAAATTCCATAAATTCTTTGTAACATTTTATTTTTTTCGCTACCTCTCCAATATGCTCCTGAAGAAGAAAGTATTTTTACTACTTTTACTTTTCCTGTACTTTCTAAATGTGGTCCTGCACATAAGTCTGTGAAATCTCCTTGTTTATAAAAACTAATTTCTTCACCATCTGGTAATTCATTAATTAATTCTTGTTTATATGGCTGATCTTTCATTAATTCTAATGCTTCTTGTTTTGGTAAAGAAAATCTTTCTATTCCAATATTTTCTCTTATTATTTTTTTCATTTCTTGTTCAATATTTGCTTTATCTTCATCAGTAAATGGTTTTTCTACGTCAAAATCATAATAAAATCCATTATCAATTGATGGTCCTATTGCAAATTTTACGTCAGGAAATAATCTTTTTACAGCTTGAGCCATAATATGTGATGTTGTATGCCAATAAGCTTTCTTTCCTTCTAAATCTTCTTCTCTAAAAGTATGAATTACTAAGTTACAATCTTCTTGTAATTGGTATCTTATATCTCTTATTTTTCCGTCTATTTCGCCACAAGTTGCAACTCTTGCTAATCCTTCGCTTATTTGTTTTGCAACATCTAAGATATTTTTTCCTTTCTCTACTTCTAGAACATTTCCATCCTTTAAAGTAACTTTAATCATAATAATTCCTCCTTCTTGTTCTTGGGTAATCAAAAAAACACCCAATGAACATTTTATTTTGTTCAAGGAGTGCTTAAAATAACACGGTTCCATCCTTAATTTTACTTAGTTTATAGGTTATAACGTTACCTAACGTCTAGCTTATTCACTAGAAACTTTTGAAGAGGTAGTTTTTCAAATATGTTTTCTTTAAGTTAGCTCTCAGCCTATGACTAACTTTCTCTTTTTAAGTAACCTTTATTTTACTTTTTCTCTTACTAGTTTTTATTTATTATAGTTAATATTTTACTCTCTTTTTTTAAAAAAGTCAACAAAAATATTTACTTTTAATTATTGTTATTGTATAATTTCAAAAGATGCTTCCATAGCTCAGTAGGTAGAGTGCAGCCTTGGTAAGGCTGAGGTCACGGGTTCAATTCCCGTTGGAAGCCCCATAATACATTTTAAGGAGTTCTTATGAATAAGAATAAAAAAATTATTTTATTAATATTTTCTATAATATTTTTAATAGCAATTTCTATATTTATATATTTTAAAATAAATATTGACATCCCAAATGATTTTAATTTTAAAATATATATTGATTATAATTCTGCGCCTTTTATGAGTGAAACTTATTATTTTTATAATAATACTATTATTGAAAAAGATTATAGTAGTGGTGTTCTTCCAAGCGGTCCTTCAACTTCAACAACAATTACTAAATATTATTTTATAGAAAATATAGATTTATCTGAATTAAAAAATTTTTTAAACACTCTTCCTAAAGATGATTCTGATTACCATTTAGTAGAAATAACTAAAAAAGATGGCACTATATATGCTGTCGATGATTCACATACTTCTAAATTTATACATAGTGAATTATGGTATGAAATTAAAAAAATTATGGATAAATCAATATTTCATACAGAATTTAAGTATTAATAAAAAACCTTAAGAATAGCTCGAGTATTCTCAAGGTTTTTATTTTAATTTTCTAACATATTCTTTGCTGCTTTTTTTCTAATTCTTTGTATTGCATTATCTACAGACTTTATAGGAGAATCTAGCTTTTCTGCTATTGTAACATAACTTTCTCCTTTTAAATATCTATCTAAAACCTGTTTTTCAAATTTACTTAAGTTTTTATTTATTGCATTTTCTACTTCACTATAATATTCTTGCTTCATTATAGTTTCTAATGGATCTTCAACTGTTTTACTATTAAATGTATCAATTAATTCTACGCTATCGTCTTCATTATTTTCATATGCAGCAGTATTTAAAGACAAATACGTATTTAATGGTATATGTTTTTGTCTATTAGAACTTTTTATTGCTGTAATCAATTGTCTTTCTATACAAATATTTGCAAAAGATTTAAAAGAATTTTGTTTCTTCTCATCAAAACTTTGAATCGCTTTAAACAATCCTATCATTCCTTCTTGCAGAATATCTTCCTTTTCTGCACCTATCATAAAATATTTGCTTACTTTTATATTTACAAGATTTTTGTATTTTTCAAGCATATAAGTTAGAGCTTCTTGGTCTCCAGCTTTTATTTGAGATACAATTTCTTCATCTTTTAAATTGCTATATTTGTCTGTTGTAAAAAATACATTTCCTTCATGCATCTGTCAAAATACCTCCAAAAGCGCTTTTTTGTATTATATATGTCGAAAAAGCTAATGTCAAGTATATTTTCAATAAATAATAACTATTTTAAGTTGTTTTTTAACATTTTCCATAACTCTTCTGTTTCCATATCTTTTTGCCAAGAACCAACACCTGCCAAATTATTTTCATTTACTAAAGATACTTTTTCTTTTAATGAATCCATATCTTCTATCCAAATCTGCTTTTTATTTGAATTTTCGGTATATTCAACATAGTGTTGTTTTAATTCATCATCCCATTCCTTTTCTACATTATTTGGAATAGTACTATCTATATTTTTCATTGCTACTGCATTTTTGCTTATTATTTCTCCATTACTATTGCTTGTCCAAACTCTAGTGTAAAGTGGAATTGCAAGTATTATCTTTTCTGGTTTTACTTCATATGTAGTTAAAAACTTATTTAAATTTAATTTAACCCAATTATATCCAGCTGTTGTTCCTACTTTATTACTAGAAGAACCGTATTGATCATATGCCATAAATACAATGTAGTCTGCAACATTTCCTATAGTATTTCTATCAAAGCACATTGACCAGGTTTCTCCTCCATCAGGAGCTGTTACATCAACAGAAGTTACTAATCCTATTTCTTTTAACCTAGGTGTAAGTTCTATTATAAATCTTGAAAACATATCTTTATCTTCTTGTTTCATATTTTCAAAATCAATATTTATTCCATCTAACTTATATTCAACACATTTATTTACAATATTTTCTATAACTTCTTGTCTTTTTTCATAGCTATTCATTATTTTTGAAGTAATATCTAAACTTTGAGCTGCTACTTCTGCATTTGAAAACATTGGCCAAACTTTATAACCATTATTATGTGCCCACTCTATATATTGTTTTCCTTTAGTTCCAATATTTTCTTCTAAATCACCATTTTTATCTAAATGAAAGAATGATGGAGATACAACATTTATTCCTTCAATCTTAGTATCATTTCTATTAGGAGCTGATGCATACTCAGAATAATAATCCCAAACAAGATTTACTTTTCCATTAATTTGTTTTTCATCTTCCATTTTTTCTCTTACAACAAATTCATTTTCCAATTTATCAGATTTTATAAATCCTACTTTTCCATTTTCTGTTCTAATTTTTGAATTTCCGATCTTTGGAAGATATGATGATAACTCTATCTCCTTTTGAAACTCTATCTACAGTTTTTGCAATAAATTCTGCAGAAGATTTTACAGCTGTATCAGATGATACTATTGCCTTTTTTTGTTCTCTATCTAAAGAATCCATAGTTATTACTTTTGTTTTTTCAATATTTTCAATTTCAACATTATATACATCTTTCATTTCTGAAATTGGTAAATATATCTTATTATCTTTTTTTATTGCATGAGCATATATTCTTTGTTCTGAACCATTTATAGTTATTGTATTTTTTTCAAATCCAATTGCTGCAGCCTTTTTTTCATATGTTGTAATTACTTGATTTGTATCTTCATCTAAATAAATATATTTATCAAAAAAGTTTGCAATATCATCTTTTGATAAGTATATAATATCATTTTCTATTAAAACTTCATTTTTTAGATTACTTGTTATGTTGTTATTATTAATTACTAAATTATAAGTTTGGTTATTATCTAATATTATAAATTCATTTGCAATCATTGCAATTACCATTAAAGCTATTATAATTACAATTGTAAAAAATATTTTCTTTATTCTCTTTTTCTTTCTTGATACCTCTTCAAGTGTCATTTTCTTTGTAACTTTTTCTCTTTTTCCTTTTCCCATGTTTCTCTCCTTATTTTTATCTATGGTGATACTATATCATAAAAAAGATTTTTAGAAAACCTTTTTCCAAAAATCTTTAAAATTTTTATTTTAAAATTCTAATTGTATTAAAAATTGTAATTAATGTAGTTCCAACATCTGCAAAAACAGCTTCCCACATATCAGCTATTCCTAACACACTAAGTATTAATATTAATAATTTAACTCCAATTGAAAAAATTAAATTTTCTTTTATAATTCGATTTGTTTTTTTAGAAATATTTATTGCTTCTACTATTCTTTCTAGTTCATCTGTCATAACAACAATATCAGATGCTTCAATTGCAGAACTTGATCCAATTCCACCCATTGATATTCCAATATCTGATCTAGCTAAAACTGGGCTATCATTTATTCCATCACCAACATATGCTACTTTCAAGTTTTTATTTTTATTGCTTTCTAGTATTTTTTCTAATTCTTCATATTTATCTTGAGGAAGCATCTCAGCTTTTAGATTATTTATCCCTACTTCTTTTGCAATTTTATTTGCGATTTTTTCTTTATCTCCAGTAAACATTTTTGTTTTAATTCCAAGATTAGAAAGTGTTTTTATTGTAGATTTTGCATCTTTTTTAATTTCATCTAATAACCATATTTTTCCTACTACTTCATCATCAATTTTTAGATATAAAAAAGTTCCTTCTTCTTCATTTGCATTACTTAGATTTACTAAACTTTTATTACCAATTTTTATTATTTTATTTTCTAATTTATATTCTAATCCTTTTCCTGCTATTTCTTTAAAGTATTCTATTTTTATATTATCTTGCACTTCAATTTTTTCTTTTTTTGCTTTTTGTAAAATAGATTTAGCAATCGGATGATTAGACAAACTTTCTCCTATTACGAAATACTCTAATATTTGTTTTTTATCATACTTATTGCTTAAAGATTGAATTTCCTTTACTTCAAAATTTCCTGTTGTAATAGTTCCTGTTTTATCAAATATTATTTGATTTATATCTTTTAGAGCATCTAAATAGTTACTTCCTTTTATTAAAATTCCTCTTCTAGATGCTTTCCCGATTCCACTAAAATAACTAAGTGGTACAGAAATAGCAATTGAGCATGGACATGAAATAACAAGAAAAATTAGTGCTTTATATATACTTTCACTGTATGTTATATCTTTAATTAAAATAGGCATAAATATTGCAACTAGTAATGCTAAAGCTAATACAATAGGTGTGTATATCTTTGCAGCTTTTGACACAAAATTTTCAGTTTTTGCTTTTTTATCTGTCGCATTTTCAACTAAATTTAATATTTTGCTTACTGTGCTATTTTCATAAGATTTATCTACTTTTATTTCTAAAAGTCCTTGAATATTTATACTTCCAGATAGCACGATGTCTCCCTTTTTTATAGATAGTAATTTGCTTTCACCTGTTAAGGCTGAATTATCAATTTGGGCTTCTCCATTTAATACAGTTCCATCTAAAGGTACTTTTTCTCCCATTTTTACAATAATTGTATCTCCTACACTTACTTCTTCAGGATTAACACTTAATGTTTCTTTTCCTTTTTTTAAGTTTGCATATTCTGGCTTTATATTCATCAAATTAGAAATTGATTTACGAGTTTTATTTACAGCTTTAGATTCTAATATTTTACCAATTTCATATAAAGTAATAACCATTATTCCTTCAAAAGTTTTGCCTACAAAACATGCCCCTATAACAGATACTGTTATTAATAAGTTTTCATCTAAAACTCTTCTTTTTATTTCAGATAATGCTTTTTTTATTGTTTTAGAAAGTAATAGCAATACTGAAATTATTATAAGTGCAATTTTAAATTTTTCATCTATATTTAATATAACACTTAAAACATATATTTCTAAACCTAAAGCTATTCTTAATATATCCATATAGTTTCTTTGTTCTTTTTCATTATTTTTAGAATCAATATCTAAAACTTCTACTTCTGGCTCAACTTCTTTTATTATTTTTATTATTTCTTGTTTTGGATTTTCTTTATTTGTTTTAAAAGATAGCTTTAAAGTAGAAAAATTAACATTTACATCTATATATTGTTTTTCTTTTGCAATTCTATCTTCTATTTTTTTACCACATGCTGCACAATCCAAATTTTTTAAAATATATCTATAACTCTTCAATATGTTCACGACCTTTCTTCACAATTTGAGAGATATGTTCATCATCCAAGCTATAATATACAACTTTTCCTTCTTTTCTGTATTTAACTAATTTAGATTGTTTTAAAATTCTTAATTGGTGTGATATTGCAGATTGAGTTGTTTGAACAATATTTGCTATATCACATACACATAGTTCATCTTCTAATAACGCATATATAATTTTCATTCTTGTTGAATCTGCAAACACTTTAAAAAATTCTGCCATGTCATATATCAATCCGTCTTCTGGCATTTTTTCTTTTACCCTCTTTACAGTATTTTCATGAATCACTGTTACTTCACACAATTCTTGTTCCATACTTTCCTCCTTAGTTTCAATTATATGTTATTTAAATATATGAGCAATCGTTCATATATTATTTTATTCCTTATTATATTTTTTGTCAATAATTTTAATATAATATTTATATTCTCCTATAAACAATAAAAGCCTAAAGTTTTATATACTTTAGGTTTTTATCCTGTTTTTCTATTAGATATAATTATTTTTTATCAACATCTTTTTTTCTTCTAATTTCTTTTCTTCTTTCCTCTTCCACCTCTTTTTTCTCTTTTCTTCTTTCTTTTGATCTTCTTTCATCAAATATTTTTCCTTCATCATTCATTGCTAGCATAGTATTCTCTCCTTTTCATTTTTATTTTATCAATAAGTATTAGTTTCAATATTGTTTATTAAACAATATCAAACATTTTTCATCTTGTCAATTGTTTTTTTGCAATTCCATACGTGTGTGTTATAGGATCTTTAAAAATACCAATATTAGGAGTAAAATATGTAAAAATTATAAAACAAATTAAAATCAATAGTAATATAATAATAGCTATTGTGTTATTACATTTAAATTTATTGATTATTAGTATATATGATAAAAATTCTCCTATAATAGTAAAAATAAAAAATGAAGCTATATCGATAAAGGGAATATTTTTCCCTAATATTCCTGTATATGTATAGAAAAATATAACCATAAGTATCATTGATACTATTATTCCTACTGTCTTTGAGCACAAAAAATTAGGAATATCTTTTCCAATATAAAAATATCCAATTATTGTTGTTAATGCCATTGGAAAAAATAATAGTTTTAGATGTTCCCATGTACTTTCATTTATAGAAGAAAAAATAGCTACTATATTATTTTCTCCAGACCACTCATATGTAAAATGTAATAAAGTTCCTAATATAAATGTAAACACAACACTAAATATTTGGTAATTTCTTATTTTTTTCTTATTCATCTTGCCCCTCCTATAATATTATTTTACAAATAAAATAAATTTTTATTACATAAAAAAATTTACCAAATGAATTTTTCACTTAGTAAACTTTTTAAATTTCTATATTATTTCATATCATTCGTATAAAATTTTTTCTCTGCTAGTTTGTCTTGTACTCCACGAAGTGCCTCTCCAAATCTTTGGAAGTGTACTACTTCTCTTTGTCTTAAATATCTTAATGGATCTAGTACATCTGGATTATCACGACATAAATCGATTAATTTTTCATAAGTTGCTCTAGCTTTTTGTTCTGCTGCTAAGTCTTCTTGTAAGTTCGCAATTGGATCTCCTTTTGCTGCAATATATGCTGCTGTAAAAGGTACTCCTGCTGCAGATACTGGATATACATCAACTCCGTGATCTGTATAATATGGTGCCAATCCTGCTTTTTCAATTTCTTCAATTGATGCTCCATCTGTTAATTGGTGTACTATTGTTCCAACCATTTCTAAATGGGCTAGCTCTTCAGTACCAATATCATTTAAAACCGCTTTTGATACTTGATCTGGCATGCCAAATCTTTGAGATAAATATCTAAGTGAAGCAGCAAGTTCTCCATCAGGTCCTCCATATTGTGATATTATAACTTTTGCTAACTTTGGATCTGGACATTTAATATTAATAGGGTATTGTAACATTTTATTATAAGTCCACATTAATAATTCCCCCTTTCCCATGGCCATGGTGTTTCAAGCCATCTCCATTTATTGCAAGGATAATTGATAGTTAATGGTCCGTAAACCTTTTGATATCTATCTTTTAATTCTTTTACTTCTTTGCAGTATTTTCTATGCATGCAAAGAGCTTTTTCATCATCTGGGTGTGTGTCTAAATATAATGCAAGTTCAGTTATTGCAAATTCAAGACTTCTTATTTTGTTTATCATTTCTCTTCTTGTTTCACAATTTGTCATATTATCTTTATCATGATTTTCATCTACTTGCATTTCTCCAAGAACATTATTGTTTCCACATCCACAACTTCTGTTTTCTTCTACTGACATTTGTTACACCCCTCCCCAATTTTATTACTTTTCTTTAGATAAGCAATTTCTTCCATTGATTGACCAGGCATATAAGGGCTAACTAATTCTGGAAAGATTGTTCCCATTTTTAATCCAATATTTGGTTTAAATGTTTTATCCATATATTGAATTGGAACATAACTTTGAGCTAATGTTGGATTTTCTGGAAATATACTCTTTTCTTCATCAAATCCACATTCGCAACTGTCTTGATAATCTTCATAACTACTTACATTTTCACATTTATCTTCTATTAAGTCGTTTGTAGCTTCTTGATTATTTTGACAGTTACAATTTTGATAATAGCTTTGTCGATAATTTCTAAACATATTTTTTCCTCCTTTTAATTTATTATATGTTTACTTTCGACAATTGACACAAAATGGGTAAAAAGAAAAAAGTACCCTTAACTCTAGGTACTTTCGCATTTAATTTTACGCATTTTCAGTTTCTTTTTTAGCTACTATTTCTTTTCCATCATAATATCCGCAGTTTTTACAAACTCTATGTGGCATTATTGGTTCATGACAATGTGGACATGTAGAAAATTTTGGAGCTTCTTTTTTCCATGTTGATCTTTTTGAATGTGTTCTTGCTTTAGACCATCTTCTTTTTGGTTGTGCCATTCTAATTCCCCCTTTGCTTCTAAGATATCTATATATCTTTTTTTCATTTTTATCTATATTTTTTAGTCACTATAAGATTATACAAGGAATTTTTAATTTTGTCAATAGCAACAAATGTGTTATTTACAATATTTTTCATATGTAGCCTTCATATTTTTCTTATTTAATACTTTTTTATTTACTCCCTTATCTGCAATTTGTGTTAATACATCTGTCACAAACTTATCTATATTCTCATTTATAAAAATATTTTTTCTTTCTCTATTATTCCAATATTCTAACTCATACTCTTTTGTAAAGTTTTTTCCTTGATAAGCCATACCTGCAGCTAATTTATCACATACCATTTCTGCAGCATATTTATATGGAATAATTGGTGTTTTTTGAGGTGCATTATTATCAAACCAATATTCTGCATGATGCTTATTTCTTCCTTTATGATGAAGCCATGCTTTAGAATATCCATTTTCTTTTTTACAATTTCTAATTGGAGAATATGTTCCTTGAAAATATTTTACTCCTTCCCAAAACTCAGTAGGAGAATATTTTGACCAGTCATGCATAAAACCTCTCCAAGGTTCTCCTATCATTAAACATAATTTGAATACTAAAAATTTATGATGAGTAATTAAAGCAAAATGTTTTATTATATTTTTTAAATACATTTTTATTTACCTTTCTCTTATTTTCCTTACTTATTTTAAAAACAGTGTACTATAAGTTTTTTGAAAAAGCAATAAATTTTATTTATTTTTTTGCATAAACTATAAAGAATTTAAATAAAAATAAATATATTATGGAGGGATTTTATATGTGTGGTTTTGTCGGATTTGCCGATTTTAAAAAAGATATTTCAAAAGAAAAAAATATATTAGAAAATATGAATAATACTTTATCTAAAAGAGGTCCTGATGAAGATGGCTTTTACATAGATAGTAATGTAGCTCTTAGTCATAAACGTTTAATTGTTTTAGATCCAAATGGCGGAAAACAACCTATGATTGAAACGTTTTCTTTTGGAAGTTACATTTTAGTTTATAATGGTCAAATATATAATACACAAGAATTAATTGAAGTTTTAAAAGAAAATAATTTTATAATAAACTCTCATTCTGATACAGAAGTATTATTAAAAGCGTATATTCTATATGGCAAAGATGTTGTAAATCATTTAAATGGTATTTTCTCATTTGCTGTTTTAGATACAAATAAAAAAGAACTTTTCTTAGCACGTGATCATTTTGGAATAAAACCTCTTTTTTATACTTTTTTAGATGGAACTTTTATATTTGCTTCAGAAATAAAAGCTTTATTTAAATATCCTGGGGTTGAAAAAGTTTTAGATGAACAAGGAATTTCAGAATTATTTGGAATAGGACCTAGTCATACTCCTGGTACTACTGTTTTTAAAGATATATACGAATTAAAACCTGCTCATTTTGCTATATTTAATAGCTCAGGTCTTCATATAGAGCGTTATTGGAAGTTAAAATCAGAAAAACATACTGCTAGTTTTGAAGAAACATGTGATAATTTAAAATTTTTATTAAATGATAGTATAACTCGTCAATTAGTATCTGATGTACCATTATGTACTTTTTTATCTGGAGGATTAGATTCAAGTATAATTTCAAAATTTGTATCTGACTATTGTAAGGATCAAGGATTACCGCCTTTAGATACTTATTCCATTGATTACGTAGATAATGATAAAAATTTTGTTAAAAGCGATTTTCAACCAAATTCAGATAACTATTATATAGACATTATGACTAAAGAATTATATACAAATCACCATAGAATTGTAATTGATACTCCAGAGCTTGCAGAAAGTCTAGAAGATGCTATGATTGCTCGTGATATGCCAGGTATGGCAGATATTGATTCATCATTACTTCTTTTTTGTAAAAATGTAAAACAAGAAAAAACTGTTAGTTTAACTGGAGAATGTGCAGACGAAATATTTGGTGGATATCCATGGTTCTTTCGAGAAGATGCACTAAAAAGCAATACTTTTCCTTGGTCAATATCTTTAAAAGAAAGACAAAGATTATTAAATCCTTATATTGGAAGTAAAGTAAAATTAAAAGATTATATAGACTTTAGGTACAATGAAAGCTTATCTGAAGTTGAAATTTTAGATACAGATTCACCTGAAACTGCAGAAAAAAGAAAAATTTCTCACCTTACTTTAAATTGGTTTATGCAGACATTACTTGATCGTTCTGATAGAATGGCAATGTATAACGGCTTTGAAATAAGAGTTCCATTTTGTGACTATAGACTAGCACAGTATGTATGGAATATACCTTGGGAATGGAAAGCATTAAATGGTAGAGAAAAAGGATTATTAAGACATATTTCAGAGGACTTTTTACCTGAAGAAATTGTATATAGAAAAAAATCTCCATATCCTAAAACTCATAATCCAAGTTATTTAAAGAAAGTAAAACAAATGTTATCAGATATTATGAAAGATAAAAATGCTCCTATCAATAATTTATTGAATAGAAACTATATTTTAGAAATATTAGAAACTGAAGGGAAAGCATTTACAAGACCTTGGTTTGGTCAACTAATGGTAGGTCCTCAACTTATGGCATATATGATTCAAGTAAATATGTGGCTTGAAAAATATAATCCAAAAATTGAAATATAAAATGGTTAAAAGGTCGCTTTAACTGCGACCTTTTACTTATCATACTAAATTATTCTACTGCTTTTTGAATTTTATCTATATTTTTCTTTATAAATATTATTCCAAAAATATCAACTATAGAATAAACAACCATTAATATTCCATTAGCAATAGTTATACTAATTGCTGAAATTAAAGGTGTGAATATAAATGATATTCCAACTAATAATGTAATTATTGCACTACATAAAATTATTAGCCAACCACTTTCTTTTGCATCTTTTAGTAATATTGCTAACTTAATTCTACTAATACTATTTGATATAAACCAAATACCAACTCCTAAAGAAATTAATACAGGTACACTACCAGGATATATTAGTAGTGCAATTCCTAAAACTACTAATAGAATTCCAAATGTTAAACTTCTTTCTTCTTTTATGCTTGCAATATTTATTATTGAAATAATTATACCATATATTATTGCAGATATAGAAATTACTATACTAACAATACTTAGTGTTATTGCAGGATTTGCTATGATAATTATTCCAAGTATTGCATAAATAATTGATGCAACAATAGATAAGTTCAATTCTCTTTTTATAATGTCTTTCATATTTTTACCTCCTTTCTTTTTAAATTTAAATTGAATTATATATGTAAAACAATTTAATGCTTACTTCATTTTTTCTTTTATTCTAACTAAAGTATTTAAAGCATCTATTGGTGTTAATTCATTTAAGTTTATTTTATCTATTTCATGTGCAATTTCAGCTAATTTATAATTGTATAAATCAAACTGTCCTTCCATTTGTTTTTTATCTTGTTTTTCTTGTTTTTTACCAGTCAAAATATTTTTTCTTTCTAAAGAACGTAATATTTCATCAGCTTTACTAGTTACTGCTTTTGGCACTCCTGCTAATCTTGCAACATGAATTCCATAACTTTCGTCTGTTCCACCTTTTACAATTTTTCTTAAGAAGATTATATCTTCTCCTTTTTCTTTAACAGCAATTGAATAATTTTTTATTCCATCTAGCTTATTTTCTAATTCTGTTAATTCATGATAGTGTGTTGCAAATAATGTTTTTGCCCCACATTTTTCTTTGTCTGCAATATATTCTGCAACTGCCCAAGCAATAGATAATCCATCATAAGTAGAAGTTCCTCTTCCTATTTCATCTAGTATTACTAAACTATTTTTGGTTGCTTCTTTAAGTATAGTTGCTACTTCCATCATTTCTACCATAAATGTACTTTGTCCCATACTTAAGTCATCTGATGCTCCAACTCTTGTAAATATTTTATCAACTACTCCTATTTTTGCTTCTTCTGCTGGAACAAAACTTCCGAACTTGTGCCATAAGTGTAATCAAAGCAACTTGTCTCATATATGTTGATTTACCTGCCATATTAGGTCCTGTAATTATTGCTAATCTATTTTCTTCTTTATTTAGATATGTATCATTTTCAACAAAGCTTCCTTCGCCTAATATTTTTTCAATTACAGGATGTCTTCCATTTTTTATATCTATTGTTCCATTAGAGTTTACTTCAGGCATGCAATAATTCATATCTTCTGCGACTTTTGCAAAAGAAGAAATAACATCTAAAGTAGATATAACTTCACTTGTTTTTTGAAGTCTTAATATGTTTTTAGATATTTCATTCCTAATTTCTACAAAAGCATTATATTCTAAGTTTATAACTTTTTCTTCTGAACCTAATATTTGATTTTCCAAGTTCTTTAGCTCTTCTGTTATATATCTTTCTGCATTTGTTAAAGTTTGTTTTCTTATAAATCTATCTGGAACTTGATTTAAATATGATTTAGTTACTTCTAAATAATAACCAAATACTTTATTAAATCCTATTTTTAGGTTTTTAATACCTGTTTTTTCTTTTTCTTCTGCTTCTAATTGAATAAGCCAATTTTTTCCTTCTGTTTGAGCAGTTTTTAATTTATCTATTTCTTCATCATATCCTAATTTTATAATTCCACCATCTTTAATTGTCATTGGAGGATCATCTACAATTGCTTTTTCAATTAGTCCATAAATATCTTGAAGTTCATCTAAATTTTCATATAGTTTTATTAATAACTCTGATTTACAATTAGATAAAATAGATTTTACTTCTGGAAGTTTTACTAAAGAATTTTTTAAAGTCACCATATCTCTTGCATTGGCATTTCCATAAGCCATTTTCCCTGCTAATCTTTCTATATCATATACTTTTTTTAAATTTTCTATGATATCTCCTCTTAAGATTATATTATCTTTTAATTCTTTAACAGCATCTAATCTTCTATTTATTTCTAAAACATCAATTAATGGATCACTTAGCCATCTTCTTAGCATTCTTCCTCCCATTGAAGTAGATGTTTTATCTAATACCCAAAGAAGAGTTCCTTTTTTAGATTTATCTCTCATTTTTTCTGTTATTTCTAAATTTCTTCTAGTATTTACATCTAATGCCATATATTTAGAAATATTATATACAGTAATCTTATTTATATGGTCTAGACTTGTTTTTTGAGTATCTTCTATATAATTTATTAATGCATTAATAGATGATATTGCTAAAGTTTTTGTATCAAAATCTTCTATTTTTCTTCCACTATTATCAACTATATTAAATCTTAAATTTAATGTATTTAATTCTTTATCAAAAAATTTATCATTATATCTTGTAATATATATTCCATCAAATCTTTCTTTTATTTTTGATATTTCTTCAATGCAATCTCCCATCATTGAGTTTATTACAAGTTCTGAAGGCGAATATCTTGCGATTTCATCTAAAAGCATTGGAAAATTATAATTATCTTTTATTTCTGCTGAATAAAATTCTCCTGTTGATATATCACATATACTTATTCCATAATAAATTCCTGTTTTATATATTGACATTATGTAGTTATTTTTTCTTTCTTCTAGCATATTAGAATCTACTACAGTTCCAGGTGTTACTACTCTTACTACTCCTCTTTTTACAATTCCTTTTGCATTTTTAGGGTCTTCTAATTGTTCACATATTGCAACTTTATAACCTTTAGAAATTAATCTAGATACATAGATTTCAGCAGCATGATGTGGAACTCCGGCACATTGGTGCTCTTTCTTCTAAGCCACAGTCTTTTCCAGTTAGAGTTAATTCTAGTTCTCTAGATGCTGTGATTGCATCATCAAAAAACATTTCATAAAAGTCGCCTAATCTATAAAACACTATACTGTCTTTATATTCTTCTTTTGTTTCTAGATATTTTTGCATCATTGGTGATAGTTTTTCTTTGTCTATACTCATCTATTTTTCTCCTTTATACATATCAACAAATATATTAGTTTACCAAGTTACTAATTTCATCTATTGTAAATAGTTTTGAGCCTTTAGTTTGTTCTAATTTTGAAACTTCTTTAGAAATATTTTCAAAATCAGTTTCTAATAATTTTCCTTCTTGTTTTATTGCATATTCAAATAAATTTACAATATTATTATCTACTTTAATTGCATAGTCAGAATATAATTTTGCATAATTATCTAAATTTTCGTTTTTAATATTAAATATATTAGGGTTTTTCTTTATTAATATGTTTGTATATCCTGGATTCATAAAATAATAACTATCTAATTTATTGCACATTGGTTTTATATCTTTACTAAGATTATATTTAAATAATTTATTGTTCTTTTTAACCATTTCAATTATATCTTCTTTGTATATTGCTTCTTTTTCCTCATCATTTATATTGTTATTTCTTGTTTGAAAAAATTTCATCATATTTGTTAAATTATTTATATATTCTTCTTTTGATATATCTTTTCCTTCTTCTGTTATTTGCAAGTATATATTTGCTATATCTTTTGCATCAACTCCTAATTTTGCAAGTACTTTTATATTTTCTTTATTTACTTCATTTGTTTCCATATTACTTTTTCCTCTCTTTTAACTTTCCTTTTTTTCTTATTGTTTATTTTCTTATTTTTCTTATTTTATTTTTCCTTTTAAATACCACATATGTTCTGAAACTATTTCTAAGTCTAGAATCTTTCCAATTAAGTCTTTACTTCCTTCAAAAATTACCACTTTATTACTATCTGTTCTTCCAGTTAAAAATTCTTTATTGTTTTTACTTTCTCCTTCAACTAATACTTTTTGAATAGTTCCTACATATTTTTGATTATTTTCAGAAATTTGACTTTCTACTAAAGATTTTAATTTATCAAATCTTTTATGTTTAATTTCTTCTGGTATTTGGTTTTCCATTTTATCTCCTGGTGTTCCAACTCTTCTAGAATAAATGAACATATATACTTGTTCAAATTTAACTTTTCTTACAACATCTAAAGTATCTTCAAATTCTTCATCTGTCTCTCCTGCAAATCCAACTATTATATCTGTAGATAAAGTTAAATTTTGTATTTTTGCTTTCATTTTTTCTACTAACTCTAGATATTGTTCTTTAGTATATCTTCTATTCATACTTTTTAATACATTAGTATTTCCTGATTGAAGTGGTAAATGTACCAATTTACAAACCTTATCACAATCTGCTATTGCATCTATTACATCATCTGTAAAATCTTTTGGATGAGGAGACACAAATCTTATTCTTTCAATCCCATCTATTTTATTTACTGCTCTAAGTAATGTTGCAAATGAATTTACTCCTTCATACTCTTCAAAAGGAATATTTTTTTCTTTTTCTACGCGAAGATAAGAATTTACATTTTGCCCTAGTAAAGTTATTTCTTTATAGCCTTTATTTGCTAAATCTTTTACTTCTTCTATTATATCTTTTGGATTTCTACTTCTTTCTCTTCCTCTAACATATGGAACTATACAATATGTACAAAAATTATTACAGCCATTCATAATAGTTACAGATGCTTTTATATTATCATCTCTTTTTATTGGTAAACCTTCATATATTTTTCCATCTATGTCTAATATATCTTCTAATTTTTCTTTATTTTCTAATACTTTATATAAATCTTCTGGGAATTTATGAAGTGTATGTGTTCCAAAAATAATATCAACAAAAGGATAACTTTGTTTTATTTTATCAGTAATATGTTTTTCTTGCATCATACATCCACCAATTGCAATTATTATTCCTTTTTCTTCTTTTAACTTCTTTAATTCTCCAAGCTTTCCAAAAAGTTTATCTTCTGCATTTTCTCTAACACAACATGTATTAAATAATGCAATATCTGCTTCTAATTGATTATCTGTTCTTATATATCCCATTTTTTCTAGCATACCACATAACTTTTCAGAATCGTTTTCATTTAACTGACATCCCATTGTTAAAATAGTATATTTCAAATTACCATTATTTTTACTTCTTACTTTTTCTATATATTTTTCTTGCTCTTTTACTTCTATTGATATACTCATTTTTGCCTCCCTAATCTTAACAAACATATTCTATTACATTTTGACATTTTTTGCAAGAAAAAAATGAAACATTAGGGACAGATGTCAAATGTTTCATTTAATATTTAATTTTTATATTCTACTTATAATTTAATACAGCATTATCTCCTTCTCCCACTACTTCAATTGCTGATGCTGGAAGACAGACAATTGGATGAACAGTAAGATTACCGACCATATGAATAATGATAGTATTCACCATCACTTCCAAAATGAATATAATTCTTATATGTACTAGGTGATGCATACCAATATGCTCCTCCTAAATTCAACAAATCTTTTCTAAATGTTTCATTTACAATACCTGTTCCTCCATTCGTTAGATAGCCAACACTATTTACTCCATTAATCATTATTTCTCTTACTTGCATCCCTTTTCCAACAGCAGCATATATTTCTAATGTAGGCCCCCCTGCTGCATATTTAGCTTTTTCTGTTACATATTGACTCCAATTATCAGAATCACATAAATATGCTACAGCTTTAGCATTAATTTCTGTACTTTCTTCTGTACATTTTTCTAACCATAATCTATTGTATTTCCTTCCATATTCAGAATTTGCAACATTATTTGAGCCTGTGTATTCTATGCCTTTTACAGATGTTAAAGGGATTGGAGGTCCCAGTGGTATAGCATTAGATGAAACTATAAATGCTTCGTTATATTGCTCGTCTACATATAATAGTTTCCATTCTGTTACATCTGTTGCAGTATATCCAGAATATCCATTTACTAATTTACCATATAATGACTCTAATTTCTTATAATCTATTGGTCCTATTATATTACCATTATTGTATATATCATATACATTTTCTTTTATTTTAATAGTTAGAGGAAATGTTTCTTTTTCATCTTTAATTGTTGGTGTTATATCTTCATCTGAAATATTTAATCTTTTTAGATTTGTTTTTAACTCATTTAAATCAATTTTACCTTCTAAATTATAACTTCCTGCAACTTCTGTTTTTATTTTTTCTAATGCTGCAGCTTCTTCGTTTGCTTGCTTAGCATCACTTGCTTTTGTCAATAATCCATTATCACCTGTCAATGTAATTACTGTTACTCCAGCTAGAATAAGTAACACAATTATAGTTATAACAAGTGCTATCAAAGTTATTCCTGTTTTTTCTTTTAGTTTTTTCATTTAAAAATCTCCTTCTTTTGTTATAGTTATTATTCGTATTATATTTATTATATATGCATGACATTTCTGTCGTAATCATTGTATATTAATTTAATATTTTTGTAAATAGTTTTCTAATATTTTGTATAACAAAAATAAGGATATTTTTATACCCTTATTTAAAATTTCTATATATTTTTAAATATATTATTAATTAATTTTGCAGTTGTTAATTAATATTATTTTATCTTTCATTTTCTCTCTAATATCAATATCTAATTCTTTTTCTGTGTAAATTCTATTATCAAATCCTCCTCTTTTTCTTCTTTTCTCATTTTATTAGTTATTTATTTTTATATTCTTTCATCATCTGTTTCGATGTCTTTATTTTCTTTTTTCTGTGTTTGCACTTGAGATTTGAAACTATTAGCCAATTGAGAAAAATATTCATCTACTTGTTTTACAGTAGTTTCATCATTTATTGGCATTCTTAATATCACAACTTGATCAGATTCATACATTCCACTGTTATAAGCTAAAACTATAGATCTTTTTTCAAACTCTGCCAATCTTTCATCAATCTTCTGTTTTTCAGGTATTATTTCTCCTTCAGATGTAACATTTGCTCTCGATTTAAGTCCTCTTCATCAGGCTTAATATAATTCACTCTGATTTAATACTATAATCTTTCTTTAATTCTTCTACAATAAAATTAAAATTTTGAGTATGTGCTGCTTTTATATAAATCAAATCACCATATTGTATATTTCTTTTTAGTTCTTCTACTAACAACTCTTTTGTTTTAAATCTTTTTATATTCTTCTCTTTAATGCATGTTAAAGCTCCTTTAAATATATGTTTTGTATAATCTCCTGTTAAATATAAATAATCAAAATTCAAATTGTTAAAATACTTTCCTAGTTCTTCGTGTATATTATCTGATTCTTCTCCGTATGCTGCCATTTTTCCTAAAACAGCTATCTTTCTTTTACTTTTTATTTTATTTGCTATATCTAATCCAAGTTTAACTGATTCAAAACTAGAACTATATGAGTCATCAATTAAGATTAAATTTCTTTCATTATTTCTTAATATTTTTTGTCTTCCGTCTATTGGTTTAAATTCTTTAATACCTGAAACAATATTCTCATATTTTATATTATAATGTTCTGCAATTCTTATTGCTATAATTATACTTGATAAGTAGTGTAATCCTAATATTTTTAAATCAAATTTAGTTTTTTGATTATATATATCAATTTCAAATGATATCCCTGACTCATTTTCGATAATATTACTGGCCTCTTTTTTAGAACATCTTACAACTTTATAATCTTCTGCATCATTTATACTATTTAATAATTCATCATCACTATTTATAAATAATATTTTATCATCTTTTAATCCATTAATTATTTGCAATTTATCTTTTAAAATATTCTCTTTAGTATGAAAATTATTAAGATGAGCTGTGCCAATAGTAGTTATAACTGCAATTGATGGTCTAACTAATTGCGTTAAAATATTCATGTTCCCAGGTTTTGATGTCCCCATTTCAATAACTGCCATATCATAATCTTCTAAACTCATTAAATCACATGATATAAGAACCTTTGTATTCATATTCCTATTATCAAAATCATGAAATAATTTATATTCCTTTTTCAATATATTTGATAATATACAACTCATACTTGTCTTTCCGACACTACCAGTAATGCCAACTATTGGTATACTTAGATTTAAATTTCTATTTAGTTTAGCAATTGCATATATAGACTCATTAACATTATCAACCTCTAGAATACAGATATCTGGATTTATTCTTCTTGCATCTTCAATAATCGAATCATGATTTACTGAATTCTTTTCTATCATAAATCCAGCTCCACCTAATTTAACTGAATTAATAATATAAATTTCTCTATTAAGGCCATGAAAATCAATTGGAACAAAAAATCCATCTTTAATATAAAACTTAGTGCTCATAGTGTAATTATGAAACTTCTTGTTTATATCTCCATTTAATATTTTTCCATTGGTATACTTTTCTAATTCTTTTAATGTAAACATATGCTCTTTCCTTTTATACTATTTAACAAGTTTTAATTTATAATTATTTAGTGAATCAATCAGTTCTAATATTTTTTCATAATATAAATTCTTTAATTTTTTTATTTGATCAGTATTTAATTCTTCTTCACTCAAACTTCCATTTTCTAATTTGATTTGTAATTGTAATAACTCATCATCTGTTTCAACTTTTATATTATTTATGAAAATTTCTTTGTTAGAGCTATTTTCTGTTTTTAAGTTATTACTACCTTCACTCAAAGTAAGAACTTTTTTACAAAATATCTTTCTAAAAAATTGTATTATTATATTCATTTATTATTCTCTTCCTTCTTCATTTTTCTTAGTAAACTTATTAGCAAATTCTTCTTTTAATTGTTTTTCTTCTTGTTCCAATCTTCTCTTCAGAGAAATAAAATCTCTTAAACTTAATTCATCTATGCTACTCTTCCCTGTTAATTTTAGTATTATTTCTTCATTTCTAGCTTTTTCTTCTTTTATTTTCTCTGTTTCTTGATATTCTCCTCTTGGTCCATATCCTCCTCTATATTCTACATTTTCAAATTCATCCATAAAATTATTTAAATAGCTTTCTAGTGCTTTTTCTCCACTTCTATCTGGCATTGCATTATCAAATTCGTCTTTATGTTCTTTATAATATTCACTTCCCATAATTAAATTGTAATAATGAGCCCCTCCACAGAACTTTCTAGGCGGAGCCGGTGAAATTCTTTGTATCATACTTTCTTTGATAGGTTCATCAACAAAAAAATATAACTCATCTCCATAAGTTCCTCCAATAATTTGTAAGCCTTCGCCAAATTCAGGAAGACTACCCATATAATTAATTCCAAACATTGCTCTTTTTCTTTCATCCTGTTTATGTATTTTAGCTGCTTCTTTTTGTGGGTCTAAACTTACTTCTCTATTTTCGCCTCTCTTTACTTTATTATATTCTTCTGGTGTTAATGAATAATAAAAAGCCACCTCTAGTCCATTTGGTATATTTCGATTTTTAAAATCTTTAGTTATAATACTTACAAAATCCGCATTAATATCTACATCATAATGTTTTGCAAGCCTTTCTTTTCCTGCTTTTTCTATAATTTTTTCTATTCCTTTTATACTATATTTTTCTTCCATAGTACACCTCCTAGTTTTTAATATATCACTAATTATAAAAAAAAGATAAACAAAACCGTCTCAGAATTTGTTTATCTTTTTTATTAATTTAAAATTGGTTTGCATAGGTAACAATTGTTACCAACATAATATTCCACTGAATAGTTTTTATCTATAGATATATTGGTTGACTTAGCCCATTGAGAATATATTTTTTTATTCAAGTCAACAATATCTTTTTGTTCTCTTGTTCCAACTTCAAATACAGCATAAAATCCAGAAGGAATTTTAATTTTTTCTTTTGAAGTATATTTTGTTTCACTACCTACTAAATAATTTTTTAATCCGTTTTTAAAATATGAAATAGCATATTGTTCTTCTTTCTTTAACTTTTCATGAATTCCATTTTCTTTTAAATAATTATATAGTTCCCTGATTTTATATAAAGAATCTATTGGTTTATTATTTTCAGTTTTATAAAAATATATTTCTTTCTCACTTAAATATTTAATCTCATAATTTAATTGATTATATCTATCTTCATTTTTAAAATTTATAATAGGAAATTGTTTGTACTGTACATCTTCTTGTCTACACTGAGTTGGAGTCATTTGAAATGCTTTCTTAAAAGATCTATTAAATGAAATGTTAGAATTGTATTTATATTTTGATGCTATGTCTATTATTTTCATATTAGAATTTTTTATATCTTCAAAAGCTTTACTTAGTCTTCTATTTTTTATATATTCTGAAATCGTTATTCCTGTAATAAATACAAATATTCTTTGCAATGAATTAACAGAAATTCCAACTATTTTTGCTAGATTTTTATATTCTATATCTTCAGTCAAATTTTCTTCAATATATTCAATCATTTTATTTAAATATTCAAAGTTCATATTTTTTATCCCCTATTTTTATTAATATCTATTTTATATAATCTTTCTATTCTAGATTCATCTTTAAATGTATCTATATCATCTATGTATTTCCAGCCGAATTTTTCATATAACCCAATATGTTTGGTATATAAGAATAATTCATTAAATTTAATTACATCATGAGCTACTTTTGTTGCATTTTCTATAAGTATTCTTCCATATCCTTTATTTCTATATTTTTCATCTATATATACATTTGCAAGCCATGGATATATGTCTGGTCTTACATCTAGATCTTCATATAAAAACTGACACATACCTATTATTTTATCATCTAAAAATAATCCATATGTTTGAGGAAGTTTATCTTTTTGCATACTATATTTTAAAAAACATTTAACTTTTTCATAATTACAATTTAAAGATTCTCCCCACCACTCATAATTCCATTTTGTGATTATATTTAAAGTATTTTCATCAATATTTATTAATTGTTTAAATTCTATATTCATTTTTAAAGCTCCTTCTTATATATAAACGCTTTTTCAGTTACTATATTTTCTAATTTATCATATTCTTTATTTTCAACTACTGTTTCATAAACTTTTATGCATCCTAAATTTTCATATATACTGTAATTACATGATTCATCTGTAAGAATTTGAAGATTTTTTATATTATCTTTTTGAGCAAGAACAAATAATTCAGTTAATAATTTCTTTCCAATACCTTTACCTCTGTATTTTTTATCTAAAATTAATATTGATACTTCCCCATCAAAATTATTTTTCATATGTTCAGGTGTATATGAATAATTTTCATTGTATTCTTTTAATGCATTTACATTTATTAATTAAAATGGATCTGTTAATTCAAAATCAATATATTCTTGATTCAGAGCTTCTAGTTGTTTTTGTGACAAATATTTTTTATTTATAATTGCTTGTAATAAAAATTCATCAAAATAATTATCATTCATAATATAATAACCATTAAATTTCTTTTTGTCTCCATAACTATCTTCAATCTTCCACCTTTGTGGTTTTCCGTCTTTCAATAAATTTACTCCACAAATTGTCATACAATGATGTGAATGTATATCATTTGTATTTAATGCTTCTTCTTTATTTAACAAATCAAATCCAAATGTTTCTTTATAATTATATAATCTAGTATCTAATACTCCTGATTTTATATCTCTATATTTCATAATATTTATTCCTATGTATACAGGCGTATTGTCTTTTAATTGTTTAATAGATAATTCTTTTATTTCTTCTATAGGCAAATTCAAAAATTCAATATAACTTTTTTCATGTACATTACCCCATATAGGTTTTCTATATAATTTATAAAATTCTTTATTATACATTTTTAAGCTAGATAAAGATACAAAATCATTCAAATCAATTGTTAGAAATTTATTTTTAAATTCTCTAGGAGTTAAATTTTCAAATTTTATATATTTAGAATCTCTATCTTTATATTCATAATCAAATTTTGATAATGGTTGTCCCAAAACTTTTGATAGAAATGTATAGTTTTCTTCTAAAAATTCTTCCTTTATTTTCCTTAATTCAACAATAGTTTTACTTTCTTTCTTAGCATTTATTAACTTTATACAATCTTTTTTTATTTTATCATCAAATAATGTTGTTATCTTTTCAAAATTCAAACTCTCAAATGCATCTGGCATATATTCATATGGCATTAATCCATATTTATCAACTATAGATTTAAACCATTGCCAACATCCTTCTTCTCTTACTCCATAATCTAAAATTTGATTTTTATTTATATAATCCCAATCTACATTTTCTGAATTTATAATATTTTCATATGTATTATTAGATTTTTCTAGTTTATCAAAAAATGCTATATAATTATTAGATAAAGCAAAATTTTCTAAATCAATATTTAAATTTTGTGCCATATTATATTTTATAAAATTTAATCCCGCATAAATCCAACATCTATAATTATCTTTTTGATCATACCTTTTTCCTTCAGGTAATTCTAAATTGAAAATTGGTTGATTTTCTATTATTATGTTATTATCAATACAAGAATTTTCTAAACCATTCTTCGTTATTGCATTTTCTATTATTTTATTTGTTTGATTAGAATTATATTTTCTAATAAACTTATTTATTATTTCACTTGTAATTTGCTTGTTCATATGTTTCCTCCTAATAATTCATTTTATAAATTATTTTTGATTTCTTGCAGTTTTATATTACTCGTCCAAATACTCATATATATTTTTCTTATATTCTTCTAAAACTTTATGTCTAAATTCTTCATCTAATTTATCTAAACTCATATAAGGACTTGTATCTTCTATTTCTAAAAGTAAAAATTCATCATTTTCTAATCTTAAAAAATCAATCCTCTGAAATCCAACCTTTAAATTTGATTCTTTTGAAAATTCATGTGCTAATTTTTCTTGTTCTTTTGATAATGTAATTAAATGTGGCTCTGGATAATCTGGATATTTAGACGGTGTATATTCATATACATACATTAATTTGTCTGCAACAAAATAACATTGTACTTCTGATTTAAATTTTATTTTTGGTTGTATTAAATATCCTTCCTTAAATTCTTTATCAAGATCTTCTTTCTTTATTATTTTTTGTCCAAAACCACTACCAAATGAATTTATTTTCTTTAAAACATATTCTGTATAACTATTAAATTCCTTCGCATTTTCTATAGTATTAGCAGTAGGTATAACTTTTTTTCCTTCTTTATATAATTTATATAGATATTCTTTACCTTCTCCATCCAATCCATCAAGATTTACAGTTTTTATATTTTTTGTAATTAATCTACATTTTAATAGTTTACTATTTATATAATAATTATATATTTCTTTATCATTTTCTACCCATGTATTTCTTCTAATTATTACATCAAATTTACTATCTAAACTTTCATCGTAATCTACCCACAATAATTCTACATAGTGTCCATCTTTTCTAAAAGATTCTGCAATATATGTATCTTCTGTAATACCATCGTTTTCTTTATTAGATAATATTAAAATATTATATTTTTTCATTACTATTCTCCCAACTTTAGATATTTTTTTAGGCTTTTTATTACTACTATATATAAAACTATCTAGCTATTATTAATAATTATATCATATATATGGATAAGAATATTTATATGTTCATTTCTTTAACTCTGCTTTTAGACATATACTTTTGTAATATACAATAAATTATGAAAGATATCCATACGCCTATTATTCCTAATGGAGTATAAGCCAAAATAGTTGCTATAATTATTTTTATAAATGAACTTATGAAATTTCTCTTTGCTAAAAACTTAAAGTCTCTTATTCCTCTTATAATCGAATAATAGTAAGTTGCACTCATTTCTATAAAAATTGCTAGCAATAATATAGGTAATACGTTGAAGAATATTGTTTGCAAGTCTGGTTGATTTAATGATATTTTCATTATAATAATAGATATTGTTAAAGTGGCTAAAGGAACTATAATAGAAGCTTCGTTTATTAATTTTTTTGCAACATGTTTTACATTGCTCATATAGTTTGTATCTTTTTTTCCAGATGCTATTCCAACACTTATAGTAATTCCGTCCCCAAATCCTTGAATAAAAGAGCCTATTATATCTTTAATCTGTATTAATATAACATGTACTGCATATTCAGTTTCTCCCATTCGAGAAACCAAGATATTAAATACGAAATTATCTATTCTTGTAACTATTCTTTCAACAAAATTCCACTTAAATAAATCTAATATATTTTTAATTATATTTTTATTATATTTATATTTTATTGACTTTCTAGATTTGACTAATAAATATATACTTAATATTGTGTCTAATGTGATTGTTACTAGTGCAACTCCTACAATTTCATATCCTAATTTTACTACTAGAATATCAAAGATCAAATTAGCTATTACAGCAAAAATTCTTAGTTTTAAGATATTGCCTTGATTTCCTAATGTTCTTTGTTGCCCTGATAAAACCGTTACAATTGAGCTTTGAATAAATCCAATTAACCTTATAAATAAATATGTATTACAAACTTTATCAACATTAAACATTGTTGGAAAAATTGGCATTATTAGTAATACTATTAATATTGTAATTACTGATATAATTAATGTTAATATAACTGAATTTCCTGATATTAGTTTTATTTTGTTTTCATTGTTTTCACCTATTGCTTTTGCAATGAGTGAACTATTAGTTACATTTACTGTTTGTATACTCATTTGCATTATATTTATAATTACTGCCATTGCGCCTATTGCACCAAGCTCTTTTATTCCGTATTGTAGAAATCACTATAGTATCTACTAATGTCATAAATACATTAATTAAGTTTTCAAAAGCAATTGGTAGTGATATTTTTAACTGTTTTCTTGTATCTAATCTTTCTTCCATCTTTTTTTCCTTTTATTTTATCTATATTTCAATAATATCTCCATCCATTGGAAAGTTTACTATATCTGTATATTTAACTTTATAATCTCCTCTATGTATAGCATAAAACCTACAATTATTATATTTTTTTGCAATTTTTACATAATCTTCTAAACCAATATGGTTATCATCTGTTAATAATCCATTTACATCCGAAAACATATAATCTACTTTATTACAAATATCGTAAAATCCATCAAACAAAGTCATATCACAGCAATATGCTAATTTTTTATTTTCTTTTTCTAAAATATATCCCTGTACTGGCTTACAAATTCCATGCTTTAATGGTACAGCAGTTATCGTAAAATTATCTCTTTGAAATTTTTCTCCTTCATTTAATTCTACGAATTCTATATTGTATTTTTCTTCAATTTTATCATATTTATGTTCGTTTCCATCTGAGTGAGTAAATTTCATTGATTCTATTACTTTATTTCTTAAACCTTTTGCTCCAATTAAAACTATTTTTTCTTCGTTTCTAGTTTCTTTTCCTATTAGTAAGTTAGGTATATCAAAAAAATGGTCAGAATGATAATGAGATATACAGATATATTTTACAGCTGTTGTATATATTTTCATTCTTTGTAATTGTTTAACAGTTCCCATTCCTATATCAAATAATATATCATCAACTAATACACTAGTATTGCCTCTTTCTATTGATGACATCGTTCCTGTTCCTATAAATGTTACTTTCATGTTTTTCTCCTTTAAAGTTTATGCTTTTTAATATTCTAATAATTTTAGTAATTACTTAATTTATATTCTTTTATAAGTACCATATCAGAATTATATACCCATATATATTTAACTTTTGCAACAAATGGTACAAATTTATCATTTGCTAATTTAATTGATTTATCTAAGCAGTCACTTGTACATAATGTTGCGTGTGGCATATATTTTCTTGTTCTTCTTTTATCCTGCATATAAATATCTAATTTTTCATTAAATAATTGTTTCAAATCTAGCAATATTTCTTTATTATGTGGTTCTATATATAACGTTTCATCATAAAAACTATTTAGTTTTCTAAAACCTATATCAAATTGTTTTATATCTTTCACAATTAAATCTAATTTAGAAAGAAACTCTTTTTCATTCTTACAATCATATAAATCTATTGTTACATGTGGTAGCCATTTTCTTTCTCTATCTTCAATCCCATTAGCTTTTAAATAATCTTTTATTTCTTGAATTCTCATAGAAGATTTGTTATCAAACCCATATTGTAATACATAATCATACATTTTCTGTTTTTTCCTCATTTCTTTCTAATTTTAACCTTTTTTCTTTATTTAATCTAGATAGCACTAAGGTATTAAATAATAGAAAATTTTGATGAAGTAAATAAATTATTTTTTAATCACTTTTATAAATGCTTTATCTCTATTTTCATCGTATTCTAATTTTCTATATAACTCATGTGCGCCAGTTCTGTGAAATCCACTAAATAACCATATTCTTGATATATCATCATAACTTCTTGCTATTTCTTCTGCTTTATTCATCAGTTTAGTTGCTATTCCCATTCTTCTACATTCTTCTTTTACCGCCAAATCCCATATGGTTGCTTCTCTACCAGATGGTAATGTAATTATGTATAACATCATTGCTCCTACCAAATTATCTTCTATATAATATCCTAAAGCATATATATCTTTGTTCTCTTTTAATTCTTTATAGTTTTTTTCAATTTCTTCATATTCTGCTTTATTGTTAAGGACTTCTCTGTCTATTTCCCATAATTGTTTTAAATCTCTTTCTTGTATTTTATCAACTATATTATTTCTTTTCATTTATATATTTTTCCCTTCTTTTTTTATATAAATATTTATCAACAAAGTAGAAATTATAGATAATAAGAATATTATAATAAATATTTTTTCACCAATAAAACTACTTAATAAAGCTAAAATTGCAAATACAACTAATTCTGTAAAGCATAAGCTCATTTGTCCTACTGAAGATAATAATTCATTATTTTCTTTAGATTCCTTTATTATATTCTGTATTGATGTTTGTATTGATGTTTCATATACTTTTTCAAAATTATCATTTAACATTTTATTAATTGATACTACAATTTTATTTTTAGTAACTAAAAATACTCCTGATATTATTGCTTTTATAATTGTGACTAAATTATTTGCCTTAGATATATTTTTATCAGAATATTTTCCTATTAATATTATTGTTATAATTTGCAATATTAACGATATTCCCATTATTGATGAGAAAGTATAAAAATCTTTTAATGCTATAAATAAGTATAATGGTACAAATTGTCTTTCTATAATGTGGCTTGTCCTTAATGCATATATAATTTTATACTTACTTTTACTCTTTAAAATATATTTCATTGATTCTTTAAACGCGCTTGTTTTATTTTCTACTTTATAATCTATTTTTTTAATAAATAGATATTGTAAAAAGAATAATATTGCTATTAGTGAAAATAAAACCATATTATTGTCTGTTATAACTCCCCACGCTACTAAACATGTAGCTAATACCTGTGAAAATATTTTACATAGCATTTTAAAACTATTAACTCTTCCCCTATGTTCTGTATCTACATATCTACTTGATAAAGCATCTGAAGCTGGATTTGATATTCCCATCAGTCCCATTGCTAATATAAAGATTATTATATTTCTATAAAGATTACTACTATCTAACATAAAGTATGCAGTTATAATACTAAATATATTTGAAATTAGTATACATTTTGCAATTCCTAATTTTGAAGATATACTAATAAATAATGGCGTAGTAAATCCTGTTATTCCAAATCTTAATCCATATATCAATAAAATTAACCATATTGGTATTCCTGCTTTATATAGCATTACTGTTCCAAACATTTCAATTAATGCATTAGCAAAATCATATGATATTCTTGATAAGTACATATACTTGTATTCTTTTTTGTAAAAATATTCTTTCATTTTTTCTCTTTAAATTCTTCATAAAAACTATATTTTTTTATTTCACAATTTTTTTGTGTTCCTAATTTCCATATCTTGCCATCTTTTGGCATTCCATTAAAATATGTATATATTGCTCTTGCTACTCCATTGTGTGTAACTATTAAAATATTTTTATCTTTATAATTTTTAATTATATCATCAAGCGAAGAATAAACTCTTTTTAATAACTCATCCACTGTTTCAACATTTTTGTATTTTGTAGAATAGAAATTCCAATACTTTTCTCTATCTACCATTTGATATGGTTTTAATGTTATTTCTCCTGTATCTCTTTCTATCAATCTATCATCATAAATTATTGGAATGTTATTTCTATTTATAATTTCTGCTGTATGTCTTGCTCTTTTCATTGGAGAACATATTATTAGCTCTATATTAATGTTATTTAGTTTATCTTTTACCTTTTGAGCTTGCTCGATTCCTGTTTCATTTATATCTTCATCTGTTCTTCCATTAAAGAGTCCTAAATCATTATTGTTTGTTCTTCCATGTCTTATAACATATATATTCATAAAATAATCCCTTCATATAACTATTTCAATTTCCAATTAGTAAAATTATATAATTCTTGATATGTATACTCTTCTATTCTTCCTTTTCCATTTGATTTATTATCAATAAAATCATCATGGAAAATAACGATTTTGTTGTCCTTAGTTTTTTGTAAATCTAATTCAATTCCATTTGCTCCTAGTTCTATTGCTTTTCTAAAAGCTGACATAGTATTTTCAGGAGCATAACTAGATGCACCTCTATGTGCGTAATTTATAAATTTATCTCTTTTCATTTTAATAATAACTTCTTTCTATAATAAATCTAAAAACTATTTATTTTGATTTTCACTTTTATAATAGTATTTATTATATAGTGGATTAATTGTATTTCTTGGATAACTAATTATATTTTCTACATCAGCATCTATTGAGTCTGCATAACTAACTATATATGCTTCTGCCATATGCTTGTTTAAAGTATCCATATGTGTTGCAATTATATGTAGAGCTTGATATTTGAATTTTTCTGAAATATTTTCTCTATCTAAATATTCTTCAACTATTTTTTCGCCAATGTAAACATGATCTACTAATAAATATTTATAATTAAGATTTGATTTAACTTCACTACTTTCGTTCCATTTATCAAATATTTTTGTTTTTCCAATATCGTGTAATATTGCTCCAAAAATAACTAAGTCCATATCAATTTCTTCTTTGTAGTTTATTCCTATATTATAAGCATTTCTTGTAACATTATATAAATGATCTAACAATCCACCATCAAAGCATTGATGAGTTCTGTTATATCTATTCATTTCTATACCGTCATGTCCTGCTCCTCTACAAAATAATTCTTCTTTATAATCATTTAATATTTCTATACATACTCTTTTTAATATATCATTTTCTATTTTTTCTGCATATTTTATTAATCCTTCAAATCTTTCCTCTTTTTCATTTTTTGTTAAATTCTTAAACATATATACCCCCTATTTTTAAATTTATTTGTATTTTTTGTTCAATTTTAGTTATATTCCAATCAAAATTAATATATTATTTATTCAAATATTCTAACTGTTTTTGTGATAAATATTTTTTATTTATAATTGCTTGTAATAGGAATTCATCAAAATAATTATCGTTCATATTATAAATTATCTTTTATTTCAGGAAATAAATCATAAAGATTATAACCTAATAAATTATCAAAATATGCTTTTAATTTATATGTTTCTTTTACATGATATTGTGTGTTTGCATGTGCTCCTTTTCTTAAAATTAAATCAATTAATCTTTTATCTATCGTGTATACTTTTCCTCCTGGCGGGCACATCAAATCACATAAATTAATTATTTTTTCTTCGATAGAATATTTATGTTTTTTTACAAATTCTGATATAAATGGTTCTTCTTCTGGATTCTTGACTCCTCCTGCAACACAATTAATATCATTATTTAGATATGAATGAGTTATACATATATTGCAATAGTCTTCATCATAACCTTGTTCTTTCATATAGTTATATCCATTTATTTCATGTCCATATGGTAATTCTATCATTTTGCCTATATCATGCACATAACCTAAAATTCTTGTTTTTTCAGGATCTACATTATAACCTTTTTCAACCAATGCTTCTGCAATTTTAGCTCCAGTATCCCCAACATAAATACAATGGTCTATCCATTTATCTTCTTCAGTGTGCTTTCTTGCGTTTTCTAATATATTTTGTACCTCTTTATTCGATGGTATCATAAATCTTATTCTCCTCTATTTATATTTCGTTTTTCTTTTAAATTAATTATATTAACATTGAAGGTATTTGAAATTACATTTGATAGTTGTGAATCAGCTGTCATATTTGTATACCTTTTTTGCATAATAGAATCAGTTATTTCATATTCTTTATTAGTACATAATACTTCATACCATACTCCAGTATCTTCATAGTATTTGTTTGTATCATAAAAACCATTTCTTAAATAGAAATTTTTTCTTTTTATACTAATTTCATCTATTGCCATATCGATTGACAAAAACAAAGTTTTATATTTTTGTTTTAACTCTTTTAATATTTTAGATCCATAATTTTTATTTCTTAATTCAGATTCTACTGCCAAATACATAAGGTAATGTGCATCATCACAATTAACTATATAACACATAGCAATAAATTTGTCATTATCAAGTATTGCACACAAATCCGAATTATCTTCTTTTGAACATTCTTCTAAAATCCAAAAAGGAAATCTTTCTTCTTTTGGAAATGCACTTAAATACAATTTTTCTATTTTATCTTTATATCTTAAACTATTACAATAATTAAAATACATGCTTTCTACCTACTTTATATCATTTACATCAATAGTTCGTATACCATTATTATTTAAATATTCAATAGTATCTTTGTTATCATCTATGAATATAATCTCATCAAGATTACAATTATTAACCATTTGAATAATCTTTGTACCATCTAGCTTTGATTCTTGTGTTGTTGTTGATAAAATTTCAATATCATCTCCATAATGTTTATTAATGAAACTTTGTTTTGCTTTTAAATGAAATGAAAACTTCATTCCTGACAAACAATACATTTTAATATTTTTAGTTCTTAATTTTTTAGTAAAATTATATAATATTTCTGATTTTACACATGGTTCAATAGTTTCAAAAAACATATCTGGATTTTTATACGCATTTAAGTAATATCCTAATCTTTTCTCCTCACTTTCATTTCTATGTTTTACAAAGTCTTTATCTTTATGTATTGCAAGCGTTTCATCAAAATCAAATATTACTACTTTTATATTATCTAAATTTATATCTTCTAATTTCATTTTTTATCTCCTTAAACAATTAATTTTTCTTTTTTTAATACATCTTCCAAAAATTCGTTTTTATTTATAATTAGTAATTTTTTAGGATGGTATTTTTCTATTTTGGCGTTCCAATCATGTAAATTTTTTTTGAGTTTCTCTGTAAAAACTTTATTATTTCCTCTTAAATAACATCTTTCTTCAAGAATTTTCTCACTATCTAGTGTAGGGTATGCTAAATAATAATCAATTTGATTCTCTTCAAGGAAGTCTAATAAATGCCAATGCATTGATGTTAGTATTACATCATATTTTTTTCTTGCTTCTACAACTGCTTTATGATAATTGATAGGCCATTCTTTATTTTCTGGTCTTAATTTTTTTCCTTTTCTTTGTTCATAAGGTATATGTTCAAATCCTGTATTATCCCACCTATAATAACCAGATTCTAAATCTATAATATTATTATATTTATTACCAAGAGTCGTCTTTCCTATCGCTCCAAATCCTGCAATAATAATTCCATTATTATTTTTGTTTTTTGAAATTATTTTTGTTTCTTTATTTGTTATTTCCATAAACTTTATTCTCCTAATTTCTTAAACAAATCGTTATAAACTTTGCTTACATCAATATGATTTACCATTGTAATTTTATGATTATCAGCTGTTGATTCATAAGATGTATCATCTTTAATGTTTGGACAACTTATTTCACTACTTTTAAACCAACTTTTATTTATCATATATGCAATTACAGATATATCCCAAATTACTCTTTCTTCTTGCAAACCATGATAACCATCATTATAGAATCTATCTGTTAGATAGTCACATAGTTCTGATTTATTACCTATACTTTCTTTTAAGGTATTTATATCTATTCTTAATTTAGAAATAACATCTTTACATGGCAATATTGTTAGTTTAACTTTTGAATTAAATACTATTCTTACTGCATCTACATCTTGTCTAAAATTAAATTCTTGATTATCTTTATATCCTAATTCATTTCCACCAAGCCATATAACTTCAATTTTATCAATAATTTTAGGCTCTTTTTTTATTGCAAGTGCTATATTAGTTATTGCTCCTATTGCCATAATATAAGTCTTATCGTTTTTTAATGAAATTTCAATTATTTTGTTTACTGCATCATTATCTTCATTGTAACCATTACAAATATAATTTCTAGAGCCTTTAAACACTCTATTATTTGTATCAAAATCTAACCATTTACATATTTTTAATACTTCATTATAACTTTGCTCTTGCCCCTCTTCTATAGATACATTATTTCTTCTATGAGAAAATGGAGCTGTAGTAATTGCTTCAATATTAAATACATCCTGACTTTTTAACATATATGCTAGTGCAAATTGATCATCACATTCGTTATATGTATCTGTATCTAGTATTACATTTATTTTTTCTTTTTTGTAATTAATAATGAATTCATATATTTCTTTCCAATTATGAACTCTTGTCAAGTCATTAAATTGTCTATTGTATGGAGTATCCATTAATAAAGCCTTAATACCTACCTTGTCAACTTCTTGAGAAATTCTTGTAGAATCATCTATCATAATACTAATATTATTATCTATACAAATTTTTGCTTTTTCTGGTGAGTTATAAGCATTTGTAAGTAATAATTTATCATATTCTATATTATGTTCTTGTAACCAATCAGCTGTCATTTTATATGGATCAGAATATTCTCCATTATCTCTACCAGTTACTATATATATTTCATGTCCTAATTCTCTTAATTTTTTAATGTATTCAGGAGCTTTTTCAATAACATCTAGTTTTTTTACTATTCTTTCTATATTGTTATAATAAAAATCATCTTGTTCTTCTTTTGACCAATCAAACATTCCTCTTGTTATATATGCATCTTTATTTACAATTCCTGAATTTCTTAATTCTTTATCGTGATTTAGAAATTCTTTTAATAATTCATCATTAAAGTTAGATAATACATTATCTACATCTATTCCTATTCTCATATTAGTTCACCCTTTTTTAATTCTTCACTAAATTTTGTTTAATTATATCATATTTTTAAAAAATCAACGATTTTGTATTAATTTAATAGGATTATATTTTTTCTTTTCATTTACATTTATACGTTTTTACAAAATATTATTTGCTTCATTATTAAAACTATTGACAATCATAATTATTCTTTTAATGACTTAACATTTAAATAGCAATACACTGGCGCAAATAAAGTAACAATTGCTAGTAAGGCTTTGAACCATACAATGTTATTAGCAAAAGATACTAAAAGCATCAAAAGGTATCCAATTACTCTTCCTATCCCAATACCTATAGATGTATAACCAATATATTCTTCTCTAAAATCTTCTATTTTACATTCTTTTACTAAGTCTCCCTTTCTAGTATTGTATATTGCATCAAATATACAAAATGTAGTTATATAACAAAAGTTATAAATTATTAAAGTAATTCTATTTATATCAATTAATAAGCCAAATACTCCTAATACCATAATAACAGAGCAAAGTCCAAGAATTCTTTTTGCAGTATTCTTATTATAGAATTTATTATATATAATTAAAGATATCATTGCAAAAATATTAAATATTGTTGTCAGTACACCTAAATTAAATGATGTTTTAAATGTCATAATTGTAATTATTACTATTAATGTACTAATTGAGCTTTCTACAATTCCATATGCAATAGCTGATAAATTGTAAGCTTTAATTTTTTCTAATTTGTTATTCTTTATATATTTAAAAAAGTTTCTTAAATTATATGTACTTTTTTTATTATTTTGAATATCTGTTTTTATTAATAAAGCTACAATTATTTGTATAACAGTCAATACAAAAACATATATTGCGATTTTTGTAAAAGAATATAGTTCTATCGAAGTTCCTAAAATTATTGGAAATATAATATTTATTATTTTACTTAATATTTTTTTAATAGTCATATAGCTTTTTCTATTTTTATTATTAGTAACATCAATGTATATTAGTTCATGCGAACACCAATACAAGCTTTCACTAATGGCATAGAATATGCCTATCCAAATGTAACAATTAGATATTTTATCTGATAATATTACTATTGATAAAATAAATAATGCCTTAACTATCATTCCTATACACATAATACTTTTTGCTTTTGATGGATATTTTTTTATAATACTACCCATTAGTACATTTCCAAGACTAAGTAAAGAATATAAAATTATATAATATATTGCAATCTTACTAAGACTTTCATTTGTTACATTTAAAAAATATGCTACTAAAAACGTTTCACTAAATATTGATGTTAGTGAATAAAACAAATCACTAACAATTAAAAGTTTAGCATTTTTTCCAATTTTTTGCTCCATAATTTTCCTCTTTTTAAATATAAATTCCTATCTTTGATCTTCCATTGAACTTTTTTGAATCTTTCAAATACTTCAGATAATTGTTATTCTGTTTTAGGTCGTATATTAAATTCTTTAAATTCACTTAAATTTCCATATGATACTCCCTATAACTCATATTCTTTTATTTCACAGTTTTCTTGGCTTTTTACTTTTGATATATTGTCATCAATTTGAATATTTTCACAGTAGATTTTTATCATTTGTGTAATAGCAGCATGTGTTACAATTAATATATTTTTATCATAATATTTATTTTTTATATTATCTAATCCTTCAAAAACTCTATTTTGTACTTCAGATATGCTTTCTAATCCTTCATATTTACTTTTGTTATATTTCCAATATTCTTTACGATCTTTGTCTTCAACATTTTTTAAAGTTAATTCTCCCATATCTCTTTCAATAAAGTGCTCATCTAATATTAGATCTATATTTTTAGTATTAATTATCTGAGCAGTATGTAATGTTCTCTTCATTGGAGAAGATATTATTAAATCTATATCATAATTTGCTAATTTATCTCTTGCAATTTCAGCTTGATTTATGCCTATATTATTTATATCTTCATCGTATCTACCATTAAAAATTTTCTTATCATTAGAATCCGTTCTTCCATGTCTTACTACATATAATTTCATAATTTATCTTCTCCATTCTTTATCTATTTGCTTTTCTAAAATTATAATTATCCAAAAATCTTTTTTTCTATTATTTTAATAGTATCATTTAAAACCTTTTCTCTGTTAAAAGATGTATCAACATACCAAATATTTAATCTTTCACATTCTTCTTGATGTTCTTTACTTTTTGGAATCCAATATTTACAATGATATAATATTTCTTCATCACTTCTTCCATATGTAAAATCTCTTTCATTTTCATATTTCCTTATTTCACAAAAATGTTCTTCTATTGTCTGTCTAGGAGTTCCCAAAAAAAGTATAATTGTATCATCTTTATCAAACAATTCTTTTGCCTTTATCGGAGGTATATCAGGAGTTTCAACAATGTAGTTGAAATTTCCTTTATTTCTTTCTATATTTTTATAAAATAAACAAGAAAGAAATTTGGGAAAATCTTCTATCATACCAGCTCCACCGTTACTATTAATATTATTGTTAGGCAAAACTTCTTTAAAACTATCTCTTATATCATCTCCACAAATAATATGGTAACTTGGAAATCTTTTTGAAATCATTATTGAAAGTGTTGATTTTCCTGAACGAGCACTTCCAAATATTGCAATATTTTTCATATTCACCTCTACTAATTCATACTAATATATTTTTATATTTATTACTATATTAAATAATCTATGTCATAATATGTTTAATTATATCATATTTTTCAGAAAATCAACTATTTTGGGTATAATTTCTAAAATAAAAGAAGAATTTTTAAACTCGCAGGATTCCGCTAGTTTAAAATTCGCATTTGAAAGTTCTTCCCACAAGCAATAAAAATCAAAAGAACTTTTATTACTCATCCATTTAATAATAACATCTCCTAGAGTTAAAGGATTTTTATATCTTGCCAAATCAGTTAATGAAATATAATCAATATCTCCAACTCTCATAACATTTACTAGATGAAGCTATCAAAACACCAATAAAATAAGGAAGAACCAAATAAAGAACAATTTTGTCCTTATTTAAGTTCTCCCTTTTATTTATGTATCAAACATATACCTATAACAACTAATACAATACCTAAAATTTGTTTTAGTGTAGGTTTTTTCTGTTTATCTTTAAAAAACATTGATATTATTACAACAGCTATTATTGATGTTGGCCTAACATAAGAGCTTAATGTTACAGAATTTGAAGACAGATAGTTGCTTAAATATAATGAGCCAAATCCAAATATCTGCTGTAGTAATACAAATTTAATAATTTTTTTATGTTCCTTATGATAATTGAAGTTATACTCTTTAGAAAATATAATAGTTAAAACTAAATTTAATATTAGCAAGAAAACAGCATTAGACCAATATTGCAACATAAAATGTGTTACATAGCTCATTAATAGAGATGTTAAAATTCTTATTAATAAGTCTTTTTGTAAATTTTTAATTTTTAATTTAGAATTTGCTATAATAAATACACCAATAACAGTTAATAATACTGATAAAACTGATATCAATCCTAAATTTTCAATTCCTAAAATTACATCTATTATAAATGCAATTATAATACTTAATGTAAGATATGCTGAATCTTCGTATGGATTTAAATATTTTAAACATCCTACAATTGTATGTTGTTTCTTATATCTTAAAAACATTGCTACTAAAAGTAATATTAATGGTATAAAACTTAATTCAAATTTAAATTGTCCAGTATAATATTCTATAATTACCATTAAAATCGAAAATGGTATCATAGTTAGACACATATAATAAAAGTAATCTTTTCTACTTATTCCTAAATTTACTAAATGCTTATCTAAGTATTGTCCTATTGCTCCAAATATTCCTGCAAGTACTACTACATATACAAGTATCAATCTATTATCTCCTCTATTTCATTTGATATTATTTTATTTCAACTTATTTCCATCACTAAATGCTTGGCCTACTTTTTCTCCAACTTTATAATATCCATGTGCAAATGGATCATACATTATTGCATTTATTTTTGAAGCATCAACTTTTCCATTTTCATTTAATACTTTTTCATCAGCTATAACATTTACTATTTCTCCAATAACTCCGCATCCAGTATCATCATCTTGGTATTCTATAAATTTACATTCCATAGTTACTGGAAATTCTTCAATTACTGGAGCATCAACAAATTCTGACTTTTTACTATGAAGTCCTGATTTTTCAAATTTATTTGGTTCGTTATTTCCAGATACTATTCCTAAATAATCCGCTTCTACTATATGGTCAACATCTGCAATCCCTACTGTAAAAAAGCCTTTTTCTTTAATATTTTTAACAGTCTTATGAGTTTCAGTTAAATTTAAAACTACTCTTTTCATATCAAGCATCATACCCCAAGCAGCATTCATAACATCTACTTTTCCTTCACTATCATATGTCCCTACCATTAAAACAGGCATTGGAAATATTGCAGGACAAACTCCTAAATTCTTTTTCATAATCATTCCTCCTATTTTTTTATTTTAAATATATTTATATTTTATAATAATATATTTAAATCTTGAATAAAAATTTTAAACAACTTTATATCCTAAATCTTCAATTGTATCTTTTAGTATTTTATCATCTAACTCTTCTTTTAAAGTAATATCTACTTTTTTATTTTCAAGAGATACTTTTGCAGATTTAACTTCTCTTAATTCTTTTAAAGCATTTTCTACTTTTTTAGCACAATGAATACAACTCATTCCTTCTACATTTATTGTTTTTGTAATATTATTTTTTCCAAACATATTATTTTTCTCTCCTTTATTTTATATTTTTTAATCTTAGAGCATTTAGTACAACAGTTAAACTACTTAATGTCATTGCCAAACTTGCAATCATTGGATTTATTGATATTCCAATAAATTTAAATAATCCAATAGCAATTGGTATCATTAAACTATTATAGAAAAATGCCCAAAATAGATTTTGTTTTATGTTTTTAATTGTTTTTTTACTAATGTTAATTAAATCTAAAATTTTACTTAAATCGTTTTTAATTAAAATTACATCTGAAGAATCAATTGCAATATCTGTTCCAGAATTCACACTGATTCCTATATCACTAATTGTTAACGCTGGACTATCATTTATGCCATCTCCACACATTGCAATTACTTTACCTTTACTTTTCAAATCTTTAATAACTTCTAATTTCTTATCTGGTAACACATTAGATATTACTTCTTTTATTCCTATTTCATTTGCAATAATTTTAGCAGTTTCTTCATTATCTCCTGTTAACATTATAGTATTTATATTATTTCCATTTAATTTTTTAATTACTTCTTTTACATTTTTTCTTACTATATCATTTACTCCAATTATTCCAATAATTTCATTTTCGTATGCTACATAAACTATAGTATTTCCTTTTTTACTCAAAAGTATTTCTTGTTCTTTATAGTTATTATCAATTTTAAATTTTTCTAAAATCTTATAATTTCCAAGTATTAATTTTTTATTATTTACTTTTCCTATTATTCCAAGTCCTGATATATTTTCAAATTCTTGTACTTCTAATTTTTCTATTTTATTTTCTTCTAAATATTTTTCAAAAGCCTTAGCTATTGGATGTGTTGATTTACTCTCTAGACTTCCAACTAACTGTAATAATTCTTTTTCTTCTATTTTACTAAAATTTATTATTTTTGATATTTTAAGATTACCAAAGGTAAGTGTTCCTGTTTTATCAAAAACAATAGTATCTATATTTTTAGCTATTTCTAATATTTCGCTTTTCTTTACAAGTATTCCTTTTTTAGCACATACCCCCTCACTTACTATAATTGCAAGAGGTGTTGCAAGACCTAAAGAACATGGGCATGCAACAACTAATATTGTAACAAAAGTATTTATAGCTTGTCCTACGTCTTTTCCAATTATTAAATATATAGCAAATGTAATTATAGCTATAATAATTACTATGGGTACAAAATATCCACTTACCTTATCTGCTATTTTTTCAATTGTAGACTTAGTATTTGTTGCTTCTAGCACTAATCTAACTATTTTAGATATTGTTGATTCTTTTCCTATCTTTTCTGCCTTATATTCTAAATATCCATCATAATTAATACTTCCTGCTATAACATTTTCTCCTATAATTTTATTTACTGGCTTACTTTCTCCTGTTATGAAAGATTCATCTAAATGAGCTTTTCCATATTTTATCTTACCATCTACTGCTATTTTTTCTCCAGGTCTACTAATTACAATATCACCTACATTTATTTCATCAATAGTTACTTTTCTTTCTATACCATCTACCTTTATAACAGCACTACTTGGAGTAATTTGTACTAGTTTTTTAATTGCTTCTTTTGTCTTGTTTTTACTTATTCCATCTATATACCTGCCTAATTTAACAAAAAATATAACTATAGCTGTTGATTCAAAATAAAGTTCATGTACAAATTGATTATTTCCTTTTATTATATTTATCAAGCTATAGACACTATATATAAAACTACTAATTACTCCAATTGAAACTAATGTATCCATATTAGGAGTTTTATGAATTAAATTTTTATAACCATTTTTAATTATATCAAATCCATATATTATAAATGAAATTGTAAGAGCTAAAAGTACTATTCCATAATTTATAGGATTAATTTCCATATTTAAATAATCTATAATTGGAAGTCCTATCATATGTCCCATTGATATATACATAAGTATTATTGCAAGTATTCCATATATTATAAATATTATCTTTTCATTTTTATTCTTATTTTCTTCTTGTTTTTCATCATATAATCCTAGACTTTTAAACCCTGCTTTTTTTACAAAAGTATCTATCTGTTTTTGATTTAGCTTTTCTTCGTCATATTCAATTAATGCATTTGCCATAACAAGATTTACACTTGCATTTTTTATTCCATCTTGCTTGTTTAAATATTTTTCTAAACCATTAGAACAAGCACTACATGTCATTCCTTCTATTTTTAGAATTATTTTTTTCAAAAAAATTTCTCCTTTCTAATAATTTTCTACATACTTATAATTTTCTACTTCAATTTTACCTTTTAAGTATTTTCCTAAATCTTTATTTATTATAAGTTCTTCTTTTTCGAATTTTTTTAATCTTTTTATATTAAATTCTAATTTAGATGCTAATGATTTATTTTCACTTTCCCACACAGCTTCTATTTTTTCAGCACTATGCACTAAAGTATATTTAGCAGATTTTTTACCTTTTTCTTTATGTTCTTTTAATCTTCTTTTTATATCTACTGTTATTCCTGTATATATTGAATTATCTTTGCACCTTAACATATATGTATAAAACATCTTTACCTCTTTTCTTTTTTATTGTTATATCATATTTTAAATAGATATTCAATCATAATTATGTAAAACATTTGCTATTTTGTTGAAATATAGCCAAATTTTTGGTATAATAATAGTGTGGTTTTTTAAGTTACCCTTAGAAGATGATAAAACTAAATCTTAGAGGGTAACACCTCTAAGTAATACACGGAGGTAAAATTATATGAGTCTTTCTATCAGTAAAAATTATTCACATGCCGGATTTGTAAAAACTACCATCTATAATTCAAAGAAAAAATATGTACGAGCAAAAAAAATTGATCTGCGGATTTATTTTTGCAAAGTAATTGTTTCAAAGGTATCCTATTTTTGGAACGATTCTAAGCCAAAACGTTTAATTCCTAAATCGATCTATTTCGAAGATCAAACCTATTATTTTTCTGGAATACGCATCCCTGATAAGATAGGTAAAAACAATTTGACAGTTTGTGTTGAATTATTGGATTTAGATGGAAACATCCACAAAGACATCTACGCTTTTGAAATCACTGTTGAAAGATAATACAGGTAAAGGCAAATGCTTAAAATTGCGTTTGCCTTTTATCTTTTTATAAAGTAATTCCGATTTTTATTATATGTTTTACTATTTCAAAATTATTTGTTATAATTCAAATGGTGGTAATTTTGAAAATATTATTTAAAAACAAAACAAAATATAATGAAGAAATATATAAAGAATTCTTACAATTCCATCAAAAAATTTATGGCTTTAGATATTCTTTATTTACAGCATTAATTGTAGGACTACTTTTATTTTTAGTCATAGTACAAGTTAAATTCCATAAATTTGACTTAGCGATAATTGTATGTTTTGCAATTGTAGGATTTTTTCTATGGAGGTTTTTACATCCTGCTTCCATAATTTCTAAAGAATTTAACAGTGATAAAATAAAAAATGAACAAGAATTTACATTTTATTTTTATGATAAACAATTAAAACTTCGTGAAGAAAACAAACTAGAATCTTATGTTGTTACTTATCATAAGCTACATAGAATATTTGAAACTGATTCTTTTTTCTATCTTTATATTGATAAAACACATGCCTTTCTTATAAATAAAAATTGTTTTTCAATAGGCAATTCTAAAGAGTTTTCTGAATTTATCCATAAAAAATGTAAGTTTAAATACAGATATAAATTAAATAATAAAAAATAAATAATTAAATATTTTTACAAACAAACATTTGACTTTTTGTATTTTTATGATATAATGAGTACAAATGTTTGTCTTTATGAGGGATGAAAATGGATATTATGGATAAATTACAAATACTTGCCGACTCTGCCAAATATGATGCATCTTGTAGTTCAAGTGGAAGTTCTAGAAGAAATAGAACTAATGGTATAGGAGCAACTGCAACTTCTGGTATATGTCATAGCTTTGGAGCTGATGGTCGTTGTATTTCATTACTTAAAATATTATTTAGTAACTGCTGTATATATGATTGTAAATATTGTATAAATAGATGTTCAAATTCAGTAAAACGTGCAACTTTTACTCCATATGAAGTTGCAGATTTAACAATAAACTTTTATAAAAGAAACTATATAGAAGGATTATTTTTAAGTTCTGCTGTAATAAAATCGCCTGATTATACAATGGAAATGTTAGTAAAAACTGTTTCAATACTAAGGGATGAATATAATTTTAATGGATATATTCATTGTAAAACAATTCCTCGGATGTTCTAAAGAGCTAATTGATAAATTAGGAAAATTAGTTGATAGAATGAGTATAAATATAGAACTACCATCTAATGATAGTTTAAAACTTCTTGCACCTCAAAAAGAAAAGCAAAATATTTTAGACCCCATGAGTTATATATCAAAGGGAATCAAAGAAAATAAATTAGATAAAAATAAGTTTAAATCTTCTTTTGTTCCTGCAGGTCAAACAACTCAGCTAATCGTTGGTGCTACTCCAGAAACTGATTTAAAAATATTAAAACTATCTGAAGGATTATATAACAAATTAAATTTAAAAAGAGTATACTATTCTGCATATGTAAGTGTTAATAATGATAAAAATCTACCAGCTTTAAAATCTCCTCCTCTACTTCGTGAAAATAGATTATATCAAGCAGATTGGTTACTTAGATTTTATGGATTTAAAGCAAGTGAATTATTAGATGAAACTCATCCAAACTTCAATAATATTTTAGACCCTAAATGTGACTGGGCTCTTAGAAATATGGATAAATTTCCTGTTGAAATAAATACAGCTGATTATTTTACATTACTTAAAATTCCTGGAATTGGTATTATATCAGCTAAAAAAATAATTCGTGCAAGGCAAAGTTTTTTACTTGATTTTGAATCTTTAAAAAAACTTGGAGTTGTATTAAAAAGAGCTAAATATTTTATTACTTGCAAAGGAACATACTTTGATAAAGTATTTAAATTTAATCAAACATTTATTGAAACAAACCTTATTTATCAAGAAAGATATAGTTTACCTACAAAAGAATTCAAGCAATTATCACTTTTTGATAACTTGCAACCTACAAAGGAGGATAAAATAAAATGTCTAACTGGAAGCTTATAAACAAAACTTATTTATATGATGGAACTTTTCAAGGATTTTTAACAATAGTATTTGATAGTTATTATCAAAAAACACTACCACAAAAGATTTATGAAGAAAAGAATTATGTATCTAATTTTTTAGATACAACTATCTATGTTGAAACAGATTTTGAAAAATCTAAAAGAGTTTTTGATGGAATTGAAAAAAATATTGGATATGATGCTTTAAGAAACACTTATTATGCATTCTTATCTGATAAAAAAGATAAAGAAATTTATATATTAAAATATTTATGTGATGGATTTGATATTGGTCCTAAAATAAACAATAACCTTACTACTTCATATGTATTCCAAACAATTAATATGAGAAAAAGAACACTTTCTGAATATGATAAATTAAGAGGTTTGCTTCGTTTTCAAGAAATTGGAGAAAATCTATGTTATGCATTTGTTCATCCAGATACTAATATAATAGAAACCTTAGGAAATCACTTTATAAAAAGACTGCCTTCTATGAATTTTATAATTCATGATAAAAATAGAGAAATATGTTTTATATATAATACCAAAGAATATAAAATTATTGATAGCAAAGATATCAAAATTCCTAAAATCTCAGAATATGAGAAAACATATCAAGATCTATGGAAAATATTTTTTAAAACTATTGCTATTAAAGAAAGAAAAAACTACAAATGTCAGCTAAATCATATGCCTAAAAAATATTGGAAAGATTTAATTGAAGAGCCTTAAAAAAAGCCACTAATTACACTTTAGTGGCTTTTTTAATTACTATTTTCTATTTAAAAACAATTCTTTGAACTGTTTCAAAACATCCATCTTCTCCTGTTAAAACAATATCAAAATTTTCTTTACTTTTTTCTAAATTTTCTTCAATCTTTTCATTTAAGAAATTTACTGTTATAGTATTTATTATTTGTTCTTCTGGTATCATTTTTAAATCTTCTAATACATCTCCTAATAATAAACTATACTTTCTTTTTCCTATTTCTTCTTTAAAAAATTTTGGTAAGTCATGTTTTAAATTTTTATTCATTGAATGAATAATCTCTTCCTTGAATTTTTCCATATTTCCGTTTTTATCAAATTTTATAAAATTACTAATAATATACATATTTTTATATAACGAGTTATTTTTCTCTAAAAATAATTCTATTGTATTTCCAATCCCTGCTGAAATAATAATTATAGGAACATTACTTTCATGCATATTCTTTAAAAACTCTTTAGCACCTTTTCTAAATTTTAATTTGCTTTTTATTACAGATTCTTCTAATTTTTCTTTTGTTAAGCTATAAATATAATACAAGTTCATACAGTCATTATACCATGTTTCCATGGCTTTATATTTTTCTTCATAAGGCAATTTATAATTTATTTCTACTGGCATATATTTTTTATATAAGTCATCTATATCTTTCTTAAATTCTTTGCTTAAATTTATTCCTGTTGCATCCCAAGAATCTTGACTATCAATATCTGTTATTGTTTTATCAAAATCTATTACGACATACATATTATTTTTATCTAATTTAATTTTATCTAATTTTTCTTTTTTTATATATTTCATACTATCTCTCCTTGCTTTAAAATTTTACTATATTTTACTTTTAAAATCAAATTTTTAAAATATTTATAGTTTTATTGTTTAAATAACTCTTATTGTGATATAATAGGCTCAAATTAAAATAAATGGAGAAAATAAATGAAGAACTTTTTTATTGTATTAATTATGAAATTATTTTATATAGGACTAAAAATCTTGGGAAAAAATGGTGGAAATTTATTAGGTAAAGTCGCTTATGATTGGAATAGAAATATTTTTAAATACTTTAAAGTAGACTGCCCTGTAATTGCAGTAACTGCAACAAATGGTAAAACTATGACAAATAATGCAATTGGATACACCTTAAAAACTGCAGATAAAAAAGTAATTAGTAATATCGAAGGAAATAATATGGAAACAGGTATACTTTCTACATTGCTTAAAAACTGTACTTTAACTGGAAAAATAAAAGCAGACTTTCTAGTCTTTGAAGTTGATGAAGGTTATGTCCCTGTTATATTTAAAGATTTTAGATTAGATACATTGGTTGTCTTAGATTTCTTTCGTGATCAACTAGATAGAAATGGTGAAGTTGAATCTCTAATTTTAAGAATTGATGAATTTTTAAAAACATATACTGGTAATTTAGTATTAAATAATGATGATCCAAATGTAGCAAGACTAGGAAAAGCAAATCCTGATAATAAAAATGTTTATTACTTTAGTGTTGATAAATATAAATTTGCAACTAAGAATATTAAAGAAGCTGGCGAAGGAAAATTCTGTCCATTTTGTAATACTCGTATTGAATATGAATATTATCAATACTCTCATATAGGAAAATTCAAATGTCCTAATTGTGATTATGGAAATAATGAAATTTATAAATTAGCAACAGATGTTGATTTAGAAAATAGAACTTTTAAAATTGGTGATATTACTTATAAAACAAGATTTAATAGTATTTATAATATATATAATTTTGTTGCAGTTATATCTTGTGTAAGCTTATATAATATCGAAACTAGTTATATTAAAGAATCTTTATCAAAATTTGTTTTAAATAACGGAAGACTTGAAGAAGTAACAATTAGAGATATTCCAACAATTATAAACTTAGCAAAAAATCCAACTGGATGTAATGTTTCTTTAAGAATATTGAATGAAGATAATGATGAAAAAGAACTATTATTTGTTTTAAATGATAATTTAGCAGACGGATTAGATGTATCTTGGATTTGGGATATTAATTTTGATAACTTAAATAATGTAAAAAGAATTATAACATCAGGAACCAGAGCATATGATATTGCAATCAGAATAAAAACTTCTGGTTTTAATGAATCAAAAATTGAAGCATATTTAAACCTACATGAAGCTGTAGATAGTTTATATAAAACAAATACTAAAAAATATGTAATAGCAAACTACACTTCACTTCAACCAACAAGAAAAGCACTTGGACTATAAAATGGCTAAACAGGGACGGATACACTTTAGCCATTCAAAAATGGTTAACTCATCCCCGTCCCCATTTAACCAATTGGAGGAATTAATTTATGAAAGAATTAGAAATATTATATTTATATCCAGATATATTAGAACTATATGGTGATTTTGGAAATATTCAAGTATTAAAATATAGATTAGAAAAACGCGGAATTAAAGCAAGTATTACCCCTTATTCTATCGGAGATGATGCACCTGATTTTACTAAATTTGATTTAGTATTTTCTGGCGGTGGTGCTGATCAAGAACAAGGTATTTTATCAGAAGATTTGATTAAGTATAAAGATAATATAAAAGAAGCGGTAAAAAACGGCGTGTTTTTCTTACTTATTTGTGGTTCTTATCAATTATTTGGTAAATACTACAAATCAGCCGATGGAAATATTATTCCTGGTTTAGAAATATTTGATTATTATACAGAAGCAATTCAAGATAGACAAAAAAGATGTATTGGAAATATTGTAATAAATACTAAATTAAATGACAAAGAAACTAAAATAATAGGCTTTGAAAATCATGGTGGACAAACATTTAATATAGATACTCCTTTGGGAGATGTTCTTTATGGTAATGGTAACAAATTTGGAGATACTAAAGAAGGATTTATGAAGCAAAATGTTATAGCAACTTATTTACATGGTCCTCTTCTTTCTAAAAATCCTGAACTTACAGATTACATTATAAAATATTGTTTAGATAGGAAATATAATGAAGATATAGCTTTAGAACCTTTAAATGATGATTTTGAAAATAAATGTAGAGAACAATTATTAAATAGATTTTTAAGTGCAAAATAGGACTATAAATCATAGTCCTATTTTTATTTATTAAATTTTACAAATGCATAACTCTTTGTTTTATCTCTTTTGTTTTACCAACATTCCAGAAGTTCTCTCCTAAGTAGCCGCAAGTTCTTCTTACAACTGTAAGTTTTTTGTGGTCTTTATTACCACAATTTGGACATTCCCATTCATTATCTTTATTAATTATTATTTCTCCATCAAATCCACACTCATGGCAATAATCAGATTTAGTATTAAATTCTGCATATTGTATATTATCATAGATGAATTTTACAACCGTTTCTAAAGCTTCAATATTTTTATTCATATTTGGTATTTCAATATATGAAATACATCCTCCTGTTGAAATTCCTTGAAATTCACTTTCAAATGATAATTTTTCGAATGCATCTATCTTTTCTCTAACATCTACATGATAAGAATTTGTATAATATCCTTTGTCTGTTATGTCTTTTATTGTCCCAAATCTTTCTTTATCTATTCTTGCAAATCTGTAACATAAGCTTTCTGCTGGTGTTCCGTATAATGCAAATCCTAAATTAGTTTCTTTTTTCCATTCATTTACTTTATCTTTCATATGTTTCATAACTTTTATTGCAAATTCGTGTCCCTCTTCTGTTGTATGAGATACACCTTTTACTAATTTTGTTACTTCATATATTCCGATATAACCAAGTGATAATGTAGAATATCCTCCATAAAGTAATTTATCTATAGTTTCTCCTTTTTTAAGACGTGCAATTGCTCCATATTGCCAATGAATTGGGCTTGTATCTGATTTAGTGCCAAGTAAAGCATAATGTCTACACATTAGAGCTTCTTTACAAAGTTCTAGTCTTTCATCAAATAATTTCCAAAATTCTTCTTCATTACCATCTGCAACAATTCCTATTTGTGGTAAATTTATACTTACCACACCTTGATTGAATCTTCCTTCAAATTTATAATTTCCATTTTCATCTTTCCAAGGAGATAAGAAACTTCTACATCCCATAGGACTAAATACATTTCCTTCATAGTTTTCTCTCATTTTCTTTGCAGAAATATAATCAGGATACATTCTTTTTGCAGAACATTTAACAGCAAGTTTTGTTAAATAATCATATTCTCCCCCTGTTAAGTTGTTAAATTCATCTAAAACATAAACTAACTTTGGAAATGCTGGTGTAATATAAACACCTGCTTCGTTTTTTATTCCTTCATATCTTTGTCTTAAAATTTCTTCAATTATCATAGCATTTTCTTTTATATATGGATCATCTTTTTCTAAATGTAAAAATAATGTTACAAATGGTGCTTGACCATTAGTTGTCATTAAGGTATTTATTTGATATTGAATAGTTTGTACACCTGCTTTAAGTTCTGCTTTTAATCTAATTTGTACTAAATCTTCAATTGTTTTTTCATCTAACTTATCTTTATATTCAGCTTCTATTTCTTTTTTAAATTTATCATAACTTTTTCTTAAATATTTTCCAAAATGAATCATATCAACTGATTGACCACCATATTGGTTACTTGCAACAACAGAAATAATTTGTGTTGCAACTATACATGCAACTTGAAAACTTTTAGGCGATTCAATCATTTTACCATTCATAACTGTTCCATTGTCTAACATATCCGAAATATTAATTAAGCAACAATTAAAGATTGGCTGTACAAAATAATCTGCATCATGGAAATGTAAAATACCGTCTTCATGTGCTTTAGATATCTTCTCAGGAAGAAGCATTCTTTTTGTTAAATCTCTTGAAACTTCTCCTGCTATATAATCTCTTTGAGTAGATGCAAGCATTGTATTCTTATTAGAGTTTTCTTCTGCAAGTTCTTTATTTTCATTTCTAATCAATCCTAAAATTGATTCATCAGTAGTGTTAGCTTTTCTAACTAAAGCTCTTGTATAACGATACACAATATATTCTTTAGCTAATGCATATTTATTTAGTTCCATTAGTTTTTGTTCTATTATATCTTGTATATCTTCAACAAGCATTCTTTTCTTAGATAATGACTCAATATATTCTATTATACTTTTTATTTCTTCTTTACTTGCTCTTTCTTTAGTTGGCACTTCATTGTTTGCCTTTCCTATTGCTATTTCTATTTTTTGTCTATCATAATCAACTGCTCTTCCATCTCTTTTAATAACTTTCATACAATAATTCTCCTTTTTTTGATTAAAGAAGTTGTTTCTATAGAGAAAAACAACTTCTTTTTTCTTTAGTCAAATAATATTGTTTCTGAGCCTTTTTCACTTGCCTTAACATCTATAACTCTTTGATTTGATGAGCCTTTCCATTTTAAAGTCGGATTTCGAAGTGCATCTACATATTGTCCATCAACTAAAACATCTACATACTTCATTACTTCTTTATCTTTTAAATCTTTTTCAAAATTAAATCCTGACCATACCCAAAGGCTTTTATTTGGATATTTTTCTTTAAAGGCTTTTGCAAGTTTTGTAGTTCCTTCTATATTTTTAGGATGCATAGGTTCTCCGCCCAAGATTGATAAACCTTCTATATAATCTTTATCACACAAATCCATAATTTTATCTGCTGTCTCTTTAGTAAATTCATTACCTAATGTAAAATCATGAGTTTCTGGATTAAAACAATTTTTACAATTGAATGCACAGCCTTGAGTAAAAATTGAAACTCTTACTCCTGGTCCATTAGAAATATCCATTTTTCTGATTTTATTATATCTCATATGTAATCTCTCCTAACATTTAGATGTTATTGTTTTAAGCATCTTTATTATCTATATGTAAAACTCTTTCTTTTATTTCTTGTGTTCTTCCTTTGTTCCAGAAATTACTTCCAATATAACCACATGTTCTTCTTGCTACATTTAATGTGTCATGATTTCTATTTCCACAATTTGGACAATACCATTCTAAATTATCATCAATTAAAATTTCTCCATCATATCCACATTCTTGACAATAATCTGATTTTGTATTTAATTCTGCATACATGATATTTTCATATATAAATTTAATTAATTCGATTACTGCATCTAAGTTGTTTTGTAAGTTTGGTGTTTCTACATATGATATAGCTCCACCAGGACTTAATCTTTGGAATTCACTTTCTAATTTTAGTTTAGAGAAAGCATCTATTTCTTCAAATACAGGTATATGATATGAATTTGTTACATATCCTCTGTCTGTAATTCCTTTTACAGTTCCAAATCTTTTCTTTAAACATTTTGCAAATTTATATGTTGTTGATTCTATTGGTGTACCATATACTGAATAATCAATATTTTCTGCTTCTTTCCATTTTTTACATGCATCATTCATATGTTGCATAACTTCTAATCCAAATTCTTTTCCTTTACCATTATCAGTATGAGAATGTCCTGTCATGTATTTAACACATTCATAAAGTCCTGCATATCCAAGTGATATTGTTGAATATCCATTATGTAATAAGTCATGTATACTTTCACCTTTTTCTAATCTTGCTAATGCTCCATGTTGCCAAAGGATAGGTGCTACATCACTTGTAGCTTTACTTAATCTTTGATGTCTTAATTGTAAAGCTCTATGACAAAGATCTAATCTTTCATCAAATATTTGCCAGAATAATTCCATATCTTTTCCAGAAGATAATGCAATATCTGGTAAATTTAATGTTACAACACCTTGGTTAAATCTTCCATAATACTTTCCTTTTCCAGGAACATAATTTTTAGCTTTAGCAACATTTCCTAAACTTATTGATCTATCAGGAGTTAAGAATGATCTACATCCCATACAAGGATAACATTCTCCTTCTCCATATTCATTTTTCTTTAATTCCTTCATTACTTTTTCACTTATATAATCAGGAACCATTCTTTTTGCTGTACATTTTGCAGCAAGCTTAGTTAAATACCAATATTTACTTTTTTCATGAATATTATCTTCTTCTAGAACATATAGAAGTTTTGGGAATGCTGGTGTTATAAATACACCTTTTTCATTTTTCATTCCTTCTATTCTTTGTTTTAATACTTCTTCAATGATCATTGCAAGCTCTTCTTTATATTCTTCTGTTTCTCCTAAGTACATGTTAACACTTAAGAAAGGTGCTTGCCCATTTGTTGTTGTCATAGAATTTATTTGATATTGGAATGTTTGTACGCCATCTTTAATTTCTCTTGCTAAATCTTCTTTAGCAAACTTTTCACATTGTTCTTTTGGTAATTTTCTTTCTTCATATTTTTTTAAGTATTTATTGTAACTATCTCTTACAAAAGGTGCTAAATGTGTAAGTGAAATTGTACATCCGCCATATTGACTTGATGCAACTGCTGTTATTAATTGTGTTGCAATTGTCATAGCTGTTATAAATCTATGTGGTTTTTCTATCATTACTCCATTTATATTTGTACCATTTTGTAACATATCTTCTAGGTTTATTAAATCACAATTGTGTAATGCATTTTGTGCAAAATAATCTGCATCATGGAAATGAATTATTCCTTCATCATGTGCCTTTACTATATCTTCTGGAAGTAAAAATCTTCTTGTTATATCTGTAGATGTAATTCCAGCTAAATAATCTCTTTGTGTTGTAACTACTCTAGCATTTTTATTTGAGTTTTCAGTATTCCAATATTCAGACTCTCCATCTATTAATTCTTTAATTGATTGATCTGTTGTATTTGCTTTTCTTACTAATTCTCTTGTATATCTATATGTAATGTATCTCTTAGCTAATTGATATCTATCAAATTCCATTAATTTTTGTTCTATTATATCTTGAATATCTTCTACTAAAATTCTTCTTTTATTTAAATTTTCAATATATTTTATGATATCATTTATTTCTTTTTCAGATGCTTGTTCTTTATCTGAAACCTCTTTATTTGCCTTTCCTATTGCTATTCTTATTTTTTCTGGATCATAATCTACTATTGCTCCGTCTCTTTTTATGATTTTCATTTCTTTCATTTCCTCCTTAGATTTATTATGAACTAATTATATATTATTTTTTCACCTTTTCTGTTGCAAAAGCAACATTTTTTCTCTTTTTTTTAATCTTGATTTTAAACCCTAGTCTTTTGTAAGCTTTTGTCGTTTGTTACATTTATGTTACAAATCTGTTACATTTTTATTTAGTTTATACTTTTTCTGTAAACCTCTTGTTTCAATGCTTTGAAGCTGTTGATTTTTATTAATCTTAATATATCTATTTTTAAATTTCTGTTGCAATTGCAACTTCATTGTTGTATAATATAGAAAAATTATTAAAAGGATTTATTGAATAATGAGTGTTAATTTTGATATCAACAATTTTATAACTGATTTTGACCATAGTTGTCACAAAGTCCAAAAGAAAACTTTTGATAAAAGCGAAGTTATTACTTCTTATATACAAAAAAGAAATCAATTTTGTATATTAATTAATGGTAATGCAGATCTAGTTCGTTATGATTTAAATGGAAATAGATCCATTATCGAACATTTTTCTAAAAATGATATTTTTGGGGAAGTCTTCTATAATATAACTACAAATAACGAATTATTAGTCGAAGCTAAAGAAAGATGTGAAGTTCTTTTTTACGCTTATGATGATATACATACAAAATGTAGAAACAATTGTAAATTTCATCAACAATTATCTGAATACTTACCAGAATTGATTTTAAGTAAAGTTACTAATTTAAATATGAGAGTTGAATTATTAACCAAAAGATCTACCAGAGATAAACTTCTTGGCTATTTTTCATTGCTATCTACAAAAAATTTAAGTAAATCGTTTTCACTTCCTTTTTCATTAACAGATTTAGCAGATTACTTAAGTGTAGATAGAAGTGCTATGATGAGAGAATTAAAACTTTTAAAAGAAGATGGTTTTATTGATAAGAATGGAAAAAGAATCACTTTGTTATATAAATAATAAATAAAATAAAAGAGAATGAATAATGCCTAATATAGGTTAAATCATACTCTTTTATTTTTAACAAACTTCTAAAATTAAAATTTCAAAGAATTAATATCTTCTATATTTATTTCTTTTTCTTCTCCTGTCTTCATATCTTTTAATTTAAACTTATTATTTTCTATTTCATCTTCTCCAATTACGATAACATAAGGAATTTTTAATTTATCTGCATATTTAAACTTTGCTTTTAATTTTTTATTATTTAAAAATATTTCTGTTTTTATTCCATTGTTTCTTAGTTTTGTTGCAATACTAATAGGAATACTTAAATCTTCTACCATTGGTATTATTAGTACATCAGAAATAGATTTTTTATCTGCTTTTATTAGATTTAATTCATTTAATTTATAAAATAATCTAGTAAGTCCTATTGATATTCCAACTCCTGGGAGTTTTTTATCAGTATAGTATTCTGCTAAATTTTCATATCTTCCACCTGAACAAACACTACCGAAGTTCTCTATAGTCATCTAAAAATGTTTCATAAACTGTTCCTGTATAGTAATCTAATCCTCTTGCTATTGTTAAATCTACTTTAAAGTTTTTATCTGGCACTCCAAATAATCTAATATTTTTTATTACATATTCTAATTCTTCTATACCACTTTTAAATATATCATTTTCAATTTGTAGCTCTTTTAATTTTTCTATTTTTTTATCTGATGTTCCATCTATCTCTATAAAACTAATAATATTTGTTATTGATTCTTTTGAAACACCTATCTTTTCTAATTCTTCTACTACAGCATCTTTTCCTATTTTATCTATTTTATCAATAATTCTTAGTATCTCTACTGCATTTTCTTTTTGACCTAAACTTTCGAATAAACCATTTAATATTTTTCTATTATTAATCTTAATTGTAAAATCATCAAAACCTAAATTTTTAAATATTGTATAAATTACACTTGGAAGTTCTGAATCATTTATTAAGTCTAATTCTCCATCTCCAATTATATCTATATCACATTGGTAAAATTCACGAAATCTTCCTTTTTGCGTTCTTTCTCCTCTATAAACTTTTCCTATTTGATACCTTCTAAATGGAAAACTTAAATTACCATAATTTTTAGCTACATATTTTGAAAGTGGTACAGTTAAATCAAATCTTAAAGAAAGGTCAGTATCTCCTTTATTAAATCTATATATTTGTTTTTCGGTTTCTCCTCCAGCTTTTGCAAGTAAAACTTCTGATAACTCAATGACCGGTGTGTCTAGTGGAAGAAATCCAAATTTTTTATATGTATCTTCTATTTTATTTTTTATTTCGTTAAATAGTATTTGTTCATTTGGAAGTAATTCCATAAATCCTGATAATGTTCTTGGTTCTGTTTTTGCCATAATATTCATCCTTTCATTTATCAATTTTGATTTATAAAATGAAACAATTTTTGTCTGTCCACTTTGTTTCATTTTATAGTAGTTTTGGTTTTAATTCTAAATATATTGGTTTCTCATCTTTTATTCTTGTACTTAGGCCATGTCCTGGATATACAATTGTATCTTCCGGAAGTATCATTAATTTATCTGTAATTGATTTTATTATTTTTTCTCTATTTCCTGTAGGTACATCTGTCCTTCCCCAAGTACCTCTAAATAATGTATCACCTGAAATCAAGCATTTTTCTTTTTCACAATATAGACAGCTTCCTCCTTTTGTATGGCCTGGAGTATGTATTACTTTAAATTCTAGATTTCCTAAATGAATTGTATCTTTATCATCTACTCTAGAATCCGCTTCTAATTCTATTTTTTCTTCTATTATATATGGTGTTAAATTTATTCTTGCATCATTTAATCCTTCTGCATCGTCTCTTTGAATTAATATTTTTCCTCCACATCTTTTTTTTAACTCTGTTACTCCTAAAATATGATCTCCGTGGCAATGTGTTAAATAGATATATTTTAATTTTCCACCTAATATATTTATCATATTTTCTATTTCATCTACATCTCCTGCTGCATCTATTACCATTGTTTCTTTTGATTTTTCATCCATTATTATATAACAATTTGTTGGATCTCCAATCCAAGTATTTATTTTAAGTTCTTTTAATATCATTTTTGTTCCTTCCTATTTTTTTCTTCTGACTTCATAGACACTATCTACTTTTCTAATTACTTTAATTGCTTTATTTAGTTCTTCTAAGTTTTCTACTTCTAGAGTTATATCTATTATAGCAATTTTTTCTTTTGTTGTTTTTGTGTTAACACCTAATATTTTTGCTTTAGTTGTTCCTATTTCTTTTAAGATATCCATAAGTAATCCTGCTCTGTCATTTGAATTTATTTCTATATCTGATTGATATGTTGACTGCTTACTTTCAGTATACCATTCAACATCTATCATTCTATTTTCTTCTGATATTAAATCATTTATGTTTGTACAGTCTTTTCTATGTACAGAAACTCCTCTTCCTTTTGTAATATATCCTACTATTTCATCTCCAGGTAAAGGATTACAGCATTTTGAAAGTTTTACTAAACAATTATCTATTCCTTTTACAATTACTCCAGATGGAGACGGTTTTGTTTTTCTTGTCCTTGATAATTCTTGTATTTTTTCTTCTATATTTTCTTCTTGATGTTCTTTTCTATATTCTTGAAGCATTCTAGCAATTACTTTTACTGGAGAGTTAGCTCCAAATCCAACTGCTGCATACATTTCCTCTAAACTTTTATATTTGTATTTATTAAGCATTGGATCTATATATTCTGGCTTAAATAAGTCGTCATATTTTAATCCTATTTTCTTAATTTCTTTTTCTATTAAATCTTTTCCTTTTTCAATATTTTCTGTTTTTTCAGCTTTTTTAAACCAACTTTTAATTTTATGTTTTGCACTAGAACTTTTTATAAATTTTAGCCAATCTCTACTTGGCCCTTTTGAATTGTCTGATGTTATTACTTCAACAATATCACCGGTTTTTAGTTCTGTTATAATTGGCATCATTTTACTATTTATTTTGCATCCTGTCATATGGTGTCCTATTTGTTCATGTATACTATATGCAAAATCTATTGGAGTTGATCCTCTAGGCAATACTTTAATAGCTCCTTTAGGTGTAAATACATATACTTCATCTTCAAATAATTCTGTTTTTAATGTTTCTAAAAATTCCTCCGGATCTTGCATTTCTTTTTGCCATTCTAAGGATTCTCTTAGCCATGCTAATTTATCATCTTCTACTTTTACAGATTGTTTTTTTCCAAAATAACTAGCTTCTTTATAAGCCCAATGTGCTGCGATACCAAATTCTGCAATTCTATGCATTTCCCAGGTACGAATTTGTACTTCAAATGGTGTTCCTTTTTCTCCTAAAAGTGTGGTATGTATTGATTGATACATATTAGGTTTTGGAACAGCTATATAGTCTTTAAATCTTCCTGGCATAGGGTTATATAATTCATGCACAACACCTAAAGCTGCATAACAATCTTTTACAGAATTTACTAAAATTCTTAATGCAAATAAATCATATATTTGATCTATTGTTTTATTATCTCTTTTCATTTTTCTATATATACTATATAAATGTTTTGCTCTCCCTGTTACTTCTGCATCTATTCTTTGTTTTTTTAGTTCTATTTTTATATCAGTCATTATTTTTTGTATAAATTTTAATCTTTCATCTCTTTTTTTATCAATATCTTCTACTAGTTTGTGATATTCTTCAGGATGTAAATATTTAAATGCTAAATCTTCTAATTCCCATTTTAGAGAATATAAACCTAGCCTATTTGCAAGTGGTGCATATAAATCCATAGTTTCTTTTGCATTTGCTATTTGCCTATCTCTTGATAAATATTTTAATGTTCTCATATTATGAAGTCTATCTGCTAGTTTTATTATAATTACTCTTATGTCTTTTCCCATTGCAAGAAACATTTTTCTATAATCTTCTACTTGTTGTTCTTCAACAGATTCAAAAGAAATATTACTTAATTTTGTAACTCCTGCAACTAATTCATTTATTTCTTCACCAAATTCTTTTTTTAAATTTTCTTCAGTTACTACTGTATCTTCAACAACATCATGTAAAAGAGCTGCACAAATCGTACTATCATCTAATCCTATGTCTGCTAATATGTATGCAACATTAAGAGGATGAATTATATATGGTTCACCTGATTTTCTTTTTTGATCTCCATGATGAATCAAAGCATAGTTATATGCTTTTAAAATTAATTTTGTATCTACTCTTCTTGCATGTTCTTTTCTTTTTGAAATTATATCTTGTACAGTTATTTCTTTTGTTTCTTGCATTTTATCACTATCCTTTTTATATTGACTTCATTATATCTTTAATATTTATTTGTAAGTTATCTACTCCATTAAATGTATTTATTTCTAGTACTCCTGCTACATCTATTTTATCTCCAATTCTATATTCATCTGCTAAATTTCCTAAATTGAACCCTATTGCATTTATTATACTATTATTATCTTTTAAGGTTAATTTTAAGTGTTTTCCTTCTGATAATGCTCTTATAGAATCTATTTTTAAATTTTTAAATGCAAATATAGGCATTTTATTTGCTTCTCCAAAAGGTTCTAAGTCTTTTAAACTTTCTACCATCTGCTTACTAATGTCACTTAAGTTAACTTTTGCATCTATATTTATGATTGGTATTATTTCATCTATTTTACTTTCTGTAGCAATCTCTTCTATTTTTTCTTTAAACTTTTCTAAATTTTCTTTTTTAATTGTAATTCCTATTGCCATACTATGTCCACCATATTTTTCAATCTGGTCTGAACATTTTGATAAGGCTTCATGTAAATCAAATCCTGGCACACTTCTTCCAGAACCTTTTCCTATTCCATCTTCTTCAAAACTAAGTAATATACTTGGTTTAAAATATAAATCTGTTATTTTAGATGAAACTATTCCTATTACTCCATGATGCCAATTTTTGCCTGAAACTATTAATGTTTTATTTTTATTTAAATTCTCTTTTTCTATTGTTTCTATTACACTTTCATAAATTGCTTTTTCTATTTCTTGTCTGTTTCTATTATGTTCATTTAATTTTTTCGTTAATTCATTTACTTCATTTATATTTGGAGACAAGAATAATTTTAATGCTTCTTCAGCTTTCCCCATTCTACCACATGCATTTATTCTTGGTGCTACTCCAAATGATATTGTGGTTGAATCTATTTTTTTATACCCTGATGAATTAATAATCGATCTTAATCCTATATTTCTTGTTTTTTCCACAAGCATAAGACCTAGTTTTGCAATTACTCTATTTTCATCTACTAATGGTACAATATCAGAGATAGTTCCTAAACATACTATATCTAGATATTTTAAATAACTCTCTTCTTTTAATCCTAGTTTTATTCCTAAAGCTTGTATTAATTTAAATACAACTCCAACTCCTGCAAGCTCTCTAAATGGATATGTACTATCTTTTCTTTTATTATCTATTACTGCTAGTGCTTTTGGAATATCTACTCCTGGTTCATGGTGATCTGTTACTATTGTTTCTATTCCAAGTTCTTTTGCATAATCAATTTCATCTATACATGAAATTCCACAATCAACTGTTATCATTAAAGAACAACCTTCATCTGCAATTTTCTTAACAGCTTCTTTATTTAATCCATATCCTTCTTCTAACCTATTTGGAATATAAAAATCTACTTCTAATCCATTATCTTTTAAAAAACTTTTTAATACTGTTATACTTGTTATTCCATCTACATCATAATCACCATATATAGTAACTTTTTCTTGATTTTTTATTGCTGTAATTATTCTTTCTACTGCTATATCCATATCAGTAATTAGAAATGGATCATAGAAATCATTTCTTGTTGGATTTAAAAATAATTTAATTTTATTCTCATCTACTATATTTCTATTTACAAGTATTGTAGCAAGTAACCCATTAATACCATATTTTGATTTCAATAAATCTACTTTTTCTACATCAGTTTCATATATTTGCCATTTTTTATTCATTTTCCTCTCCTAAAATCTAATTTTTTTATATTGTATAACATTTTTATATTTTTTAAAAGGTTTTTTCCATAAAAAATACAACTATTTTATAAAATAGCTGTATTTTTCAATCTATATATTAATTGCTTTTTTCTCTTTAGGAAGTCTATTTAGTATTTCTGTTTGTAATTCTAATATTTTAGTAATGTTGTTACTATCTATTATTCTTTGCTGTCTAAGTGATGGTATTTCTGTATCAATTATTTGATTTACCTTCATTTTAATAATTGGTAGTTCTTTTGTTTCAATGTTATCTAACCTTTGATTCATTTCTTTCATATTCTCTTTTATTTCAGGTAATTCTTTTTTCTCAATATATGTTAATCTTCCATTTATCTCTTTAACTTCAATTTTAATTTCTTTGATATCTTGTTTTATCATAGGTATTTCTTTTTCTTCTATATTAGTAACTCTTTCTTTTGTTTCTTTTAATTCTGTTTTTATTTCTGGTAGTTCTTTTTCTTTAATGTCTTTGATGTCTTCTTTTATTACTGGTAATTCTCTTTCTTCAATATTAGTTACTCTATCTTTTGTCTCCTTAATTTCTTTCTTTATTGCTGGTAACTCTTTTTCTTCAATGTTTGTAACTCTGTCTTTTGTCTCTTTGATATCTTTCTTCATTGCAGGTAATTCTTTTTCTTCGATGTTTGTAACTCTGTCTTTTGTCTCTTTGATATCTTTCTTCATTGTTGGCAATTCTTTTTCCTTAATATCTTTTATATCTTGTTTTATCATAGGTATTTCTTTTTCTTCGATATTAGTAACTCTTTCTTTTGTTTCTTTAATATCAGTTTGCATATCTAATAGAACACTTAAAATTTTCTCTTCCATATTATTTTCACCTCCTGCCTTAAATAAACATTTACTATTTTAAATTTACAACATATTATATTAAAATTTTATACATTTCAATAGCAAATAGGTAAATGTTTACAAAATTTGCAACAAATATAAATATCACTTTTAATATTAATTATAATAACCTTTATACTTCTTTGAAATCATAAGAATCAAATTATGAAAATAAACTTAACTAAAATAAATTAATTATAAAATAAAATTTATTGAATAAAAATTTAATAGCAATATTTAAATATTTATTGCATGTTACTATTAAAACATAAAATGCCGAACTTTGCAATTACTTTTCATCGCAAAATTCGACATTAAAATATATTTTTACTAAGTTATTGACTTGAAAGTTTTTTTGTTTGCTTCTGCATAAGCTTGTGCAGTTGAATTAGCATATCCATATATCACAGCATTTGGTGGGGCACTATTTATTTCTGTATTTTCATTTAAAAATTTTATGCTTTCTATTAAATTGCAATTTGTAAAAGCTCTTACGCCGCTGATTGTCATTTTATTATATAATATTAAATCTCCTTTTAAGTTGCTACATTCTCTAAATGCATCCGATAATATTTTTTCAATATTCTTTCCGAGATATAATTTTCCATCTAGTGAACTGCATCCACAAAAAGCGCATTGCTTTATCATAGTTATATTATCTGGAATTATTAAATCTCCCTTTAAATTACTACAGTTTAAAAATGAATATTCTCCTATAACTGATATATTATTGCTTATTCTTAATTTTCCATCTAATGAACTACAATTTTGAAATACATTAGTTCCTAGATTTACCAAACTATCAGCGAGCAATACGTCACCTTTTAATTTATTATCATCTCTAAATGCTGCATTTCCTATTGTTTTTAAATTTTTGCTTAATGTTAATCTACCATCCATTGAGCTACACCCATCAAATGATGCATCACCTATATATACAACACTGTCAGGAATATTCAAATTTCCTTTTATGGTATTACAATTTTGAAATGCATAACCACCTATTGTTTCTAATCCTTCTGATATCGTTAGTTTTTCTAATCCTGACTTACCACCTCTAAAAAAGTGCCATGCGATTGTTTTTACTCTTATACCATTATAATAATTAGGTATTATAAGTTCTCCTATTTCTTGATTGCCTCTTTTTGTTGTTAAATCTCCATTGTATGCTGTTAAAGTTTGTGTATTTTCATTAAAAGTCCATTCTCCTTCATATGCTGGTTCTACTTTTTCTATATATTTATAATCACTACTTACTAAAAAATCTTCACCTTTATAATTTTTCACTTCATATACTGCTGACCCATCACTTTTTACCACAGTTGCACTTTCAAATAGTTTTTCTAAACTTTCTCCCATTCGTGCTTGTAACAAAAGTAAATCTATTTCTTCTCTAAGCGCGCTTTTTTCAGTTGCTGTTTTTGCTTCATTTGCTTTTTTTAATAATCCATTATCACTTGTTAATGTACTAATTGTTACTCCTGCAAGTATTATCAATACAATTGTAAAGAACTTTTCATCGACAAAATATGACAAAACAGGGCTAAACAACTGGTGTTTAGCCCTAAAATCAATTATAATTTTTTCTAATTTTATTAAACTTTCGCTATATTTATTCAAATATTGGATAATTTCCTTCGTTATATTTCCACCTGTTTAATTTTACAAAATCTTCATCATTTTTATGTTCTTCATTATAATTATTTACATATGTGTTTAATTCATCAACAAATTCTTGACTTTTTAGTTCTTCATCTGTTTTCTTTATTGAATCAGTTAACCCTATATCTTTACCACTTCCTTCTAAATAAAAAATATTTTTATAAGAACCTCCACCACTTCTTGGTGAAATATAATATGCAGAACCTTTTTGAGCTACAATTTTACCATAATTACATGAATTTAATAAAGATGATCCCCATGCCAAATCTGATAAAATACCACCGAGCATTACCTCCTTCAGATTTTACATTTCCTTTATTATAACAATTGATAACTCTTAAATTATTAGCATCAGTAGAACATATTCCTGCGGCTCTTTTTTTGGCAGTAATATTTCCTAAATTAAAACAATTTATAATTGTAGCATTTCTTGCAGTTGCAATAATGCCGGCAGCATCTGCGTGTATCCAATCAGATGTTACTTCTTCTCCGTAACTTTTTATTTCTGCTAAATTGTAGCAACCGTATATTGACACTCTACCATATGCTTGTCCTGCAATTCCTCCTGATTCTTGTTCGCTAATTATCAAACCATTAACATAACAATCATAAAATTTTCCACTAGTTTTACTCGCAATTCCAGCAGAAATTAAATTTGAATGCAATTTTACTATTACTCCTAATTTTTTTATTTCTCCACCTGATCCTTTTATTAATGCTGCATAATCTCTTTTTTGTATATATAAATTTCTTATTTCATTGTTTTTTCCATCAAATACACCAATGAAATCTTCAATTGGTATAAAACCTTTTTCTGTTGTAAGTTCTGTTATTAATTCTTCTATTTTTCCATTACCATTTATATCTGTCGTTTTTGCTTTATAATCTTTATATGATGCTAGAGAATTAAAATCAACTGTATTTTCTAATACAATATATTTAAATTTATAATTGTTATAATTATTTGACCATTCTACCAAATCTTCTATGCAAGTTATTCTATATGCTGTTTCTTCGGTTGTTCCATCATATTGTCCACCTTTACTTAAATCTCCAGCATTTTCAATATTGCTTTCATTTGGTTGATTTCCTGTTTGAACTGTTCCATTTTCTTCAATTTTGTATTGTATATTATCAACTATAATAATATATCCTTGACCTACAATTACAAGTTCATAATTATTTTCTCCAAATTCTTTTGTTAGTTCTTCTTCTATTGATTCTTTGTTTAATTCTCCTAACTTATTCGTTTTTGCTGCAGTAACAGCTAGTTGTATTCTTTCTCTTATTTCAGCTTCTTTACTTGTTTGTTTTGCATCTAATGCTTTATTTAATAATCCATTATCTCCTGTTAGCGTTTGAATCGTTACACTTGCTAATATTAATAAAACAATTATTGTGATTACAAGTGCTATAAGAGTTATACCATTTTTGTTTTCTATTAATTTTTTTGTTCTTTTTTTCATAATATCTCCTCTTTTGTTATTATTTTCAATAAAATTTAAATTATTCTTCGTATCTTGTGTGATACGTCATCTATATAATATATTTTTAGAGTGTTTTTGTCAACAAAAAATGTCGATTTTTATAAATTCATATCGCTAGTGGATACGCTTTGTTATTTTTTTCTTATAAAATTTATGTTGATATTATTAACGAAAGGACTTTTCTTTATGTATCAATGTAGTAAATATAATAATAAACTAAATGTTTCAAGTCAAAAAATTAAAGAATTAAGAGAGAAAAATAATTTATCATTATCTGGTCTTTCTACTAAGCTTGCATTAATGGGAATAGATATTACTAAACCTTCACTTCATAAATTAGAAACTGGAAATCGTATATTAAAAGATTATGAGTTATATGCTCTATCACAAGTATTTAAAGTTCCAATTGAAGAATTATTAAATGATTTTATAACTGAATTAAAAAAAGATGATGTTGTTTAAATTCTTATAATTTTAATCTTAAAAATTTTGTTTCTACTGTTTAACCTATATTTAAAAAGATACTTTGTAGTTCGTATTCATCTTTAAAATTTCCTTTTTATTTATATCTATTTTTTATATTTCTTTTGCTTTTTAAAAATATAAAATATTTTTTAGAAATTTGTCATTTTTTACTTTACTTTCTTTTAGTTTTAGTATAATATATAATGGAAATAAAAGAGATTACCTAAGGAGGATAAAAATGCCAAGAAAAACAAAAGAACAAAGTGAATTAAAAGAAACTAAAAAAGATACTAAAGAAACTGTAAAAAAGTCTACAGCTAAAAAAGCTGCTGCAAAACCAAAAGCAGAAAAAGCAAAAACTGCTACTAAGAAATCTGCTACACCTAAATCAAAAATTACAACTGCAAAAAAGACAACTGCTACTAAAAAAGCAAGTACTACTAAAAAAACTGTAGCTTCTAAGGTAAAAAAAGAAACTAAAACTAAATCTGCAGCTACAAAAAAAGCTACTAGTAAAAAAACAACTACTGCTAAAAAGAAAACTACAGCTACTAAAAAAGCTGTAAAAACTCCAGCTAAGAAAAAAACTGTAGCTAAAAATAAAAAAGTTGAAGTTGTAGAATATTATGATTTACCATACAGATATAATCAAACAATAGTAAAACTATTAGCACAAACACCTACTACCCTATTTGTTTATTGGGATATATCAGATAGTGATAGACAAAACTTTAAAGAGAAATATGGAGAAAATTTCTTTGAATCAACAAAACCAGTCTTAATAGTCCATAATGAAACTTTAAATTACAGTTTTGAAGTTGAAATAAATGATTTTGCAAATAGTTGGTATTTACATGTTTCAGATAGTAAGTGTAAATATAAAATAGAACTTGGTAGACGTCCATTTGATAAATATCAGTTTAATAATGAAGATTATTTTTATATCTCAAATTCTAATGAATTAGAATCTCCAAATGATAGAATTTTATTTGATTCAATTGGTGATAGAGTTTTCTTTAGAGATGTAAAAACAGGAATTGAATCTTCTAAATCAATATATAATATATCTCTTCTTAAAAACATGGGAAAAATTTATAATATATATGATTTATATAAAGCAATTTATAAAAATGAAAATGTAGAAAATATTTATGATTTATATAATCCTTCTTCTGGAAATCCATCATCATATTAATATTTATACAAATTAAAACACACAAAGGAGAATTATAATGCAAGAAAAAAAAGGATATGTAAGTTTTGTACTTCATGCCCATCTTCCTTTTATTCATCATCCTGAAAGTGATGATTATTTAGAAGAATCTTGGCTATATGAAGCGATTTCAGAAACATATATACCATTACTTACAAATTTTCAAAAGTTAGTAGATGAAGGTGTAGATTTTAGAATAACAATGTCTATGACTCCTCCTCTACTTTCTATGTTAGATAATAAATTATTACAAAAAAAATATATAAAATATTTAAAAAAATTAATTGAATTATCTGAGAAAGAAATAAAAAGAACAGCTTATGATGAAAGGCTAAATCAACTTTCTCATTATTATTTTGATAGATATTCAAATGATTTACATTTATTTAAAGATGTTTATAAATGTAATTTAATTGAGGCTTTTAAGCATTTTCAAGATATTGGAGTTTTAGAAATTATTACATGCCGGAGCAACTCACGGGTACTTCCCTATTTTATATGTAAACGAAAAAACTGTTAGAGCACAAATTGCAGTTGGTGTTCAAACTTATGAAAAATATTTTGGAAGAAACCCTCGTGGTATTTGGCTTCCTGAATGTGGATATGTACCAGAAGCAGATAAATACTTAAAAGAATTTGGTATAGACTATGTAATAACTGAAACACATGGTATTTTATATGCAAACCCTACTCCTATTTATGGAACTTTTGCCCCAATAGTTTCACCAGAAGGAGTTATTGCTTTTGGACGTGATATAGAATCTTCAAGACAAGTCTGGAGTTCAATTAATGGTTATCCTGGAGATTTTAATTATAGAGAATTTTATCGTGATATTGGATATGAAGCAGATTATGATTATATAAAACCTTATATTGCACACAATGGTGTTAGAGTACATACCGGTATTAAATATTATAGAATTACAGGAAAAACAGAATTTAAAGATTATTATAATGTACAATGGGCAAAAGATTCTGCAGAAAAACAAGCAGGACATTTCTTTGATTCTAGAGTAAATCAAATAAATAATATATCTCAATATATGGATACTCCACCAATTATACTTTGTCCTTATGATGCCGAACTTTATGGTCATTGGTGGTATGAAGGTCCTTATTGGTTATATATTTTATTTAAAAAGATATATTATGATGAATCTAATTTTAAATTAATTACTCCATCTGAGTATATAGATAAATATCCTAATATGCAAATATCTTCTCCATGTAGATCTAGCTGGGGTGCAAATGGATATAGTGAAGTTTGGTTAAATCAAACAAATGACTATGTACATAGACATCTTCACACTGCAGGAGACAGAATGTGTGAACTAGCTTATCTTTTCCCTGACGCAAAAGGATTAAAGAAAAAAGCATTAAACCAATGTGCAAGAGAACTTCTTCTTGCTCAAAGTAGTGATTGGTTATTTATTATAACTAATGGAACAATGGTTGATTATGCTAAAAAAAGAATTAAAGATCACATAGGAAGATTTACTAAGCTTTATGAACAGATAAAAAATGATAATATCGATGAAGAATTTTTAAAAGATATTTCTAAAAAAGATTGTTTGTTTCCTGATATTGATTATAAAATATATTTATAAAAGATTTAAGATTTATTTTCTTAAGTCTTTTTATTATGCGTTTTTTATAAAAATGAAACAAAAAATGTCTGTCCCCCTATGTTTCACAATTAAATAAATTTAGCATACTATAGTGTATAACTTTTAAAAATTTAGTAGATAATATTTGAAGGAAGGAGATTTTCATGAAATCATTATGTATTAAAACAAACAACGAAAATTCTATAAATTATCTACTAAATGAATTAGAACATTTAGATTTAGAAAATGTTTGTTTTTCTTTAAGAAATTTTAAACATTATGAAAATATTATTATTCATTATAAAGGTTTTGATGATGATATATTTTTAAATCAAATATGTAATATATTATCTTTGCTTATAATTGATGAACTTGAAGAGTCTCTTTTAAATAAAATATTATTTAGAAATTATTTTTATTTTGATTTAAATGAAAGAAAACAGATATTAGATTTATACTTTGATATTAACACATTTGATTTTACAAACATTTTTGAGAAGAAATTTAATAGTATTTTTGATTCCTTCTATGAATTTTTAGTAGAAAACAAATCAATAGTGTTAGAAGGTTTTATAAATTTCAGAATTAGTAATTATATAGAAATTCTAGATAATATTCTATCAGATGCTGTTAATCAATATATAATTGAAAAAGAATATTTAGAATTTATTTCTTTATTAAAATTATATATTAATTCTCAAAATAGTAATTGTGATTTTGTACATTTAGTTTATTCTAAGGATGAAAGTATTTTATTAGATGAAAATAAAGAGATTATTTTTGTAGAAAATGATATTTTAAATAGAAAATATTTAAGTGATATTTCTTTTTCTTCCAATGATTATACATTAAATTCTTTACTTACACTTTTACCTAAAAAAATATATATTCATCTTATAGACAACACTATTGATGATTTTATAAATACTATTTTATCTGTTTTTGAAAATAGAACTCATATTTGTCAAAATTGTAATATTTGTAATTTATATAAACATACATTAAAATCTAAAGCATCAAAAAATCCCAATACAATTTAATGGTATTGGGATTTTTACCTTGTTATATTATTGCAATATTTTATTCTTTTATTTATAAATTTTTATCTATAGTTTTCTTATTATTGCATATAATTAATCGAACTTTCTAATTCTGGTAATAAAATATTTTCTATTTGTTCATCTACTATAACTTTCCATTTTTTATCTTGCTTTTCTAATTTTATAGTTCCTGTTGTTGTTTTTGTTTGTAAATTTTCATTTTTTAATTCTTCTTCAAAGTATTTTCCAATATCTTGAGTTGTCAAAGTTCCTCCTAATACTGCTTTAAAGTTACTTAACGTTTTTTTCATACAATTTTGTACCGCTTCTGAAAAATCTTTGTTAGTTACTTCTATTTCTACTGTTGCACTATCATTATTTGTTGTTACTTTTGTTACTTTCCAAGACATTTTATCAAATAATAGTTTTTTTACTTCTTCAGAATAATTTTTATCTAATAATATATCTCCTCTTGTTGTAAATTCTTGTGCTTTCTCAAAATCTCCAGCTTTTAAATTTGTTAAATATCCATCTACTGATTTTTTAGGATCACTTGATGTTACAATTAAAACTGTTAATAAAGCTACTATTGCAATTACAGCTATTACAACTATAATACCTGTTACTTTTTTACCGTTTCCTTTTTTAGAAGCTTTTTTATTATTCTTTATTTCAAATTTTTTTGTTTCAACCGTTACTTTTCCTTTTGGTGCTTCTACTTTTTTTGTTTCTTTTACTTCTACTTTTGCTGTTTCAGTTTTTACTGGTTCCTTTTTTACTTCTTTTTTAGGTTCTTCTTTTACTTTTTTTGTAGATTTATCTGTTGTTTTAGGTGTTTTTTCTACCTTAACATCCTTTTTAGTTTCTTGTTTTTTTACAGGTTCTTTTTTAGCAGTTTCTTTTTTTGCAACTTCTTTTTTAGTTACTACTTCTTTTTTTGTTTCTTTATTTTCTTTTTCTGCCATATGTTTCACTCCTTTTATTTTTATATTTACTATGATTATATACTATTTTTTTACCTTTTGCAACATTTTTTACGTACTTTGATTTATTATATAATTTTTTATAGAGTTCGATTTATTCCTTTTGAAACAATATCTTTCATATTTTCTATTAAATCATCTATTTCTTTTGGTGTCACGATTAAATTATAATCATTTGGAAGCAAAACTTCTTTTATTTCTTCATAATTGTCTTCTTCTTTTAATTTATTTAAATACTCATTTGATTTTGCTTCATCTTGTAGTTTTTTAATAAACAAATCCAAACTATCATTTACTAGTACAGCAGTTTCAACAACTGTTGGAATTCCAATTGCTATAACAGGAATTCCTAATGTTTTTATACTTATTTCGCTTCTTGCATTTCCTACTCCTGCTCCTGGAACTATTCCAGTATCTGATATTTGTACAGTACTACTAATCCTCTCTATACTTCTAGATGCCAATGCATCAATTACAATTAACATTTTAGGTTTTATATTTTGGACTATTCCTTTTAAAATTTCTACTGTTTCAATTCCTGTTGTTCCTAAAACTCCTGGGGATATAGCACTTACCATTCTAGTTCCTTCTTCTACATATTGTGGTAAATATTTTATTATATGTCTAGTTACTTCTATTTCATTAATTACTTTTGGACCTAAACTGTCTGGTGTTACATATATGTTTCCTAATCCTACTACTAAGACTTCCCCTTTACTATCTACATGTAAATCTACTATCTTTTTTAATTCATTTGATAAAATTTCTGCTGCTTTTTCAATTTCTTCATCTTGTGCAATTTTTAATTTTTTTATATCAATTGTAACATAATTTCCTATTGGTTTTCCAATTGCTTTTTCTCCCGCTTCATTTGTAATTTTTACTCTCTCTATTTTTATATTTTCATTTATTTCTTCTTTCTCGCTTTCAATACCATCAATCTCATTTTCAATCTTATTTGCTTTTTTATAAATATCTCTTCTTTCAGATGCTAAATCTGTTCTAAAATTATACATATAAAAACCTCACTTTCTTTTAAATTATTGTGAGGTTTTTACATTATTTTTATTCAATTTTATTTTTCTAATTTACTTTTCTAAATATTTTTTTAAGAACTTACCTGTATAGCTATTTTTATTTTTACAAATTTCTTCTGGAGTTCCTGTTGCTACTACTTCTCCTCCAAAGTCTCCACCTTCTGGTCCTAAATCTATTATATAATCTGCTGTTTTTATTAAATCTAAATTATGTTCTATTACAATTATAGTATTTCCAGTGTCGACTAATCTTTGTAAAATATCTACTAATCTATGAACATCTGCAATATGAAGTCCTGTTGTTGGTTCATCTAAAATATATAAGGTTTTACCAGTTGCTCTTTTTGATAATTCAGTTGCAAGTTTAACTCTCTGAGCTTCACCACCAGAAAGTGTAGTTGATGGCTGTCCGAAGCTTAATATATCCTAATCCAACATCATTTAATGTTTGAATTTTATTTTTTATTTTTGGTATTTTATCAAAAAATTTTAAAGCTTCTTCAACTGTCATATCTAATACATCTGCTATACTTTTTCCTTTATATTTAACTTCTAAAGTCTCTCTATTATAACGTTTTCCTTTACATACTTCACAAGGTACATATATATCTGGTAAAAAGTGCATTTCTATTTTGTGGACTCCATCTCCTCCACAACTTTCACATCTTCCACCTGATACATTAAAACTAAATCTTCCTTTTTGATATCCACGAAGTTTTGCTTCTTCAGTTGCTGCAAAAATATCTCTAATTAGATCAAATACTCCTGTATATGTTGCAGGGTTAGATCGAGGTGTTCTACCAATTGGAGATTGATCTATATTAATTATTTTATCAATATTATTTAATCCTTTTACATTTTTACATTTACCTGGTTTTTCATTTGATCCATTTAATTCTTTTGCAATTGTTTTATATAATACTTCATTAACTAAAGTTGATTTTCCGTGAACCTGATACTCCTGTTACACAGTTAAATACGCTAAGTGGAAATTTGACGCTAATATTTTTTAAGTTGTTTTCTGTAGCTCCTTGTACTTCAATTATTTTTGATTTATTAAACTTTCTTCTTGCTTTAGGTACTTCTATTTTTTTCCTTCCACTCAAATACTGACCCGTTACAGAATCTTTTACTTTTTTAATTTGTTCTACATTTCCGCTGTGCCATTACATTTCCACCATGCACACCTGCTCCTGGTCCAATATCTATAATTTGATCTGCTGCATACATTGTATCTTCATCATGTTCTACAACTAGCAAAGTATTTCCTAAATCTCTTAATTTTTTTAGTGTTGCTAATAACTTATCATTATCTCTTTGATGAAGACCAATACTTGGTTCATCTAAAATATATAAAACTCCTGTTAATCCAGATCCAATTTGTGTAGCTAAACGTATTCTTTGAGCTTCTCCTCCAGATAATGTTCCTGCACTTCTAGATAAGGTTAAGTATTCTAATCCAACATCAATTAAAAATTGTAATCTTGAATCAATTTCTTTTAATATTAACTCAGATATCATTTTTTGAGTTTTATTTAATTTTAAATTATTTAAATATTCTTTTATATGTCTAATTGACATCTCTGTTAATTGATTTATATTTTTACTACCAATTTTAATAGATAATATCTCTGGTTTTAATCTTGCTCCATTACATACGTGGCAATGAGAATTTGTCATATACATTTCATAAAATGTTCTCATTCCTTGTGATTTTGTTTCTCTATGACGCCTATCAAGTGTTGGAAGTACTCCTTCAAATGGAGCTTTAAATTTTCTTGTTCCAGCATATGATGTATATTCAAAATCTATTTCTTCATCTCCTGTACCATAAAGAATTTTTTCCATAAACCAACGTGGTAAATCTTTAATTTTCTTATTTTTAATTTCTACCCCATAATGTTTCCCAATACTTTCAAAATACATTTTTGCCATAGTGTCGCCTTTTTTCATAGTACTTGCACCAAAAGCTTTTACTCCATCATATAAAGTTTTATTTTTATCAGGAACTATTAAATCTTCATCCATTTTCATTAAATATCCAATACCAGTACATTCTGGACATGCTCCAAAAGGATTATTAAAAGAAAACATTCTAGGTGTAAGCTCTGGAAAACTAAATCCACAATCAGGACAAGCATAATTACAACTATATAATACTGGTTTTTGTCCTATTATATCAATTAATACCATATTATCTGCATGTTTTAAGGCAACTTCTACTGATTCTGTTAATCTACTTACTATACCTTCTTTTATAACTAACCTATCTACTATTAACTCTATTTCATGTTTTTTCTTTCTATCTATATCAATATCATCTGTTAATTCATAGTTTTGGCCATCAATTCTTACTCTTACAAACCCTTCTTTTTGATATCCTTCTAATTGTTTTGTGTATTCACCTTTACGTCCTCTAACTACTGGAGCAAGTACTTGTATTTTTGTTCCTTCTGGCAATTTCATTATATTATCTATAATTTGATCTATACTTTGTTTTTCTATCTTTTTACCACAATTAGGACAATATGGTATTCCTATTCTTGCATATAAAAGACGAATATAATCATATATTTCTGTTACTGTTCCTACTGTTGAACGAGGATTTTTAGAAGTTGTTTTTTGGTCTATTGAAATAGCAGGAGATAATCCGTCTATTCTTTCAACATCAGGCTTTTCCATTAATCCTAAAAATTGTCTTGCGTATGATGATAGACTTTCTACATATCTTCTTTGTCCTTCTGCATATAAAGTATCAAATGCTAATGATGACTTTCCAGACCCTGAAAGCCCGGTTACAACTACTAATTTATCTCTTGGTATTTCTAAATCTATATTTTTTAAATTATGTTCTTTTGCACCTTTTATTACTATTTTATCGTTCATAAATTTCCTCCAAGATATTATATTTATAATTTACTTTAGACTATCCTATTATACTATATACTAATATCAAAAACAAGAGTTTGGTATAAATTTTCTAATTAAAAAAAGAACTTGACCACAATTGCAGTCAAGCTCCTTTGATTGACTTAATCGCCAATCCGGTAGAGACTATTTCGAGTCTCAAAGCGATTTTTGAATTTGAAAGATTTTATCGGAGTTGTTATCTTCCGCTCTCCATCTTCATTCTTTCCGATAGCCTTTATTTCATGTCCTTTTTTGAGACATTTTTTAGCTTCCCGGAAACTAGGAAGAATCTTTCCTGTTGTGTCGTCAATAAAACTAACTTCGAATAACATCTTCATAAGAATAGCCTCCTTTACCATGCTACCTCTTTACAAAGAGTTGTAGACTTATAGGTATTTGCACTTATGTACACTTATATTATACCACATTTTATAAAAAATTTAAAGTTTTACTGGTTTATGAACAATTTATATTATTATATAAAGAATACAGCCTCCTAATTAGGGACTGTATCTTATTTTTTAAGTGTTTATTTCCTTATATCTTTTTATTTTCATAGTAGAAGTTTTTTCAAATTCTCCTTCTTTTATTTCTAAAGATTTGATAGCTTTATAAGAAGTAAGTTTTTTATTAACTTCTTTTATATTTTTCCAAATTATATCATAGATTTCTTCTTCTGATATATCTCCATGAATTTTAGTTATTTCTTCATAATTTGGAACAACTTTAGCAGTTATAATTAATTCTTTTTCTTCTTTTTTACTATATTTTTCTGGTTTTTTACCATAAACCATAACTTCTTTTATTTCATCTATTTTTTCAAGCATCATTTCAATTTCTTCAGGATAAATATTTTTACCATTTTGAGTTACAATAACATTTTTACTTCTACCTGTTAAAAATATATATCCATCTTTATCTAAATATCCAATATCTCCTGTATGGAAATATCCTTCTTCATCAATTGCCTTTTTTGTTTCTTCTTCATCTTCATAATAACCTATCATTAAAGTTGGAGTTTTTATTAATATTTCTCCTTCTCCATTTTCATTTGGATTATCTACTTTTACTTCTGCTTGAACTATAGGTTTTCCAGCTGATCCTATATTTAATTTATAATCAGGGGTTAAGGCAGATATTGGTGCTGTTTCAGTTAATCCATATCCTTGTAAGAATAAAATACCAATATCTTCTAACCAATTTCCAACTTTTTTATCAATTGGAGCTGCTGCTGAAACTATTATTCTTAAGTTTCCTCCTAAATTATCATATATCTCTTTAAATACTTTTCTTTTTATATTTATTCCTGCACCCTTTAAAAGATTTGTAACAGAAATCATTGTGTTTACTATTTTATCTTTTTTGCTTTTTACAATTTTTTCATTAATCTTTTTATAAAGATTTTCTACAAGAAGTGGTACTGTAAGTATTGCAGTCGGTTTTGCTTCTTGCATATTTGGAACAATATATCTTAATCCTTCACAAATAGCAACTGATGCTCCTTGTGATATTGGATATAAAAATCCTATTGTTGACTCATAACAATGATGTAATGGTAAAATTGAAAATAATCTATCACTTGGATATAATTCAACATAAGCAGTTATTGCATTTATGTTTTCTGCTAAATTTCTATTATTTAACATTACACCTTTAGAGTTAGATGTTGTTCCTGATGTAAAAAATAGTATTTTAAACTCTTCTGGATCAATTTCTATTTTTTCAAATTCATTATTTCCTAACTTAACTAACTTTTTACCTTCTTCAACAAGATATTCTAGTCCTACATCTTTGCCTTGAATATTTTTATTAGATTTCATTTCAATGAAATATTCTACTTCTGGAACATTTCCTTTTATTTTTTCAATATCACTTTCTTTTTTAGGTGAATAGATTATAGCTGAAGCTTTTGCTCTTCTAACTAGATTTTCTAATTCATTAACAGGCAGTTCTCTATCAACTGGAACTGCAATTCCTGTTCCCATAAGCATTGCCATATAAGAAGTATACCATCCAATTTGAGTCTCACCAACTATAATTACTCTTTTTCCTTTTAAATTTAAGATATTTACTAAAGCTGTTCCAAGTCCTATAACACGATTATAAAACTCTTTATATGTAGTTACTTTATATGGTTCTTTATGGTCTGGTTTTTCTAATATACATGTATTATTTGGATAAGTTTCTACAGCTCTTGTAAAAAACTCTTTAACTGTTTTATAATGTGTGTTATTTTCATATGGTGTAGATCTTTTTTTTATATTCTTTTTTTCTAAACTTTCATAATCTAATCCATCTAATTCTTCCAGATTCATTTTCATTTTTTTAAATTTCATTTTCGGTACTTTAAAATTTCTTAATCCCATAATTTAACTTCCTTCTATTTTTAATTGTTTAATTTCTAGATGCTGGCATATAAGGTATTAATCTTCCAGCAAAATCTTTTATGTTTTGTGATTGTAATATTACTCTTCCTGGTCCAACAAGTTTTGTTAAGAATAATCCTTCTCCTCCTAAGAATATATTTCCTAATCCTTTAACTGTTTCTATTTCATAAGATACGCTTGGTTCAAATGCTACAACATTTCCTGTGTCTACTTTTAAAACTTCTCCTGGTTGTAATACTTTTTCAATTGAATCTCCATCCACTTCTAAAAATACATGTCCTGCTCCTTCTGATTTTTGAAGAATAAATCCTTCTCCTCCAAAAAATCCTGCACTTATTTTTCTAGTAAATGCTATACTTGTATTTACAGATTGTTCCGCACATAAAAATGCTCCTTTTTGCAATATAAATCCTTGTGGGTATTCTCTTAAATCAACTGGTATAATACTTCCTGGAACTGTTGAAGCAAAAGCAACTTTTGCTCCTTCTACTGTTGCTTTATAGTTAGCCATGAATATTGATTCTCCTGCAAACATTCTTCCTAAACTTTTCATGACTCCTCCACGAGCATTAGTATTCATTTCTATTCCTGATGTTTGATAAGCCATTCCTCCTGATTGTGTATATACACTTTCTCCTGCACTTAATGTCATTTCTACTACTGGTACTGTTTGACCAATTATTTTGTAATCCATAATATTACCTCCAACAAAAAAATTATTACTATATTATTATACCTATTTTTGCCATTTTTTTCAATATTTTTTTACATTTTTTTATTTTTTTGTTTTTATAACTAGACAGTCTTTTAAGTTTGTGTTATTATATACTATATAAAACAAAAGAAACGGAAAATTTATTTATTCCAATTGGAGGTAGAAAATGTTTAAAATTAAAAATTTAAAATTTATAATAGTATCAATTATTTTTATTTTATTATTAGGATTAAGTGTATCATCTTATGCTGTTGATTTAAATTTAAGCGATGATTTAACAGAAAATCTATTTTCTAATAATTCTTCATCAACTGCTAATACAAACAATTCAGGAAACACATCTAATACAAATACTTCTAATTCTGTCGGTGATAATAATGATTATAATACTAATGCTAGTTATGATGATGAAAATTATTATGAAAATACAAATAATACATCTGCAACAAATACAACTTCAAATTCTTCTGCAACAGTAACAAGTACTACAATGCAAGATGAAAGTTTAAGTCTTTCTAATATTTTAAATATATTATTAATTGTAATTGGAGTTTTACTACTTTTACTTGCTATAGCTATTTTAATTAGATTAAAAAATAAATAAAAATTTAAAAACATTTAATTCATACTGATGAAATATAAAATTTCATCAGTATTTTATTTTTGTATGTATATTTTCTCCTGTTTTAAAAGATAATATTAATAGTATTTATTTTTTATGCTTAATTATAAAAAATAATAATAATAATTGATAGGAGGATTTTTTATGTATAAAAAAATACTATTAGGTACTTTACTTATAGTCGCTATTGTTTTTTCTTTTAATTCTTGTTTTGCAGAAGATAATTCTAGTATGTTAGACAATATGGGAAATAATATAAAAAATGCTGTTAATAATGTTCAAAACGGTGTAGAAGATGCTGCTAGGAATATATCAGGTGCTTCTAAAGACGCAACAGAAAACATTGCTCAAAAAGCAAATAGTGTTACTAATGAATTAATGGATGGAGATTCTAATTATAATGCAAACTATAATGCAACTAGAACAGCTACTGATAACAATAATACTTTTATGGGAATGGATGCAAATGTATGGACATGGCTTATAGTTGGAATTGCAGCCATAGCAATAATAGCTCTAATTTGGTATTATATAGCTGGACTTCGTTCTTCTGATAATTATAGAGATTAATAAAAGTAATGCACTATAACAATTTTAATGTTTTTAGTGCATTATTTTCATATTTGTGTTATAATTTTAAGTAAATTAAGAAATTAGTTAGAGGTAATTTATATATGAATACAAAATTAATTGCAAAAAATCCTACTGCATATCATAATTATGCGATAGAAGATAAATTAGAAGCAGGTATTGTGCTTTCAGGTACAGAAATTAAATCAATAAGAGCTGGTAAAGTAAATTTAAAAGATACATATGCAATAATTAAAAATGGAGAAGTCTTTGTTATAGGTATGCATATTAGTCCTTATGAACACGGAAATATTTTTAACAAAGATCCTATGCGTAATAGAAAACTTTTACTTAATAAAAGAGAAATAAATAAGCTTATAGGTTTAACCAAACAACAAGGATATAGTTTAGTTCCAATAAGTCTATATTTTAAAGGAAGTTTAGTTAAGATGGATCTTCGGTATTGGTAAAGGTAAAAAATTATATGATAAGCGTCAAGATATTGCAAAAAAAGATGCCGAACGCAGAATAAATCAAGCTATGAAGCAAAATGGCTAAGAAGGGACGGAGCTAGTTTATCCGTTAAAACGTGGATAAAGTAAATCCGTCCCTTTTTAACCATTATATTTTATTACTTGAGCCAAAAACATCTATCATTTTATGTTTTACTGTTTCTTTTATTAATTCTCTTGCAGGTTTTAGATATGCTCTTGGATCAAAAGCATTTGGTTCTTCTGCAAATACTTTTCTAATTCCTCCTGTCATTGCTAGTCTTAAATCTGTATCAACATTTATTTTAGAAACTCCAGAAACACTTGCTTCATGTAAAATTTCATCTGGCACACCTTTTGCTCCTGGTATATTTCCACCATATTTATTACACATTTCTACTAATTCTGGAATTACTGTTGATGCCCCATGTAAAACTATTGGTGTGTTTGGTATTTTTTCTTTTATTTCCTTTAAGATATCAAATCGCAATTTTGCTTCTCCTTTAAACTTATATGCACCGTGGCTTGTTCCTATTGCTATTGCTAAAGAATCACATCCTGTTCTTCTTACAAATTCTTCTGCTTGGTCTGGATCTGTATACATTGCATCAGCTTCTGATACATTTACGTCATCTTCTATCCCTGCTAATTTTCCAAGTTCAGCTTCTACTACTACTCCTTTAGAATGAGCATAGTCTACTACTTTTTTTGTTAAAGCTACATTTTCTTCAAAATCATATTTTGAACCATCTATCATAACAGATGTAAAGCCACTATCAATACACATTTTTGCAGTTTCAAAATCTGGACCATGATCTAAGTGTATAGCTATTGGAACTTCTGGATGTTCTTCTACTGCTGCTTCAACCATTTTCATTAAATATCCTATTCTTGCATATTTTATTGCTCCTGATGAAGCTTGCAAAATAACTGGTGATTTGGCATCTGCTGCTGCATCTACTATTCCTTGAATGATTTCCATGTTGTTTACATTAAAAGCGCCTATTGCATATCCTTCTTTCATTGATTTTTTAAACATTTCTTTAGTCGTAACTAACATAAAATTTTCCTCCGTTTCTTTGGCAAAAGCCTTTTTTCTTCTTCATTGTATTTCTAATTTTTTTATCTGTCAAGTAGTTTTTATTCATTTTCATTTTCGTAACTTGCGCACATTGATTCATCTGGCGTTTTAGTATTGCACCCTTCCATTGGTGATACCTGAATTGCATTTAAAATACATTTTGCATGTTCTGTATTGTTGTATTTACAACTTGAAACTGTACAATTAATTTTTTGATTTTTTTCCATAATAGACCTCCACATAAAATTTATTGAACAAAATGTTCCTAATTTTATTATGTGGATTATTTTAAATATTAATCAACATTTTACTATTTTAAAATTAAAAACAAAAATATATAAATAAAAAAATAAAGCACCTAAATTTAGTGCTTTACTTATAATTTTTAATATAGATTCCTTACAGAATAATCTGTTACTTTATATTCTTTGGTTTGTTTATCATATGTTACTGTAACTGTAATATAAGCTGCTACTTCATCTGCTAATACATTTCTTTCGCTCAATTGTATTTTGCTAGTTTCGCCTTCTGAACTTATTAATTTAGCTTTTTTATAATCTATATCTGGCCCGTCTCCAATTCCACCTCTTACAATATAAACTTTTCCATTATACTCTTTTAAATTTGTTATACTGTCGTATCTTCCTGTTTTTGAAATAACATCACTTGAAAGATATTTGTTTAATGCATCTTTTAAAGTTTGTATATTAGATAATCCTACAACTTCTTCTGTCATCATATATTCATTTTGCTCTGGTATTTTTATTTCTCCTGTTCTATCTTTTATAGTATATAATTTATAAAGCCCATAATCTCTTCCTAAATATGCTGCTGAGAAATATTTTAAGTGTTCTCCTACTTTAGAAAGCATATTTTCTCCTGTTATTTTCATTGCTTCTTCTTGTCTTTTTCTTTCTTCTTCAGCTGTTTTCATTTCTTGCTTTTTATTTGTAATCTCTGTTTCTTTAGTCTCAACTTTTGTTTTTATTTCTTCTGTAACTATCTCTTCTTTTGTTTTATAAGCATTTACTGTACCTGTTATTTCTTCTTTTAATTCTTTTTCTGTTACGCCTGGATTAAAATCTTTTTTATTTTGATCTGCTAAATCTGTTTCTATAAACTTTTCATCAAATTTTAACATTGAAAGCATATCTCCATTTACCGTTTCAACTGTAGTAGTATCTCCTTTTTTGAATGTTTCAGAATTTATAGTTGAAGCATCAATTTTATTTCCATCTGTGATACTTTCTTGTGTTTCACTATTTTCAGCTAGAGTTTCTAATCTATTTAGATAACTTATTGTATATGCAATTTGCTCTGAAATAGGTGTATATATGTCCTCACTTTCTGTAGAAATATGTGTATACCAGTTATATGTTTTATTTTCAATATTATATAAAACTTTTATATTTGATGGTTGGTTATCATATGTTACAATTCTATTTACTTTATCATCTTTTATATAATAAATATTTGAATATTGATTATTATCTTTTTCATAAGATAATATCATAACAGGATCTTCTATATTTTCAATTTCAGAGAATCCTATTTTTGCATTTTTCATATCTTTAGTTATTCCTGTATCATTTGCATTATCATTATTTGCTATTTCTAAAGCATCTTTTATGTATAAATAATATGTTTGCCCCCATTTCTTTTCTATTGGTTTTTTAAGTTCTAAATATTGCCAGCCAAAAAATCCTCCAACTCCTATAATTGCAACTAATACAATAGCTATAATTGTAATTATTATAGGCTTTTTCTTACTCTTTTTCACTTTATTTTTTTCTTCGTTTTTGTGTTCTACTTTTTTTGTTTCTTTTACTTCTTTTGCTTTTTCTACCTTTTCCTCTTTTGTTTCTTTCTTTTCTATAGTTTCTTTTTTATTCTCTTTTTTCTCTATTATTTTTTTATCTTCCGCATTTTTATTTTCCTTTTGTGTTTTACTATCATTTTTTAGTTTTTCTTCTTTATTTTCTTTTTTTTCTTCCATGATAAATTCCTTTCAAATAATTACTTCTTAATTTTGCTGCTTTGCTTTAATCTCAAATAGCCTAATTCTTCCCAAACATTATATGCTAAATTTAACCTGAATACTAATGTTGGTTTTGCACCTGCCCTGTTTTTGTCAACTACACATGCATAATATCTTACATCTGGATCATCATATTTTTTAAGATCAAAATATTTTGTATCTACTTCTTTTAAAGAATATTCATAATTTTGCAAAGTATCACGATTTATTTGTTTCATTAAAGTTAGAGTATCTAAAACTTCTTTTACAGTTCTACTTACAGCTAAATCATTTACATCTAAGTTTACAGGTAAAGTATTACTTTCAGCTAATTGAAGAGTAGAACATATATATAAATTAAAGTTTTGTGCTAAATTAGAAAGTATTGTTGCTGTTCTTTTTATTTCTTCAGCTACTCCAATATTTGCAGTATCTGTTTTTAATGTATCATAAAACACATACTCTATTTGTTCTTTATAATAATAATTCATTATTACTTTCTTTAGTTCATCATTTGTATGATCTGTTATATTTATAAAATAAATTGAATTTTTAAATTCTTTATTTATCCAATCTGTGACTTGTACAGTTCTTTTGAAGTCACTTGAAAATTCCAATAATCTTTTTACAAAATCTCCTTGTTTTTCTCCTTTTTGTTTTACAATATATCCATTTTCATCTACTTCAACTTTCTTTTTATCGTCAGCTCTAAATTTAAATTCTAGAAGTTCTCCTTCTGTTATATGTAGTTTTTCTCCATGTACTTTTTGTATAGCTGTATTGTTTAATATCGTTGTAATTAAACATAATTTCATTTTATCCTCAGACATCTCATTTGATATTACTAACACTTTCTTTTTATGAACCAAAGCAACATTAGCTGCCAAATTCATTGTAAATCTACTTTTACCAGCGTTTGAAGGCATGGCAAATGCCATAGTTTCTCCTTTTCTTATCCCTTTAAACACACTATTTAGTACTGGAAAAGGTAATTCTAATCCATTTCTTAGATTGTTTTCGCCCATTTCTAAGAAACTAGTTAATCCTTCATTTAATATTGCTCTTTTAAATTTTTCTGTATCATTAACCTGAATAACAGCATCTTCTACTTCTTGTATTGACATCCTATCATATAAATTATAATCAATTATTTCTACAACTTTATCTTGGATATTTTTAATCGGAATTGCTAAATAATTTTTTCTTAAAATAAACAATTTTCTAAGATCAACATACATTTTTTCTACATCATATTCTTTATCTAATACATCTTTTTTTAGCTTTTTCTTTAATTTGTAAACTGCTTCAGAATCTCTTGAAAAGCTAAAACCTTTTTTTGCTATTTCAGGAGTATAAGAAGCTCCTTCTGTGAATAATACACTTTTATATATGTTTAACATTTCATCATCTTCAAAATAGCAGTCTTCATATGGGAAATAATATTTTACAATCAATTTAGGATCATTCAATAATAATCCAATAAAGATATGTTCTAATTCTATATTGCTTAACTTTTGAGGATATACTCCTGTATCTTCTTCCTCTTCTTTAATGCCATTTTCTTCTTTTTCAGCAGCTATTTTCTTTTCTAAACTGTTTAACATTTCAATATTTTTTAAAGCATTTATATAATCTTCATTTAATAAATCGTTTTTTATTTCATCTACTAATTGCTCATTTTCACTATTAACATTAATATTGTTTAATATATTATATATCTTTTTTATCTTCTGTTCATCCATTATAATTTCTCCCTTCGTTTTTATTATTAAACATATTATATATTTATTATATACTTAAGTAAAAAAATTAGCAATAGCTTTTTTGTTAAATATGTGCTATTATTATAAAGAAATTTATTTTAAGGAGATTATAAATGGCTTTTGATGGAATTGTAACTAAAGCAATTGCTTCAGAATTAAATATGCTATCTGGAGCAAGAATAGATAAAATTTTTCAATCAAATTTAAATAATGTTATTATTGGTATGTATTTAAATGGTATTAATTATGCATTAAATATTTCAATAGACTCTAGTAATTACAGAATAAACTTAACTACCCATCCTAAACCAAATCCAAAGATAGCACCTAATTTTTGTATGGTTCTTAGAAAACATTTAATTGGATTACATATTAAAAATGTAATAACAAATAATTTAGAAAGAGTAATAACAATCGAGTTTGAAGGTCTTAATGATATAGATGATTTAATTTCTAAAAAAATAGTTATCGAACTTATGGGAAGACATTGTAATATAATTTTATTAGATAGTGAAAATAACATTATTGATAGTTTAAGACATATAAATAGCGAAAATGCAAATAGAATTATTATACCTCATGTTAAATATATATATCCTAAAACTGATAAAAAAAGCTTTTTAGATTGCATAGATTTTGAAACTTTTATTAAAAATTTAAAAACAGAAAGTGATTCTAATTCTTTGAATATATCTAATAGCTTTAATGGAATTAGTAAAAAATATATTTCTTTTATAGAAAATGAAATTGACTCTTCTAATCTAGAATATATATATAATTATTTAATAAAAGTTATACATAATACTGACTCTTTAAATCTAGAATTTAAAAATATTGATAATGATTATTTTTTAGTGCCTTTTTCAAATAGCAAACCATTTTCTTTAAACTTTTTTATTGATGATTTTTATTATAAAAAAGAAAGTATGCAAGAATTAAAAAATTATAAAAATACTGTATTAAAATTAATATTATCTACTTTTGAAAAATATAAAAAAAGATTAAAAAATATGGATTCTAAACTTCGTGATTGTGATAACTTAGAAAAATATAAATTATATGGTGAACTTATAACTGCTAACCTATATAGAATTCCAAATAATAATATTAATGAAATCACTTTAGAAAATTATTATGATAACAATAAAGAAATTACAATAACACTTGACGAAAGATATTCTCCTTCAATAAATGCAAAAAGATTTTATAAAAAATATAATAAGTTAAAAAATACTTTAGAAATAGTATCAAAACAAAAAGAAGAAACTATAAATGAATTAGAATATCTAGAAAGTATTATATATGAATTAAATACAGCAAACACAATTGAAGATATTTCTGAAATCTTAGATGAATTATCAGATAACGATATGTTTAAAGACAAGATAGAAAACATAATAAATAAAAACAAAAAATTAAATATAAAAAAATCTAATCTAACAAAAAATAAAACTGTTTCATTTAATCCTTTAAAATATAAAATAAATGATTTTATACTTTTAGTTGGAAGAAACAATAAAGAAAATGATTATCTAACTAATAAGTATGCTAAAAAAACTGATATATGGTTCCATACAAAAGATATACATGGAAGCCATGGAGTTTTAATTTTAGATAATAAAACTCCAAACCAAGATATTTTAACAAAATGTGCTGAGATTGTCGCATATCATAGCAAGGCAAAACTTTCTTCTAATGTCCCTGTAGATTATTGTGAAATAAAATTTGTTAAAAAACCAAAAGGATCCAAACCAGGCATGGTTATTTATGCAAATAACTCTACTTTATATGTTAATCCTAAAAATTAATTTACTTCTTTTATTAATACACAAAAACAATTAATATCTTATTAAACAAGATATTAATTGTTTTTAGTTTTATCATAGTTGTATCATCTCTTTATGTTGATTAATTATAGAATTTTTTCTTATATTAAAATATAAAAATCGTGAATTAGAAAAATTCCCATATTCACGATTTTTTAAGCTATTTTTAACTACTTTTCAGTAACTTTTCAAAACTTTTTCTTAAAAATTGAAATCATTATTCTGATATTGTCCATCCAGTTGAACTACTTCCTGAAAGTTTAATATTAAATTTTAGGGAAACTACTGCTCGAACTCCATTACTAATACTATTGCCAAAACCATCTGAGTACCACATCCCATCATCGGATGTAACAAAGTCAGTAACAGTTAAAAATCCCCACATAGCACTCCCTTCAAACACCTGTGTATAAGGAGAATTCAGCCAATATCTTGGAGCATAGAGTAAATTATAACTTTTACTCCTTTCTGATATTTTTTCTTCTAATTTATAAGTATAATAATTGCCTGTAACTAATATTGGGCTATCATCTGGTAATGTTTTTCCATTTATATCTTCAAATACTGTTGACGGCCACCTAGATGGTACTTTACCATCTTTACTTACCTTTCCATTTACTAATGTAAAAGAATGTGTATTTTCTGCCGGACTTGGTATATCATCAAATCCTGTTATCCTATTTATATCTTCCACTTTTACACTTCTTGCCGAATCTGCATATGATGAATTTTTAAATGAACTACATGCATTATTTAATAATGTTGATCCATTAATGCATCCTTCTTTTTCATTAAGTTCCACCGTTCCTACATGTTGTTTTGACATTATTAATAGTTTTCCATCTTCTGCTCCTAGTATTCCCCATTTACCTTGGTTGTCTCCTATTCCTTCATATGCTGCTACTCCTGAATCATAATATACTGTATCTCCTACTTCTAATACTTGTCCTGTTTTTGTGTTTGTTACTGTTGTTTCATTTTGTGTCCATATTTCTTCTAGTTCTGCTACTTCTTTTGTTAATGCATTAAATGTATATTTTTTACCATTTGTAAAAGTAACTTTATATACATCATTTGATTCTGTTACTGTTGCAACTCCTTCTCCAAACATTTTGTCTACCGCATTTTGAAAAGTATATCCTGGATTTGTATGTTGTCCTAAATAATAATCTTGATATGCTAATTTTATTTTTTCTATAACTTTCACTTCTGTTGAAGTGTTTTTTGCAGTAGCTGCTTTTGAAAGCAACCCATTATCTCCTGTTAAAGTTGCAATTGTTACTCCTGCTAAAATAAGTAAAACAATGATAGTTATAACAAGGGCTATTAAAGTAATACCTCCGCTTCTTTTAATAATTTCTTTTCCTTTCATTCTTGTTTTTCCTCCTTTAAATTTTTCTTTATGTATAAAACACAAAAAACAAGACTAAAAACCTATTTTTATTATAGGTCTAGTCTTGTTTTTTATCCTTCTTATTTTATTATTTGTTAAATTATCTGTGTGTGTGTGTGTTAGAGCCGTAAGGCTTTTAGCTGTTTTTATCTTTTGCATTTTTATACCTTCTTTTAATTTTTATATTTATATTCTACACTTATATATTGATATAGTCAATATATTTTGAAATTTGTAATGTAATTGTAATATTTGTATATTATCCCCAGAAAATAAGTAATGTAATTATTGTTGCTAAAATTATTTCTGGTCTTTTCATTTCTTTTGGTATTAATTCTAATTCTTTTCCAATTTTTTCTGTTACTATTGAAGCTTTATATGATGTAACATCTTTTAATTCAAAATATGTACTAAAAGGTATTTTACCATCTTCGTTTACATTAGTTATAGGAATATATTTTGTTCCCATTAAATTATCTCTTTTTGAATAAAAGTCTAATTTTAAGTATTTTCCTATTAAATCTTCATTTTGTTTAGTATCGATATTTCCTTTTATTTTTCCATTAACTAATGTTGATTCCGCTTCTGTTATTTCAACACCTTTTGGTAATTCTGTATTTGGCGCGTTCATTTTTTTATAAGATGAATTTAATCCAACACTAATTATGAAATTTGAGAAAAAGAAAAATGCTACAAAAATTATTGCATATATTAAAAATTTTTTTGGTGTGCTCATAATTATTACTCCTTAAATTTACTTAACATATACATTATACAACAAATTTTACCATTTGTAAATTGATTTTATGTAAATAAAATTATAATTCAATTTCTTCTTCTAAACATGTTGAATAAATATATCTTTTATATACTTTTTTATTATATGCTTGTTCTAATGCTTTTGAATAAAGGTCCAATTGTTCTTTATATTTAATTATTAACTCGTTTTTATCTTGTACATAATCTGTTTTATAATCAACTAAAATTAAATTATCATCTTTATCAATAAAATATAAGTCAATAATACCTTGTATTAAAACATTTTCTTTTGATGTTGTTTCATATATCTCATTTGCAGGTATATTTATATAAAAAGGTTTTTCTTTGTATATTTCTTTTGCTTTTTTTAAATCTTTCCATATTCTAGATTTAGTAAATTGTAGTATTTTAAAAGGATTAATTGCTTCTTGTTCTTTTTCAGTAATTATTTGTTTTTGTCTTAAATCTGTAATTAAATCTTTTATTTTTTGTAAATCATAGTCTTTGCTTTCATCTAATCTTTGCATACATAAATGAATAAGAGTTCCTTTTTGTGCTCCTGTTAATTTTTCTTCTTTTTGGCTTCTTAAAAATTCTGGCTTAGGAAGCTCTAGACTTTCAAATATTTCATCTTTTTCTTGTTTATTTTTTCTTTGTTTTATATTTGTTACTGATGTTTTAGTTGGAATAGTAGCTTCTTCTTTTTTAGGATATGAATAATTTAGAATATTTTCTATTTCTTCTATTTCTTTTTCATCTACTTTTTCATTTTCTAAAATTTCTAAAACATTTATATCTTCTATATCTTTTTCCGATTTTAATTTTTTAATTAAATCTTGTTTATTATATATATTTAATGATACTAACTCTTCTATATTACCTGTTTTATAATAATATACAAGTAAAATCCAATCCAAATATTTCTTATATTTTTTAACTAAAATAGGATTAATTTTATTATTTTGTTTTTTGTATCTTAATATTTGTTCTTTAATTTTTTCTATTTCTTTAAAGGTGTCTTTACTTATTCCCGTTATTATTAACTTTTCTTTTGCTCTAGTTAAAGCAACATATAGAATTCTCATTTCTTCAGATAAAGTTTCTATAAATATCTTATTTTTAATTGCGGCTTTACTTAAAGTATCATATTGAACTTGTTTATCATAATCAATATATTTTACTCCTATTCCCATCTCTTGATGTAATAAAAGATTTTGATTTAAGTCCATAAGATTAAATTGTTTTCCTGTCCCTGATAAAAATACAACAGGAAATTCTAGTCCTTTACTTTTATGAATACTCATAATTCTAATAACATTATCATTTTCACTAATTAGTTTTGCTGAACCTAAATCTCCACTAGTTAAAGCTAATTTATCAATAAAATTAATAAAATTATATAATCCTTTAAAATTTGCACTTTCATATTTTTTTGCTTTTTGGAATAACATTTTTAAATTTGCTTGTCTTAAATCTCCATTTGGCATAAGACCTACATAATTATAAAAACCTGTATCTAAATATATTTTCCAAATTAATTCATCTAAAGCTAAATATTCTTGTTCTTTTCTCCAATTTTCTATTTTTTCTAAAAATTCTTCTATTTTTTTCTTTAGATTTTCATTTACATCTACCATTGCTTTTTTCATACAAGTATAAAAATTATCATACTTATCCGATAATCTTATTTCAACTAAATCATTATCTGTAAACTTTCCAATAGAAGACCTAAGAACTGTAACTAAAGGTATATCTTGCATTGGATTATCTATTACTTTTAATAATGACATTATAGTTTGTATTTCTATTGAATCTAGATATTCTTGGGAACTATCAGAAAATACAGGTAACTTTAAATTTAATAATTCTTGTTCATAAATAGGAGCTGCATTTGAAGTTGATCTAAGAAGCACAGCAATATCTCTATATTCTATATTTCTAAATTCATTTTTCTTTCTATCCCATATTTGAAACTTTTCATCTATTAGTTGTTTTATCCTATTTGCTACAAATTTAGCCTCTAATTCAATATCTTCTATTCTTTCATCTTGTTCTTCAGTTTCTTCTAGTTTTTCTTTATTTTCTTTATTCTCTTGTTCAGTATCTTCGATATTTTCTACGTCATCATTACTTAAATTAATAATATCAATTTCAGTTTTTAAATCTTGATTATTTTCTTTATAATCTGCACCTAAGTTTAAATATTCTTCTTCATTATAATTAATATCTCCCAGGATATTACTCATAATGTCTTGGAAAACTGTATTTGTAAATTCTAGTATATTTTGTCTACTTCTAAAATTCTTAAATAATTGTATTTTTAAATCATCTTTTTCTTGTTTTTTATCTTTATTTTTATATTTAGTATATTTATCTAAAAATAATTCTGGCATAGCTTGACGAAATTTATAAATACTTTGTTTTACATCTCCTACCATAAAAATATTATTTTGGTTAGATACAGAATTTAAGATATATTCTTGAACTAAGTTACTATCTTGATATTCATCAATTGCAATTTCTACAAATTTTTCTTGATATCTTTTTGCCACTTCACTTGGAACTATTTTTCCATCTTCATCTTTTAATAAAATTTTTAATGCTAAATGCTCAATATCATTAAAATCAACTATATTTTTTTCTCTTTTTCTTTTAGAAAACTCTTCATCAAATTCTAGAATTATATCTTTTAGTTTAGTAAGTATTCCATACATATCAAATATATCTTCATTTGCTTGTTTTGAATCACATATTAATATTTTATCTAAAACTTTTAATAATTTCTTTTTAACTTCATCTCTTTCTATTTTGGCTTTTTCTTTAATGTCAGATTCTACCTTTTGTCTTGGCCAAGTAACAAACTTTAAGTTTTGATTTATCTCATAAACTAAATCCCAACTATTTAAACTGTTTTTTAAGTTGTTTAACATATCTATATCATTTCTTATTGTCTGATAAAATTTTTCTAACTCTATATCTAAACATAAATCCTTTTCAATTGCTTCTAACGAAGAAATAGCATCTATTAATTCATCTTCTATTTGGCCTAGTAATTCTTTTCCCCATATCGTATTTGAAAAATCATTATCTAATTTTCCTTCTAAGTTAAACATTTCTATTTTTTCATTTAACCACATTGAAGGGAAAGGATTACTTTGTATATATGAATAAATTTTTAATATTAATTCTTTTAATGGAGTATCATCTCGATAACTTGTATATGTGTTTATTAATTTTGTAAAATCCTTATTTTCTTCTTCATATTTAGTCTCAAATATATCTTCTATTACTTCTTGTTTTAGTAATTCTATTTCTGTAGCATCTGCTATTCTAAAATTAGGAGATATATTTTCTAATTCATAAAAATTGTTTCTTACAACATCCAAACAAAAAGAATCTATTGTACATATATTTGATTTATTGAGTAATGTTATTTGCCTTTGTAAATTTATATCATCAGGATTTTCATCTAATTTTTCATATATAGCATCTAACACTCTTTCTCTCATTTCAGAAGCAGCTGCATTTGTAAAAGTAACAACTAACAATTTATCTATATCTACTTTATCTTTTATTATTTTATTTATAATTCTTTCAACTAACACTGCTGTTTTACCACTACCAGCAGCTGCAGCAACTAATATATTAGAATCTTTTTCATTAATTGCATCTTGTTGCTCTTTAGTCCAATTTACACTACTCATACATTTCTCCTTTTGAAACAATGGGGACAGTCTTTTTTTGTTTCATTTTTCTCTTATTTACTAACTTTTTCTCATTTTATCATTTAAGTGCTGTTTTTTCAAGAAATTTAGTGAATTAATTACACGTAAAATGAGGAGTATATCTACACAGATATACTCCTCTCCCTACAAAAATTTTCAAGATTATTCTTCAATTACACACAAGCGATCTACTAATATACTAAATTTATATGCAGTGGATTTAACATGAGACATATTAGTTATCACGTTTGTGGGTTCACTGTACCTGTCGTACTTGTTAAGAATGTTCATAATATCGTTCCAATGTTCAAGGATTTTTTCTTTATCTTCCTTGGTCACCAGAACTTCTCCAGGACACATCTTGAAAACCTCCTTTATAAAAGTATTGCCTTGATGCATATTTGGTAGGGAATCAAATAATTTAGGCCAATACATCTTACCATAGAATTATGTCAAATTCAAGTTTTTATTTATAAAATAATACCAAATTAAATCCTTGCTTTTATTTATTTTAAAAATTTTATATTAATTAATTGATTTTTTAGAATATTATTTATATAATTATTTTATAATTTTTTAAAAAAGGAGAGATTTTTTATGAACGATGAAATCATTCAAGAAAGAACTAACAATAAATCCCTTGGAAAAACTTTCTTTTTGATGTTTCTAGGAATTTTAGGAACAGCTATTGTTGCATGGTATACTTATAATTCAGGTCTTCTAGAAAATGTTGTTACACAAGGTTATTTTGGAATTATACTAATTGTTGAAATAGTTGTTGCTTTATTATTTGGTTTTCTATTTAGAAAACTTCCACCAGCAGCTGTTGGTATATTATACTTTTTATATTCAGTACTTAGCGGCGTAACTTTATCTACAATTTTTATTAAATTTAAATTAGATTCTATTATTTACTTATTTGGAATATCTGCTGCAGTATTTGCACTTTTAGGGCTTATTGGATATACTACAAAAGCTAATTTATCTTCATGGAGACCATATATTGTTGTATTTTTAATTGCAGGTATAATCTTGAGTTTAATAAACGTATTTATACTAAAAAGTTCAGTATTCAGTATTGTATTAAATTGGTTTATCCTAGCCGTATTTTGCCGGAGTTACAATTTATGATTTAAATAGAATTAAACAAATAAGTTCTGAAATTGATGCAAGTGAAGAAAAATTACATATATATTTTGCTATGCAATTATATTTAGACTTTATTAATATTTTCTTAAGAGTTCTTTCTATTTTTGGAAAAAGAAAAAATTAATTAAAAATAATAACCTAATATTTTATGTTTTAACACAAAGTATTAGGTTATTTATTTTATTCTATCTCATCATTACAATCTTCAAATTGAGAATTATAAAGTTCTGCATAAAATCCATTTTTATCTAGTAATTCTTCATGTGTCCCTTGTTCTACAATATCACCATGGTTCATAACTAAAATTAAGTCTGCGTTTTTTATTGTTGATAATCTATGAGCAATAATAAAACTTGTTCTTCCTTCCATTAAATTATCCATTGCTTTTTGAATTTCTATCTCTGTTCTTGTATCTATTGAACTTGTTGCTTCATCTAATATTAATATCTTAGGATCTGTTAAAATTACTCTTGCAATTGTTAGTAATTGTTTTTGACCTGCTGAAACATTGCTAGATTCTTCATTTAATATAGAATTATATCCATTTGGTAAAGTTTTTATAAAATGATGTACATGTGCTGCTTTTGCAGCTCTTATTATTTCATCTTCTGTGGCATCTTCTTTTCCATATTTAATATTATCTTTAACTGTTCCTCCAAATAGCCATGTATCTTGTAAAACCATTCCAAATATTTTTCTTAAATCCCCGCGTTTAAAATCTTTTATATTATGGCCATCTACTAGTATTTCTCCTGAATTTACATCATAAAATCTCATAAGTAATTTTACAATTGTTGTTTTTCCTGCTCCTGTTGGTCCTACAATTGCAATTTTTTGTCCTTCTTTTATTTTACTACTAAAATCATTTATAATTGTTCTATTTTCATCATAACCAAAATTAACATGATTAAATTCAACATTTCCTTTTATATTTAATATATCAATATTTTCTTTAGATGTATCTTTTTCTTCATCTTGTTCTAAGAAGTCAAATACTCTTTCTGCTGCTGCTATCATCGCTTGAATCATACCTGAAATTTGTGCTATTTCATTTATTGGGTGAGTATATTGTCTATTGTATTGGATAAAGCTTTGAATATTTCCTACTGTTATTGTTCCATTTATTGCTAAATATCCCCCAGCTACTGCTACTCCGACATAACCTATATTTGATACAAAATTCATTATTGGAAACATTAATCCTGATAAGAATTGAGATTTCCAAGCTGAGTCATATAACTCTTTATTTGCTTTCTTAAATTCTTTCATTGCTTTTTCTTCACTATTAAAAGCTTTAACAATATTTAATCCACCATATGTTTCTTCTACTTGACCATTTACAGTAGCTAAATAATCTTGCTGAGCTTTGAAATATTTTTGTGATTTTTTTACAACATTTTTCACAATAAAAAGTGATATTGGTAAAACTATAAGTGAAATTAATGTTAGCTCCCAGCTTATAGATAGCATCATTATTAATATTCCAACTACTGTACAAACTGATGTTATTATTTGAGTAATACTTTGGTTTAAATTAGTACTTAGAGTGTCTACATCATTTGTTATTATTGATAAAACTTCTCCATGTGTTTTTTTATCAAAATATTTCATTGGTAATTTATTTATTTTAATTGATATATCTTCTCTTAATTTATATGTTACTTTTTGTGCAATTCCTGTCATTACAAAACCTTGAACGAAGGAAAATATAGCACTTATTGCATATAAAGCAAGTAATGTAAGTAAAATTTCTCCAATTTTTCCAAAGTTAATTCCATCTCCACCAGATAGTTTTCCTATTAAACCATTAAAAATTTCAGTTGTAGCATTTCCTAGTATCTTTGGTCCTACTATTGTAAATATAGTACTTCCAATAGCAAAAATAAAGACGATTATTAAAGCTATTTTATATTTTGAAAGATATTTTGTTAATAATTTTTTTGTTGTTTCTTTGAAATTTTTAGGTTTATCTAAATTTGAACCTAGCTTAGGTTTTGGCATATATTATTCCTCCTTTCCAGTCTTATCTTCTTCATTTAATTTATTTGATAATTCTTCTTCTGATAATTGTGATAAAGCAATTTGTTTATAAGTTTCATTTGTTTTTAATAATTCTTCGTGTTTTCCAATTCCAACTACTTTTCCTTCTTCTAACACAATTATTTTATCAGCATTTAAGATTGTACTTATTCTTTGAGCAACTATTATTACTGTTTTATTTTCTGTTTTCTTTGATAACTCTTCTCTTAATTTTGAATCTGTTTTAAAATCTAATGCTGAAAAACTATCATCAAATACAAATATTTCTGGATCTTTTGCAATTGCTCTTGCAATTGATAAACGCTGTTTTTGACCTCCTGAAACGTTTGCTCCTCCTTGTGCTATACTACTTTTATATTTTTCTTCTTTTCCTTCTATAAATTCTACAGCTTGTGCAATTTTTGCTGCTTCTATCATTTTATCATCAGACATTTCTTCATCTGAATATTTTATATTTGATTCTATCGTTCCAGAAAATAATATTCCTTTTTGTGGTACAAACCCTATTTTATCTCTTAAATCTTTTAAAGATGCATCTTTTATATTAACGCCATCTATTAATAGTTCTCCTTCTGTTACATCATAAAATCTAGGAATTAAATTTACAACAGTTGATTTTCCACTTCCTGTACTTCCAATTATTGCAGTTGTTTCTCCAGGTTTTGCTGTAAAATTAATGTCTTCTAGTATTTCGGTATCTGCATCAGGATATCTAAAAGATACATTTTTAAATTCTACTAATCCTTTTTTAGTTTCATCAAACTTTTTAGTTTCTTTCTTATTTTTTATTTTTTCTTCAGTTTCTAAAACTTCATTAATTCTATTTGCTGAAACAGATGCTCTTGGAAGCATAATTGATATCATTGATATCATTAAAAATGCAATTACAATTTGCATCATATATTGGATAAACGCCATCATATCTCCAACTTGTAATAATCCTTGATCAACGTTTTGACCACCTATCCATATAACTAGAACTGTCATAGAATTCATTATAAACATAAGCATTGGCATCATTAATGACATTGCTCTATTTACAAATACATTTGTTTTCATTAAATCTAAGTTAGCATCTTTAAATCTATTTTCTTCTCTTTTTTCTTTATTAAATGCTCTAATTACAGGTAATCCTGTTAAAATTTCTCTTGATACTAAGTTTAATTTATCTGTAAGTGTTTGTAATTTTTTAAATTTAGGCATAGCAATTATGAATAATGTTCCAACAATAAATAGTATTAATAAGATTGCAAGACCTATAATCCATGCCATTGAATTATTTGTACTTGTTAATACTTTTACAAATCCTCCTACTGCAATTATTGGTGCATAAACAACTACTCTAAATAAAATATTCATAAGCATCTGAATTTGTTGAACATCATTTGTACTACGAGTAATTAAAGATGCTGTAGAGAATTTATTCAATTCTTCATGAGAAAATTTAAGTACTCTATTAAATACTTTTTCTCTAAGTGTTTTTCCAAGTCGAGCCGCAACTTTTGCTGATAAAAGCATAGTAAATATTGCAGAGGCCATTCCAATTAATGATATTCCAAGCATTTGCAATCCTGCAAATAATATGTAATCATTTTGAATTTTATCAGTATCAATATTTAAATCTTTATATATTTGTTTTACAGATGATATTGCAGCTTGTTCTTTTATTGAATCTAACATATTATCTATTTTACTTGAAAATTGATTCAATATTTCATTTCTTTGTTCTTCTGGCATATTTTGTATTATTTGAGTTAAACTCATATTTTGCATATTATTTTTTAAAGTATCTGGCACTTGATTAATAATTTGTTCTTTTATTGCATTTGAAGTTTCTTCATTTTTTAGTGATGATATTCCCATAAGTGGTGTTGATAATACATTCGAAAATTTACTTATTTCATCTTCACTAATTTCATTTAATATATATATTTCATTTTCTTTTATCTCATAGTTATTTCCAAAATATTTGTCTATTATATTTTTTTGATATTTAGTTAAATCATTTTTTAATAAGCAATAGTTATTTAATATTTGATTATCGTCATTAGAAAGCATTAATATTAAATCCATATCTTCTTTTGAAATTACTTTTGGAACAGCATTTTCAATTCCTCCAGATTGTATTCCTGTATTTACTATTTTTGATGTATAATCAGGTAAAGCTAAATCAATTGCAGCCTGTACGCAAAGTAAAGCTATAATTATTATTACTTTTCCAAAAGATTCTTTTAAATTTTTTAATACTTTTAGCATTTTGTCCTCCTAAAAAATATTTTGTACATTATAAATAACACCATATCATTTTACGTGATATGGCGCTATTTTGTCAAGATTTTTGTATACTAATTTATATGAATTCTAAATTTAATTACATTTTTCTAAATACACCAGCAACTTTTCCTAATATTTCACATGTTGGTACTATTATTGGATCCATTGTACTATTTTCTGGTTGTAGTCTAATATGATCTTTTTCTTTATAGAATGTTTTTACAGTTGCTTCTTCTCCAATTAAAGCTACCACTATTTCTCCATTATTAGCAGTGTTTTGTCTTTTTATTAATATATAGTCACCATCTAGGATTCCTGCCTCAATCATACTTTCCCCTCTAACAGTAAGCATAAAGCTTTCTGAATTTCCAACAAAATCAATTGGAATAGGAAATGTATCTGTTACATTTTCTACAGCTAAAATAGGCTCTCCTGCTGTTATTCTTCCTATAATTGGAACTTCTACTAATTCTTTTTGAGTATAGAAATCTTTACTTGATGTTTTCTTTGGTTCTCCCGAACCACCTTTTAATAATCTTAATGTTCTTCCTTTTTTATCTTGTTTTTTGATGTATCCTTTTTCATCAAGTTTTGCTAAATACCCATGTACTGTTGCTGTTGAACTTAATCCAACTGCTTTTCCGATTTCTCTTACTGATGGTGGATATCCTTGTGTCATAATTTGTTTTTCAATAAATTTTAGTATTGCTTTTTCTCTTTTATTTAATTCTGGTCTTTTTCTTGGCATATTCTTCACTCCCATTTTTTTATTTGACCATATCATATCATACAAACAAAAGAATGTCAAACATTTTTTTGGATTTTTAAAAATTTTTTTGTGTTTAATCTTATAAAGTTTTGAATAAAAATAAAATTTATAACTGCAATTAAATCTTCAAAAACGCATAAGCCAAATTGTTTTATTTAATTTTCCGTGATTTGTATTGATTTTTTTCGGTGATTTGTAGAAAAATACCAATCAATAAAAAATAAATTTATCAATTGGTATTTTAGAAATGAAACAAAAAATGTCTGTCCCTTATGTTTCATTATTTTATATATAAATTTGGATCTACTTGCACAGAATCTTTTAGTATTTCAAAGTGTAAATGTGGTTCATCTGCAATTTCAAATACTGCAGTATTTCCAACTGTTCCTATGCTTTGTCCTTTTTCTACATTTTCTCCTTCTACTACAAATTCAGAAGTAAGTAAGTTTGCATATACAGATTGATATCCATCACCATGATCAATTACTATTGTTAATCCATATCTTGGGTCATTTTTTATTGATTTTACAGTCCCACTTTCTGCAGCTTTTACAACTGTTGTTTTTTCTGCTTTAATATCAATACCTAAATGTGTTGTCCATTCTTGCAGCGTTTCAGAATATAACAAATTATCTCTTGCATATTCTTTTGATTTTTCACCATCTACTGGCATTATAAAACTTAATTCTTTTTTAGTTTCTTTTTCTTTTGCTTGTGTTTGTGCTTTTGCATTTGTATTTACTGTAGTATTTAGAGTTTTATTAGTATTTGTAATAGCATTACTCTTATTTACTGTAGTACTATTTGTTGTTCCAATGCTATTTGATGCTGCATTGTTTCCCACACTACTATTTGTAGTATTCTCTAATTCTTCTTTAGATTCTTCTACAGTTTTTCCCATTTCTGTACTTGCACTTTCTGTATTTTCATTAACTAATGTATTATTGCTAATACTATTTGCCATTTCCCCTAATTTTAGTGTTCCTTGTTTTACATTATCACTTAGACTTTTACTATATATTAAAGCACCTATAAGTACAACTAGTAAAATAGCTCCTCCAATTATTGAATATGTCATTATATTATTGTTTATTGAACTTTTTTGATTTCTTGAATCCCTTCTCATATAATCCTCCTTAAAAATAGTTTACTAGTAGTAAGTATTTCCTATTTTTAGAAGATTATTCATTATATTTCATTTATGTTTTTTATTTCTACATCTTTATAAAAATGTTTTATTATTTCTTCATAATTACTTCCTTGTTTTGCCATACTGTCTGCACCTGTTTGGCTCATTCCGACTCCATGTCCGTATCCTTTTACTGAAAATTTTATATTATCTCCTTCCTTTGTAATTTCAAAATTAGTAGATTTTAAACCTAAAAGTGTTCTTGTTTCAACTCCTGAAAGATTATGATTTCCAAATTTTACGGTTTTTACTCTGTTACTATCTGTATATTCTAATATTTTGATATCTTCTTCATTTTCAAAATCTATTTGTATATCAGAATATTTTGTTTTTAATTTTTCAATTAATTCTACTTTAGATAGAATAACTTCTGAATTATATTGGTTGTATCCTTCTTCTCCTGCGGTTTCTACCACTTGCAAATAAGGCATATTACTTCCTCCCCAAACATTTACAGGAAGTTCTGTTACACCTCCGCTATTTGCATGAAAAAATGCATTTATTGGTTTTCCGTTCGTATGTAATAATTTTTCCAGCAGTTTCATTTACTGCATTTTCTATTTTTGCCCAGTTACTTTCTCTTTTTTCTTCTTCCCATCTTTCAAATCTTTTTTCTTTTGATACCCAAGCTTGGCAACAGGTAGAATCGTCACAAATATCTGCATTTTCATGTTTGGGATTTTGTGATTTATAGATGGTATATGTTCTTGCTACAATGCTCTGAGCTTTTAAGGCTTCTATTTCATAATCGGCTGGCATTTCTGCAGAAACAACATTACATAGATATGTATCTAAAGGAACTTCTTCAACTTCTCCTGTACTTTTATGTAATAATTTTATTGTTCCATATTTTTCATAGTTGTATTCTTTTTTGCTATTTTCTTCATTATTACTTTGTTCTTCTACTATATTAGATGACTCTGTATTTGTATATGTTTCTACTTCTCTTTTCGTAAGTAATGCCGGCAGAATAAAACAAACAAAAATAGATATAGAAAAATAAAGCCAAAACTTTTTCATTTTTCTCACCTGTCTTTCTTTATAACTTTTAAGAACTTAGTTTCATTTTCATATTGTTTAATATTTTTCTTTCTATTCTTGATACTTGAACTTGTGTTATTCCTAAAATTTTTGCAACTTGACTTTGAGTTTTTTCTTTGTAAAAACGAAGCAATATAATTTCTTTTTCTTTATTTTCTAATGAATTTATTAATTCATTTACTACTAATTTATTAGTTATTAATTCTTCTTCATTTTTACCTGTTGAAATTTTCTCAATTAAGCTTATGTTTTTCCCATCTTTTGAATTAGTATATGTAGCATTTTCAAATGACTCTATATTGTTTCCTGCTTCCTTAGCCAAGACTATATCTTCTTTAGATACTCTTAACTCTTTTTCTAGTTCTTCTTCTTTAATTTCTCTTCCTTTTTTACATATATATTCTTTTTCTAATTCTTTTATTTTTACTCCTAATTCTTTTATGCTTCTACTTACTTTAATTTGTCCATCATCTCTTATATATCTTTTTATTTCGCCTATCATATATGGAACAGCATAAGTAGAAAGTCTTACTTCAAAATTTGTATCAAATCTTTTAATTGATTTAATAAATCCAATACATCCTATTTGGTATAAATCTTCTAATTCATATCCTCTCCCGATTAAATCTTCTTACTATGCTCCATATTAATCCGATTATTATCATTTATTAATTTTTCTAATTCTTCTTTATCTCCTTCTTGGGCTTTTTTTATTGCTTTTATATCATTTTCGTACATAATATCCCCACTTTTCTTTTATCATTAGTTTGAAGTTAACATTTTAAAATCTTCATCTTCTGTATCAATTTTTGGTTTTATCACTTTTGACATAGTAATTTTTGTACCTAAACCTACTATTGATTCAATTTCTAGTTTGTCCATAAAACTTTCCATTATAGTAAATCCCATTCCAGATCTTTCTAAGTTTGGTTTTGTTGTATAAAGTGGTTCTTTTGCTTGATCCACATTTTCTATTCCTTTTCCTTTATCTGATATTTCTATTATTATTTCATTTTCCTTTAGTTTTGATACTATTTTTACAATTCCTTGTTTTTTCTCATATCCATGTATAATTGAATTTGTTACAGCTTCTGATACAGCTGTTTTTATGTCTGCTAATTCTTCAATTGTAGGGTCTAATTGTGATGCAAATGCAGCAACTGAAATTCTTGCAAAAGCTTCATTTGAAGATTTACTTATAAACTCTATTTTCATTTCATTTGTAAAATTTTCTTTCATATCTATATCCTTTCTATCTTAATTTTCTGTTACTGGTATTAATCTTAAAATACCACTCATTTCAAATATTTTTCTAATACTTGTTCCTAAATTTTTAAGTTCTATTTTTGCACCTAACATTCTAGCAAATTTATACCTTCCAATTATTAATCCAATTCCGGCACTATCCATGAAAGTGACACTATTAAAATCAAATACAATTTTTTTAGGCATATATCTTTCAATTTCATTATCAATTCTCCTCCTTATCATTTGTACACTATGGTCATCAATTTCATCTGTTATTTTAAAAACAATTAGCTTGTCTTCTTCATAAAATTTAGATTCCATTTTATTCCTCCTTTGTTTTTTCTTAAAGTATTATAATTCTTTTTCCAGTATTTTCCAAGAGCAAATTCTAAGAAGTTTTGTCGATTATTTAGAAGTTTTCGACATATTCTTATAAAAATATGCATTAAAAAAAGAACCTAAATTTCAGGTTCTTTTTCATCTTTGTCTGTAATCTTACTAAATATATCACTTATTTCATCTGGTGTAATATAGCATCTTTTAATTTTTTCATCTTCTATATGCTCAGGACAATAAGCAAGTTCTTTAAGAAAATTTTTTCTATTATTATCACTTTTTTTCATGTCTTTATTGCCTTCACTAAAGTTCTGTTTTTTATCCATATACAAATGCCTCCTTCATTTTTCTTATTTATAATAAAAAATCCTAATAGATATTTACCTTGATTATATAAAGATATAATTACTAATATATTTAGTTTTTTACTCTTTAACTTAATCACTTTTTTGCATTATTGAAATTCATTCCATTCACCTAATTTTTTTTCTAACACCTTAAAATCAACTGTATTTTTTATATAGCCTATATCTACATTTTTTATTTTTTGATTATATACTATTTTAGCATATTTAACTATTTTGTTAGTATTGCTATTAATATATCTTAATTCTCCTAAAATTACTTGTTTATATTTTAAGTCTTTTTCATCTTTTATTATGTATGGCTCTAATTCTGTAATTGGTACTGGAATCATATTACTTATTCTTAATGTACCATATAAACGTCCACCTTCATGTATTCTTATTATCGTTTTTGTATCATTTCTAATTATCTTTTTTTCATAATTAATATAATCAGATTTTTTAGGTGATGACATTAGAATATAATAATTATATCCATTTATGGTTAATACAACACCTATGTATTTTCTTTTATATGTTCTTGAATCTTCTTTATTATCGTAAATTCTTTTATCGAATTGCATTAAATATTTTATATACTTATCACTAATACTATATAAATTTAATTTCATCTATTTACATCTCCTAAAAAAGCAAAGGAAGTGTATCAAAGTGATACCTTCCCTCGATTTTAACTTTCTCAATTATAAGGCTGTGAAACACCCGATTTATAACTTTCTCTATTTATAAGGCTGTGAAACACCCGATTTATAACTTTCTCAATTATATGGCTGTGAAACACCACGATTTTATCTATATTTATTATACCATTCTTTTTATTGCAAAGTCAAGCAATTGGGCAAATATAATAAATATATACTTTATTTTATGTAAAAAATATTTTATTATGTATTCATTTTTGTATGTTTTATACTGTCGAGTTTTATTTCAAACTTTCTATAACTTTCTCTAGCATTTGTTTATATTTAGCTAGTTTTTCTTTTTCTTCATTTATTTTACTTTCAGGCGCCTTATTTATAAAGCCTGAATTAGATAACATCTTTTCACATCTTGAAACTTCTGCTTCTAATCTTACTTTTTCTTCTTCTAATCTTTTTCTTTCTTCTTCTAAATCTACTACCCCCTCTAATGGCATGTATAATTCTATGTTGTCTTTTACTATACTTATTGCATCTTCTGGAATTGCTTCTTTATCTTCTTTTATTGTTACTTTATTTCCAAATCCTAGTTTTTCTATAAATTCTTTTGCTTCTTCTATTTCTTTTTTATATTTATTAGTTACAAAAATTAATTCAACTTTTTTAGAAGGATGTACATTCATTTTTGCTCTTACATTTCTAATTTCTACGATTATTTCTTTTATAGTTTCAATAAATTTTTCTTCTTCATCAAAAACAAATTCTTTTCTAATGTCTGGCCATTTTGCAACTATTAAATCTTTAGTTCCAAAAACAATTAAATTAGGATAAATCTCAGCTGTAATAAATGGCATAAATGGATGTAATAATTTTAGTGATGATGCTAAAATATGGCTTAATACATCACTTACTGGAACTTTAATAGAATCATCATCACTATAAATTCTAGTTTTACACATTTCTATATACCAATCACAGAATTCGTTCCAAATAAAGTTATATATTTTGTCTATTGCAACTCCTAATTCATAGTTTTCTAAATTTCTAGTTACTTCTACTACTAACTTATCAAATTTATTTAAAATCCATTTATCTTCTATTCTAAAACATTCTGGATTATATTTCTTTTCTTTTTCAAAAGCTTCATAACAGAATTTTTTTACTTTTTCTTCATCTGCTAAATTACTACTTACAAATTTAGCTGCATTCCAAATTTTATTTGCAAAGTTTGATGCTTGTTCTAGTTTTTCTGGCATGTATTTAATATCATTTCCCATTGTTGTTCCAGATAGTACAGAAAATCTTAAGGCATCAGCACCATATTTATCAATTACATCTAATGGATCAATTCCATTTCCTAATGTTTTTGACATTTTACGTCCTTGACTATCTCTTATTATTCCATGTATTAAAACATCTTTAAATGGTTCTGTATCTGTAAATTCTAATCCTTGTGTCATCATTCTAGATACCCAAAATGTTATAATATCAAATCCTGTAACTAATACATTTGTAGGATAATATCTTTTATAATCTTCATTTTCAGTATTTGGCCAACCAAGTGTTGAAAACGGCCATAAAGCTGAACTAAACCATGTATCTAATGTATCTTCATCTTGATGTAATTTTGTACTTCCACATTTTTCACATTTCCCTGGCATTTCTTTTGCTACATTTATATGTCCACATTCATCACAATAATATGCAGGTATTCTATGTCCCCACCATAATTGTCTTGATATACACCAGTCTTGAATATTATCAAGCCAATTAAAATATTGTTTTTCATATCTTTTTGGAATAAATTTAGTATTTCCATTTCTTACAGAATCAGCTGCTCTTTTTGCTAAATCTTTCATAGAAACAAACCATTGCATTGAAACTTTTGGCTCTATTGTTGTTTTACATCTTTCACATTTAGCAACATTATGAGTATAGTCTTCTGTATTTACTAGATTTCCTGATTGTTCTAACATTTCTACTATTTTTTTACGAGCATCTAGTAATTCCATACCTTTTAGTTCAGGTAGTAAATCACCCATTTTGTAATCTTCATCAAATACTTCTATGATTTCTAGATTATGTCTTAAACCTGCTTGATAGTCGTTCATATCATGTGCAGGTGTAATTTTAACACATCCTGTTCCAAAGTCTTTTTCTACAAATTCATCTGCAATTATAGGTATTTCTTTATTCATTAATGGTAATATACATTTTTTGCCTATTATATCTTTATATCTTTCATCATCTGGATGAACTGCAACAGCAGTATCTCCAAGCATTGTTTCTGGTCTTGTAGTTGCAACTTCTATATATTTCCCACTTTCACCTACTATTTCATATCTTATATGCCATAAATGTGATGGTTCTTCATGATATTCTACTTCTGCATCTGAAATAGAAGTTTTACAACTTGGACAATAATTTACCATTCTTGTTCCTTTATATATTAAACCTTTTTCATATAGTCTAACAAATTGCTCAAGAACAGCTTCACTCATTCCTTCGTCCATAGTAAATCTATTTTTAGACCAATCACAAGAACATCCTAGTTTTCTTTGTTGTTTTTGGATTATTCCTCCATATTTATGAGTCCAATCCCAAGTTTCTTCTAAGAATTTTTCTCTTCCTATTTCTTGTTTTGTTTTTCCTTCTTCTCTTAATTTTTGAACAACCTTCATTTCAGTTGAAATTGCTGCATGATCACTTCCTGGAAGCCATAGAACATCATATCCCATCATTCTTTTAAAACGAATTAAAACATCTTGAATAGTATCATCTAGGGCATGTCCCATATGTAATTTACCTGTTACATTTGGTGGAGGCATCATTATGCAGTAAGGTTCTTTATTCTTATCATTACTTGGTTTAAAATATCCCTTTTCCTCCCATTCTTGATACAATTTTTCTTCAAATTCTTTTGGATTGTACTTATTGTTTAACATATAAATTCCTCCTTTAATATTAAAAAACTCGCCTTTATGTTATAAACATAAGGGCGAGCATAACTCACGGTACCACCTTAATTATCATTTTTATTAATGATATCTCTTTATACTTTTAACGCAAGCAAACGGATAATCTTAAGGTTATTTTCGGATTATCAACTCCAAAGTTACTTTCTACTTATCTTTATTTTAGAAGCTTACAGCCTTTGACTTCTATTCTCTTTAAATCAGTTTTAAGTATACTTATCTTTTTCACAGTTTTTATTTTTCTACTTAAATTTATAGTATTATATAACTTTTTTTGTTATTTGTCTAGTATTAAAGACATATTTTGATAAATAATTAATACCAATATGCTAGTTTTATAAATGAATTCATTAATTTTGTTTGTTCTTCAAGTTCTTCTTTAGTTGATACATTATATCTTTTTCCTTTTATATTTCTTGATTCTAAAGTCCATAAAAAGGCTTTTAGCCTAGGGAAAACATTTATATTGTCTTCTATAAAGTATAGTAAGTCTGATAGTTTTTTATATAGTTCACTTTCTTTTTCTTTTTCAAAAGTATATTTATCTATGTCTATTATTAATTCAAATGGTTTGGCTATTTTAAATCTATAACTTTCATCATCTATTGAACTTATAAAATTCTTATAGCTTTCAACAAAAATTCTATACATTGTATTTCTCCCTAAAAACTTTTAATTTCTTAATAAATTCTGTTTTCTTGCTTTCAAACAAATCATCTCTATTTATGATTTCATCTATTATATTATTTATTAATTCTTTATTGCATTTTGGTATTAATTCATCTAAATCTTCTATATCTTTATTTGCTAATCTTATAATTTTACTAACTACTATGTCTTCTTTTGAAAGAATATATACATTTATATATTTAAATTCTTCTAATTTTATTGCTCTTTTTTTATAATTTGGTGATAATAAAGTACTTTGATATTCAAGCATATCATAATCTCTTAGTAAAGTAAAAACTTTACCATATTTTGCAGGATACCCTAAATCAACAAAATCTATATCTAAAGTTGCTCTAGTAGTATATTCACCTAAGATGCAAGCTCCCCCACCTATTAAATATATATCAAATGGTTCTAGTTTAAATAGTTTTGTTACTTCTTCCATTTGAATTAATACTTCTATAAGATTGTCTTTTAACATACTAACCTCTCTTTCAATAGTATTATATAATTTTTAATAGTATTTTTCAATAATTTTATTATCTAACAATTGTACATTTATTATCAGCACCATAGCCAATATATTTAATAGGTAATCCTGTTTTTTCTTCTATGAATTTAACAAATTCTTTTGCTTCAATAGGTAAATCTTCAAATGTTTTTACATCATTTTGCATTTCCCAACCTTTTTCAAATATTTTATATATAGGTTTAGGTACTTCTTTAGTTATTTCTGTATCATCTGGTATATAATCAATAATTTTTCCATCATAATCGTATTCTGTACATACTTTTATATATCCTAATTTCTTTCCTACTAATCCTATTGTGTCTAAATGATTTAAACAAAGTTCATCTATTCCCATTGTTATTTTTGCATTTTTAATTACTACACAATCAAACCAGCCACATCTTCTTGGTCTTCCTGTTGTTGTTCCATATTCATGTCCTAGTTCTCTAATAAGATTGCCATCTTCATTTTCTTGTTCTGTTATAAATGGTCCATTTCCTACTCTTGAGCAATATGCTTTTGTGACTCCTATTGCATTTTTTATATATCTAGGTCCAATTCCTGCTCCTGATAATGTTCCAGCTGTATTTGGAGAAGAACTTGTTACCATTGGATAATCACCATGATCTATATCTAATCTATAAGCTTGCGCTCCTTCTATTACTATTTTTTCTTCTTTTTCTATTGATTTTTTTATTAAATCATCACTGTTTTTAATAAACTTTGAAAGTATAGTTGCATTTTCCTTTAAGTGTTTTGATAATTCTACTGTATCAACTACAGAGTTTTCAAAACCTTCTATATTTTTAAATAATATATTATGAGGCTTTACAGCTATATCTAATTTTTGTTTTAATTCTTCTTCAGGAAGTAATAAATCATACATTCTTATCCCTGTTCTATTTACTTTGTCGCTATATGCAGGTCCTATTCCTCTACCAGTTGTCCCAACTTTGTTATTTTCTTTTAAATGTTCATGTAATCTATCTAAATCTTTATGATATTTAGTAATTACATGAGCTCTACCTGATATTGCAAAATTCTCAGGTGTGATTTCAACTCCGGCTTCTTTTAACATATTAATTTCTTGAATTAGTACATCTGGATCTACTACAACTCCTGGTCCAATTATATTTTTTACACCCTTACGAATTATCCCACTTGGAACTAAATGCAAAGCATATTTTTTACCTTCATACACAACAGTATGTCCAGCATTATTTCCCCCTGTAGCTCTTACCATCATATTAGCATCTTGAGATTCAAAAAAAGCAGCTCTACCTTTACCTTCATCTCCCCAATTACAACCTGTAATAACCGTAACATTTCTCATAAAATTCTCTCCTTTATAAATATACTAAATTAAAGCTATTTACCTTTCTTTAGTAAATAGCTTATTAAATCTTATTTTTCCTCATAATCAGCTGGTATTTCAAATAGATTTCTATCTATATTATCAGATATAGTTATTTTTAATAATTCTTGTTTTTGGTCTGCTATTGTTTTTATATAATCTAATTTATCTCCACTAAAATAAAATCTTGTTTTTATTTGTTTTACACCTTCTAAATCCATTATTACAAAATCAGTTGATCTAGATATTTCTACATATGTATATGTTTTATTATCAATATTTTCTTTTCCCACTTCATATTCTAAATCTTTTACTTCTTCTAATGTGTCTTCTATTTTATTTAAATTTGTATCATTATTTTTGTAAATATAATAAGCTTTTTCATCATCTTTTAAAAGATAAGTATTTTCATCTTTGACAATTATTTTCATTTCATTTCCATCTGTTATTTCTTCTAAATATGCTTGATTTGATTGTTTTACAAAAAATGTTTTATTATCCTTATCTAATTTGGCTTCAAAACTATATCCTGATTTTTCTTTTAAACTTTCATATAGTTTATCTATTTTTTCTCCTTCATTTTGTTTTACAGCTTGTGGTTTAATAAAATAGAATATTACACCAATAACTATAATTATAATTGCAATTATTGATGATATAAGTATTATATTTTTATTTTGACATTTTTTCTCTGACATATCAATTCCTCCTTCGTATTAATTACCTTATTATAACAATAATTAAATATAAATTCCTATTAATGAAAGAATTATGTAAGCAGCATAATATATAGCTTCTACTATTAAAAATTTATAAAAGAATTCTGAGTCTTTCTTATTTCCAAATACATTTTTCAATGTAAAATACATTAATACTGTTGATATTATACCTGCAAATATTTTTACTGGTGATGTTATTTTTATTGCAAATGGTCCAATCATACTTAATAAAGATATAACTTCAGCTGCTACAACTGGTATTTTTGCAATTGTAACTCCTGATAATACTGTTAAGAATGACTTTTTATTTTGTTTATTAAATAAGAATGCTATTAAAGTCATAATTAATACTGCAACTGTAGGTGTTATTAATGCAAGGAAAATTGAAAGTATTGCTGACCCTATACTTGTTGAAAATCCTAATAAATTAGAAAATCCTGTAAATATCTTAAAGAATACTCCTCTTTGTGAATATATGGCTAAAATTAAATCTACTACTGTCCATATAGCAAGTATAATAAGAGCATATTTAAAATATTTACCATTATTTTCTTTAACCATATCTTGTATTTTGTCAATTGGATTTTTAAATAATTCTTTAATAAATCCTTTTGCAGCTTTTCCTTCTTTTTTCATATCTACATTTTTAAAATTATCTTTTACTTCATTTACAACTGTTGAAGCATCTTTTTTTAATTCTTCTGTATTAATGACAGATTCTTCTTTCTTTTCTTCTGACATTTTAAATTCCTCCTTTTTAAATTTTGTTATTTATATAGTATTTATTATTACTACCAAAATTAATCTCCTAGGTTTATACCTATGTTTCTTGCTGTTTTTACTAAATCATCATCCATTTCTACTTTTCTTAAATTACTTTCTTCAGTGTTTCCTGATACTGCTCCAATTTTAGTATTGTTTCCAACAACATCTTCTAAAGATGCATAATCTAATTTTCCATTTTTTATTACTGCTAATGTTCCAAATTTTCCTTCTAGTGCAAGTTCCATAGCTTTAGATCCATATTTTGTAGATAATACTCTGTCAAAAGCTGTTGGAGTTCCTCCTCTTTGCATATATCCTAAAGTTGTATTTCTTGCTTCTAATCCTGTTATTTCTTCTAATTGTTTAGCTACAACTTGTCCTACACCACCTAGTTTTGTATTGTCAACTCCTGCACCATTATTTCTTACATTTTGCACTACCATTTCTCCATTCTTTGGTTTTGCTCCTTCTGCAACAACTACAATACTAAAGTTCTTTCCTCTTTTTCTTCTATTTTCTATTTTGCTTGCTACTTTATTTATATCATAAGGTATTTCAGGGATTAATGCTACATCTCCTCCTCCTGCTATTGCTGCTTCTAATGCAATCCAACCTGCATATCTTCCCATTACTTCTAATACCATTATTCTATGATGTGTTTCACCTGTTGTGTGTAATCTATCTAATGCCTCCATTGCAACTGATACTGCTGTATTATATCCAAATGTTATATCAGTACAAGCAACATCATTGTCTATTGTTTTTGGAACACCTATTACATTTACACCTTTTACAGAAAAATCTCTTGCTGATTTTTGGGTTCCATCTCCACCTAGTGTAAATATACAGTCAAATCCAAAATCTTTTATATTTTTAATTGCTTCTTCTGATACATCTTTATATTCTACACTTCCATCTTCATTTACTATTTTATAATTAAATAAGTTAGCATTTGTAGATGAACCTATTATTGAACCACCCTTTGGCAAAATTCCTTTTGCTCCTCCATTTGCATCTGTTGTTAATTTTATAAAATCTTTTTTTATTAATCCATTATATCCATCAACTATTCCGTAGCATTCTACTCCATGATTTTCTGCAGTTTTTACTATTCCTCTAATTACTGCATTAAACCCAGCTACATCTCCACCATTTGCTAATATTCCTACTTTTTTTAACATAATCTTCCTCCAAAACTATTCTACTTCTATATTATACCAATAATTTCAATTTTTACAACAGTTTTGTAAAATTTTTTATAAAATAAATTATAATTATACATAGTATAAGACCTAGTATAAACTAGGCCTCTAATTTACTATTTTACAACTTGAACTTGTATTTTTAAGTTTTCGCCATTTATGTTTGTATCTACATAAGAAATGTTTTCTTCATTATATAAAACTTTTAAAGCTAAAGTATCATGTTTAATTAATTCTTCATTTTTCTTTATTACTTCTTCTAGCATTTCATTTCCAGATACATATAAATTGATATTATCTAAAACTTCAAATCCATTATCTTTTCTCATATTTTGTACTTTTGATAATATTTCACGTACATATCCTTCTTCTTTTAGTTCTGGAGTAATATGTGTATCTAATACAACACCAATTTCTCCTTCACCACTAAATGCATATCCTTCTTTTCCTTGCATTGTAATTAGAAGATTTTCAGAATTTAATCCTATTTGTGTATCATCAATTTCAATATATTCCACTCCACCATTTTTTACAGTGTTAGCTAAATCCATTTGATTTTTCTTTGAAATTTCTTCTTTAATTCTTGGTATTAATTTTCCATATTCTTTACCTAAAACTGGTAAATTTGGTTTTATTTCAAAGTTTACATACTCTGACATTTCTGCTCCAAGTTCTATTTGTTTTACATTTAATTCTTCTTTTACTATATCTTCATAGTATTTTGGAAGTGTATCAATTGAAATTAGCATTTCTGATAATGGTTGTCTGTTTTTTATATTTGCTGAATTTCTTGCGCTTCTTCCAAGTTTTACAATCTTATATGCTAAATCCATTTCTTTTTCTAGTTCACTATCTATTGCTGAGCTATCTACTTCTGGCCATAGACATAAATGTACACTTTCTGGCGCATTTTTATCTAATCCTACAACTAAATTTTGATATATTTCATCTGTCATAAATGGTACAAATGGTGCTGCAACTTTTATTAATGTAGTAAGTACTTTATATAATGTACAATATGCTCCTATTTTTTCGTCTGTAAGCTTAGTTAACCAAAATCTTTCTCTGTTTCTACGTACATACCAATTAGAAAGTTCATCTGTAAAGTTTTCTATTAGAGTTGCAGCAAGTGTTATGTCATAATGTTCTAGTTTTTCATCTACTTCTTTAACTAATGTATTTAGTTTAGAAATTATCCATTTATCCATTGCATTATCTGATTTATAATTACTATATTCTAATGGATTAAATTTATCTATTTCTGCATATAAAACATAGAATGAATATACATTCCATAAAGTAGATAAAAATCCTCTTTGTGTTTCTTGTACATTTCCAAGTCCTAATCTTGTTGGAAGCCATGGTGCTGAGCATGTATAGAAATGCCATCTAGTTGCATCTGCTCCTACTTCATTTAATAGTGTCATTGGATCTACGCCATTTCCTTTTGATTTCGACATCTTTTGTCCTTTTTCATCTAGAACATGACCTAAAACTATACAGTTCTCAAAAGGTGTTCTTCCAAATAGAGCTGTTCCAATAGCTGTTAATGTATAGAACCATCCTCTTGTTTGATCAACAGCTTCTGAAATAAATCCTGCTGGGAAGTTATTATCAAACATTTCTTTATTTTCAAATGGATAATGCCATTGTGCAAAAGGCATTGAACCCGAATCAAACCAGCAATCAATTACTTCTTTTGCTCTTTTCATTTTTTTACCACATTTAGGGCATTTTAAATATACATTATCAATATATGGTTTATGTAGTTCTATGTCTTCTGGTACATCTATTCCTTTTTCTTTTAATTCTTCAATAGAACCTATACATTCTTGATGATTACATTCTTCATCTTCACAAGTCCAAACTGGAAGTGGTGTTCCCCAATATCTATCTCTTGAAATTCCCCAGTCAATTACATTTTCTAGGAATTTTCCAAATCTTCCTGTTCTAATTGTGTCTGGATACCAGTTAACTTTGTTGTTATTTGCAACTAATTCATTTCTTAATTTGCTCATTGCAACAAACCAACTCTCTTTTGGATAATAAAGAAGTGGTGTATCACATCTCCAGCAATGTGGATATGAATGCATGTGTTTTTCTTTACTAAATAATTTGTTTTCTTGGGCTAACCACTTACAAATATCTTCGTTACAATCTCTAACAAACTTTCCTGCCCAAGGTTCTACTTCTTTTACAAACTTTCCTGATTTATCAACTAAGTTTACAAATGTAATTCCATTTTGTTTTGATACTAAACTATCATCTTCACCATATGCTGGAGCAATATGTACAATTCCTGTACCATCTTCAAGATTTACATAGTCCCCATGAATTACTACAAACGCTTTTCCATCTACTTTTGCAAAAGGCATTAATTGTTCATATTTTAATCCTAAAAGTTCTTCTCCTTTAAATGTTTTTGTAATTTCATATTCTTTATCTTTTAAAACTTTTTCTACTAAATCTTTTGCTAAAATATATTTTTCATATTGAGCTTCTTCATCTTCTTTTGCTACATTTACTTTAACTAAAACATATTCATAAGCTTTATTTATACAAAGAGCTAAGTTAGAAGGTAATGTCCATGGTGTTGTTGTCCATGCTAAGAAATATGTATCTTTTTCAAATCCTTGATTCTCTAATACTTTAAATTTAGCAACACAAGTTAAATCTTTTACATCTTTATATCCTTGTGCTACTTCATGTGAAGATAAAGCTGTTCCACATCTTGGACAATATGGCATAACTTTATGTCCTTCATATAAAAGACCTTTATCCCACATTTGTTTTAATGCCCACCAAACAGATTCAATATAATTATTATGGTATGTTACATATGGATTTTCCATATCAACCCAAAATCCTACTTTGTTTGTCATTTCTTCCCACATACTTACATATGTAAAAACACTATCTTTACATTCTTTAACAAACTTTTCTACACCATATTCTTCTATTTGTTCTTTTCCTGATATTCCTAATTTCTTTTCTATTTCAAGTTCTACTGGAAGTCCATGAGTATCCCATCCTGCTTTACGAATAACTTTGTACCCTTTCATAACTTTGTATCTTGGGATTATATCTTTCATAACCCTAGTTTCTATGTGACCAACATGTGGTTTTCCATTTGCTGTAGGTGGTCCATCATAAAAAGTAAAATATCTTTTACCTTCATTCATAGCAAAATTTTTCTTTATTATGTTTTTTTCTTTCCAAGTTTTTGCAACTTCGTTTTCCATTCCCACAAATCCATTTTTTAGTTCTACTTTCTTATACATTAAAATTCCTCCTTTAAATTTTATTTATTTAAACTTTCTATATTTTGTAGTTCAAATCTATATTTTTGTTTTACATTTGGATATTTTTCATGATCCACCTCTGATGCAAACATATCATATGGTCTTGCATATAGTGTACAATCTCCATATAATCCTCTATAAATAACTAATTTTTCTTTTGATTCACTGTGTATTGCAATATCTTCTACTAAATACAAATCTCCTTTAAAATGTTTGTAAACTGAATTTACCTTAATCTCTTGCACTTTTATTCCTCCTTTATCATTATTTTATACAATCAAAAAAGCTATTTACATCCTATACATTTAGGACGAAATAGCTTTGAATTCCGCGGTACCACCTAAGTTAGTGTATCTATATCAATATACAATCCACTCTCTTAATTTCCTTTAACGCAGGATTACGACTAGCTTAATTAAAATTTTGGGCTAGTTACAAACTAAGGTGATAATAAATAATTTTTACTTACCAAACTCACACCAACCTTTGGCTCTCTTTAAGATATTACATTATTTATCGTGTCCTTGTTACAAGTATTTAACGTTTATTTGTTAAATATTATAACACAATTTTTAAATTTTGCAATAGTTTATTTTATTTTTGTTGCTATTTTATGTATATTATTGCTTATATTTATATCTATACTTCTACTTTTATTATTTTATTTATTAATATATTTATTACTTCATTTATTTCTTTGTTTAATTTTTAATTAAGTATTATAAGCATACAAACCATCATCACTTATCTTTGATTTCCATTCTTCTAAACTAGTTATTCTAGAGTTTTGAAAATCTATTCTTTTAGCATATGCTTTTAATAATTGTCTAAATTCTGCATGTTCAATATCATTTACCATATTTGCAGCATTAATTTTCATAAACTGAGTATCCATATAATTACGCATATCTTTAAACTGACTATCAATACTTTTTTGCATACTATCCAAGATATTTATAATATCTCTTCTGTCTTTAATTCTACCTTCTTCTAATCTAGAAACTCTTTCATCTAAAGAATCAATTTTCATATCATTTTGTTCCCAACGTTTTTCATTTTCTTCCCAACGTTTATTATTTTCTGCTCTAAATTCTCTTAATTCCTCTAAAACTGTCATTAAAGTTACATTTTTACTCATAATATCACCTCCTTTTTATTGTAATTAATAAGTAAATTTTGTCTTTTGTTTATTGTTGATATTTAATCATAAGTTTTAGTTTATGTCCAATTTAAAAAAGGCAGAATTTGATTACTATTTATCATTTTCCTACCTTTTTTACCTATTTATTTAATTAAATCTCACTATTTCATTTTTTGTTTTAAATTAATCTCATTGTTTCTTTTGCAATCATTAATTCTTCATTAGTTGGTATAACATATACTTTTATTTTTGATTCTGGTTTTGAAATAACTTTTTCTTCACCTCTCATATTGTTTTCGTCTAAATCTATCTCCACTCCCATGAAAGCTAATTTTTCACAAATTCCTTGTCTTATTTTTATTTGGTTTTCACCAATACCACCTGTAAATATAATATAGTCTATACCATTCATTGCAACAGCATATTTTGCAATGTAACTTGCAATTGAATATTTAAATTCTTCCATAGCAATTCCTGCTCTTTCATGACCTTCATGTGATGCATCTTCAATTACTCTAAAGTCTGGAGCTAATCCTGATATTCCTGCAGCTCCTGATTTTTTATTTAATATATCTTCCATTTGACTTGCTGTAAGATTTTCTTTTTTCATTAGGTAAGTTAGTATAGAAGGATCTAAATCTCCGCTTCTAGTTACCATTGGTATTCCACCTAAAGGTGTTAACCCCATAGAAGTATCTATTGATTTTCCTCCATCTACAGCACATATACTTGCTCCTTGTCCTAAATGACATGTTACTATTTTTAAATCTTCAACATTTTTATTTTCAATTTCTGCTAATCTTCTAGATACATACATATGTGATGTGCCATGTGCACCATATTTTCTTACTCCATATTTTTTATAATATTCATATGGTATTGGATATATATATCTTTCTTTTGGCATTGTTTGGTGGAATGTTGTATCAAATACAGCTACCATTGGTTTTCCTGGCATTACTTTTTTGCAAGCTTCCATTCCTAATGCCGCTGCTGGATTATGTAGTGGTGCAAATTCTCCACATTTTTTAATATCTTCTATTACTTTATCATCAATAACTGCTGAATCTTTAAATGTTTCTCCTCCATGAACTACTCTGTGTCCTACAGCTTCAATTTCATTTAATGAATCAATTACTTTATATTCTGGATTTGTAAATTGCTCTAAAGTAAATTCTATAGCTTCTTTATGGTCATAAGCTGGTTTTTGAATTTCAACTTTTTTTCCTAATGCTTTATGTGTTATAAAAGCTTCTTCTTCTCCTATTCTTTCATATTTTCCAGAAGCTAAAACTTCATCTGTTTCCATATTAATTAATTGGTATTTTAATGATGAACTACCACAGTTTAATACTAATACTTTCATTTTCTTTTTCCTTTCTTTTTGAAACAATGGGGACAGTCACCTTTTGTTTCATTTATTTTAATTTATATTTTGAAACATTTTATCTCTGTCCCAAATGTTTCATTGTTTCTCTTGCTATCATTAACTCCTCATTTGTTGGAATTACATATACATCTATTTTTGAATCTTTACTTGATATTTTTTCTTCTTCACCTTTTACTTTATTTTTTTCTTCATCTAATTTCACGCCAAATATTTCTAATTTGTCGCATATTGCTTTTCTAGATAAATCTCCTTTTTCTCCAACTCCTGCGGTAAATGTTATAACATCTGCTCCTTGCATTGCAACCATGCATCTTGCAATATATGATGCAACTGAATCATGAAATATATCTAATGCTAGTTTTGCATGTTGTCCTCCGAACAGCTGCTTCTGCTTCTATATCTCTAAAATCTAATGACACATTTGAAATTCCATATGCTCCTGATTCTTTATTTAATCTATTTTCTACTTCTTCAGCCGTTAGTTTGTCTTTTTGCATAATATATGTCACAACTGACGGATCTAAATCTCCACTTCTACTTCCCATAACTACTCCTCCGAAGTGGTGTTAGTCCCATACTTGTTTCTACTGATTTACCATTTTGAACAGCACATACACTTGCTCCTTGTCCTAAATGACAACTAATTATTTTTAAATCTTTCCTATCTTTTCCAATGATTTCTGCTACTCTTTGTGATACATAATCATGAGATGTTCCATGAGCTCCATATTTTCTTATTCCATATTTTTCATAATACTCATATGGAATAGGATATATATATCTTTCCTTTGGCATTGTTTGATGAAATGCCGTGTCAAATACAGCTACCATTTTTATATCTGGTATTACTTTTTTGCAAGCTTCCATACCAAGTGCTGCTGCATGGTTATGTAATGGCGCCAGTTCTGCACATTTTTTAATTTCTTCTATTACTTCATCATTAATTAAAACTGCATCTGAAAATTTTTCTCCTCCGTGAACTACTCTATGTCCTACTCCTGCAAGTTCGCTTAAATCTTTCATTACTCCATAGTGATCATTTGTTAATCTATTTAGTACAAATGCTATTGCTTGTTCATGGTCTTTTGCTTGGTGCTCAAATTTATGTTTAACGCCATGTACTTTATGTGTTAAAAACGAATTTGGCTGTCCTATTCTTTCAAAATATCCCTTTACAAGCATTTCTTCTGTTTCCATATCAATTACTTGATATTTTAGTGAAGAACTTCCTGAATTTAATACTAAAACTTTCATAAATACCTCCTTTTTATGGTTAATATATGTCCGTCCCTAATTATCCATTTGTGCTTGAACTGCTGTTATTGCAACTACTCCTGCAATATCATCGCTACTACATCCTCTTGATAAATCATTTACAGGTTTTGCAATTCCCTGGCAAAGTGGTCCATATGCTTCTGCTTTTGCTAGTCTTTGTGCTAGTTTATATCCAATGTTTCCTGCATTTAAATCTGGGAATATTAATACATTAGCTTCTCCTGCAACTTTACTTCCTGGTGCTTTTGATTTTGCAATTTCTGGTATTATTGCAGCATCTAATTGTAATTCTCCATCTAATAATAATTTTGGTTCTTTTTCTTTTGCAAGCTTTGTAGCATTTATTACTTTTTCAGTTAATTCTGATTTTGCACTTCCATATGTAGAATATGAAAGCATTGCAACTTTTGGTTCTTTTCCAACTAATTGTTTAAAACTTTTTGCAGATGATATCGCTATTTCTGATAATTCATCACTATTTGGATTTTGATTTAGTCCACTATCTCCAAATATAAATGTTCCATTTTCTCCATATTCACAATCTGGTACAACTATAACAAAAAAAGCAGAAACTAATTTAGTATTCGGTGCTGTTCTTAATATTTGTAGTGCTGGTCTTAAAGTATCTGATGTAGAATGTACTGCTCCTGATACTAATCCATCAGCTTTAAAGTTTTCATCTTTTACCATTAACATTCCTAAACATACTGGATCTTTTACCAATTCTTTTGCTTGTTCTATTGTCATGCCTTTATGTTTTCTTAGTTCATATAACAAATTTACATATTCATCATATTTTTCAAAATCATTTGGATCAACAATTTTTGCACCTTCTATACTTATTTTGTTTTCTTCTGCTTTTTTATTTATTATTTCTTTGTTTCCAACTAAAATTATATTTGCATATCCTTCTTTTAAAACTTTTTCCGTAGCTTCTAATATTCTAATATCTTCCGCTTCTGGAAGCACTATTGTTTTAATATCTTTTTTTGCTCTTAATTTTATTTCTTCTATAAATGACATCATTTTCCTCCTTGTATTTTTTTATTATATTATATATATAAAATGTAAAAAGCACAAGTCACTTTTAAATTTTATTATATTATTTTATTTCATCATTTTTTGCATTTATATTATAGTAAACTTTTTATTTCTTCATCTTGCTTCAATTCTTCTGATATAAAATGATATGCTTGTTTATTTTGTTTTACAGCAATTAAAGCTAATTCTTTATCATTTCTTAACTCTTCGCTTGCATATTTTATAATTATTCCTTTATTTTCTACTGCTAATTTTACAATTTCTCTATTATTTCTTAATTCTTTGCTTGCAAAGTAAAGAGCTTGTCCATAATTTTTACAAGCTTCTTTTATTATTTCTTCATCATCTCTTAATTTTTCAGAAGCATAGCATATAGTCCATGGAGCCCCTTTTATTCCTTTTAATATCACTTCTTTATCATCTTTTAGTTTATCACTTGCAAATTCTAAGCCTTCTGGATCTTGTTCTAAAGCTTTCATTACTACTTCTTTATCATTTTTTAATTCTTCTGATACTAAATCTAAGAACTTTCCATTTTCACTTACTGCTTTTAATATAAATTCTTTATTTGCTTTATTTTCTATAACTTCTTTTTCGTTCATTTTTTCTTCTTTCTTATTATTGTTTATTTTAATTTTGCAATTAATGCTTTTATTTTTATCCCTTGCTCAGAAAACATTTTTTCATGTTCTGTTTCTATATTTTTTTCAAAAATAGGTTCTTCATGTAAGTCATATGTTTTTTTAACAATTTCAAATCCACTTTCTTCAAAATATGTTAAACTTGATTCAAATAATCCATCATCATCTGTTTTAAAATAAATCTCCGAATGTGGCTTCAAAAACTCTTTATATTTTTCTAGTTGTCTAGTATGAGTTAATCTCTTCTTCCTATGTTTTCCTTTTGGCCAAGGATTACAAAAATTAATATATATTCTTTCTACTTCATCTTTTTTACCTAAAATTAAATTTATTCTTTCTATATCAAATCTAGTTAGCATTACATTTTTAGGTTCTAATTTCTCATTTTCATATTCTTGCTCAATATTTCTTTTAGCTAATCCTAACATTGCATCTACTAAATCTATTGCTAAATAGTTTATATCTTGATTTTCTACAGCAAGTTTTGAAATGAATTGTCCTTTTCCACATCCTAATTCTAACATAAATGGTTTATCTTCATCTTCAAAATGACTTTTCCATTTTCCTTTCCAATTTTCTGGTTCATCTTCATAAAATTTACTTGCTTCTAATTCTGGTCTTGCCCATTTTTTATATCTAATTCTCAATTTTTTCTCCTAATCTTCTTTTAATATTAATTCATTTTAAATCACTGCTAGTATATATCAATTTTATATTTTTTTCAAGCAAAATATATATTGTTAATAACATAAAATTATTATATAATACTAATATATGAAAGAAGGTAAATATGGAACTTAAATATGTTATCAAAGAAGATGATATAAATAAAACAATAAATGAAATGTTATTAAACAAATTTAATTTTTCTAATCGTTTATTAACTAAGCTAATTAAAAATAAAAGAATTTATCTTAATAATAATGTAATTGATACTAGATTTAAAGCCAATAGTCTTGGTATTATAACAATTGATTTAGATTTTAATGAAGATAGTTTAAATATTATTCCTACTAAAATGGATTTAGATATAATTTATGAAGATGAATGGATGTTGGTTGTAAATAAGCCCGCAGGTATTCCTGTTCATCCTTCTAGATTGCATTATGAAGATTCTTTATCTAATGGAGTTAAATATTATTTTGATTCTATAGGTCTAAATAAAAAGATAAGGCCAGTAAATCGATTAGATTTAGATACCTCAGGTATTGTTATTTTTGCAAAAAGTGAATATATTCAAGAACAATTTTCTATTCAAATGTCAAAAGATATTTTCAAAAAAGAATATCTGTGTATTGTAGATGGTTATCTAAATAAGAAATCTGGAATTATAAATTTTCCTATATCACGAAAAGAAGGAAGCATTATAGAAAGGACTGTTAATATATCTGGTAAGCCATCTATTACTCTTTTTACTGTATTAAAAGAATTTGATAATTATAGCCTTGTTAATTGTAAATTACAAACTGGTAGAACTCATCAAATAAGAGTACATATGAATCATTTTGGTCATCCTATTTTAGGAGACACCTTATATGGTAAAAAATCTAATTTAATTAATAGACAAGCTCTTCATAGTTATAAAATAGAATGTGTTCATCCAGTAACAAAAGAAAAATTGATTTTTACGGCTAAACTGCCTGATGATATGGAATACTTATTATAAAAGAGTATCTAATAAAAATACAATTTTATTAGATACTCTTTTGGTTAATATGGCTCCGTCCCTACTTATCCATTTAAAGCTGATTTTATTTTTTCTTTATCTGTAACACCAACAAAAGTTTTTACAGGTTCTCCATTTTTTAATATTACTAATGTTGGTATACTCATAATTCCATATTCCATTGCTAAATCTTGGTTTTCATCTACATTTACTTTTCCTACTATAACATTTTCTTTTAATTCTTCGGCAATTTCATCAACTATTGGTGACATCATTTTACATGGTCCACACCAGTTAGCATAAAAGTCTATTAAAACTGGTTTTTCTGATTTCAAAATCTCCTTTTCATAATTTTCGCTATTTATTTCAATAACACTCATTTTATTTTCCTCCTTTTTTATTTTTTACATATTGAATCGCTTGTAATCCGGCTGTTGCTCCTTCATATACTGCTTTTGAAACTTGTAGTAATCCACCTGTACAATCTCCACATGCATATAAGCCTTTAACGTTCGTCTCCATTTTTTCATTAACTACTATTTTATCTTTATCAGTAACTGCTCCTAATTTTTTTGCAAATTCTGTACTTCCGAGCTACTCCTTGTGCTACGAAAACACCTTCAGTTTTTATTGTATCTCCATCTTCAAATTCAATTTCTTCTACTTTATTTTCTCCTTGAATTTCTTTTATTTTTCTTGTATCTATTTTTACATTATCAGCTCTAAATTCTGGAGCAGGCTCACCATTTGTTAATATTGTAATATCTTTTACAATATTTATCAAGTCATTTGTTTCAGATAAAGCATAATTTCCACTTCCAAGTACTGATACACTTTTATTTCTATAGAAGAATCCGTCACAAATAGCACAATAACTTATGCCTTTTCCTTCATAATCTTCAATTTTAATATTTTTAGGTCTATTTCTTTTATTTCCTGTTGCTAGAATAACGGTAAGTGCTTCATATTCATCTGTTGTTGTTTTTACAAAAAATCCTTGACTAGTTATTTCTATTTTTATTACTTCTTCTTTTCTTATTTCTACTCCTAAGTTTTTTGCTTGCTTAATTCCTATTTTATACAATTCTTTCCCATTTATTCCGTTTTCAAACCCATAATAATTTTCTATAATATCTGTTTTTGATAAACTTGATTCATTTGTTCCTATAACTAATGTTTTTAAATTACCTCTTTTAGCATATAAGCTTGCAGATATTCCAGCAGGTCCTGTGCCTATTATTATAACATCATATAACAATATTATCCCTCCTAACTTGACACTATTAAATCACAAAAAAATAGGTTTTGCAACTAATTTGACACAAAACCTATTTAATGTTTCATTAAATTTTAAAAATACATTCTATTAGCCATTCTTCCATATACTCCTGTTGTTGAGATTGTTATAAATTTTATAGCATAAATATCACAATATACTAAACTATCATTTTCAAATGATCTAAGTAAAATATAACTTGCTCCTACGTCTTGTAAGATTCCTATTCTATCTACCATATTATTTGTTCCAATTAAGAATTCTACTCTCATTAGTTTTCCTATTTGTTCTCTTAAAAATGCTGGTGTATAAATTGGATTTGTTAATATCTCTGGCATTTCTTCATCTGTACCATTTTGTCTTGTTTGTCTTTTGTTTTCAAATTTATTGTATTCATCCATAAATTTTAATTCCCTTCTTTATGTATTTTTATATTTTTCTGTTGGCCTATAAAAGCAATGTTTTCCGAAGTCTGGTTTTAAATGTTCCTGATCCATTGCTAGGAAAAGTGTTACTGCAATTGGGTCTAAAAGGATTTAAATACCACAAACATTCTCCTACTTCTCCTAACTTATTTCCAGACAACGCCCAATCTGCTACATAATAATGTATATCTGTTGGATTCATATTATATATATTTTGTGGATTATATTTATTTAATAAATTTTCTGTAGCACAGTCAAACTGTCCTTTTTGAAATATTATATTTCTTATATTACCACCTTCAGACACTCTAAAGTATTCCCCTTCTGATGCATATGTTCTATTTAAAACAACTGTTGCAACTGCTTTCATCCCATTATCACCTTCTCCACCTGCTTCACACTCAATTATTCTTGCAAGTAACTCTCTATCTGAATATGCCATTATATCACTACTCCTATATTGATTATATTAATAACTATATAAAAAGGTTACATATAAGAAAAAAGAAAGTGAAAATCACTTTCTTGATCAAACTATATTTCAACTATTTTTTCCCAAGGCAAATCTTTTTTTCCAAAATGTCCATAATTAGTAGTTTTTCTGTAAATTGGTTTTTGTAATTCTAAATAATTTATTATTCCTCTTGGTGTTAAATCAAATTTATTTTCAATTTTACCTATAATTTCTTCTTCTAAAATTGTATTTGTTCCAAAAGTATCTACATATATAGAAACAGGTTTTGCAACTCCTATGCTATATGCAAATTGTATTTCACATTTTTTTGCATACCCATTTGCAACTATGTTTTTTGCTAAAAACCTTGCCATATATGCTGCAGATCTATCTACTTTCGTTGCATCTTTTCCTGAAAAAGCTCCTCCACCATGTCTTGCATATCCACCATAAGTATCAACTATTATTTTTCTTCCTGTTAGTCCACTATCTCCTAAAGGTCCTCCTATTACAAATCTTCCTGTTGGATTTATGTAATATTTTGTTTTATTATCTAATAATTCTTTAGGCACAATATAATTTATAACTTTTTCTTCTATATCTTTTTTTAGAATTTCCATATTAATATCTGAATTGTGCTGAGTAGATACTACTATTGTATCTATTCTAATCGGTTTTTCATTTTCATATTCAACAGTTACTTGAACTTTTCCATCTGGTCTTAAATAATTTATTATTCCTTCTTTTCTAACTTCTGATAATCTTTTTGCTAATTTATGTGATAATGATATTGGAAGTGGCATTAACTCTTCTGTTTCATCACATGCAAACCCAAACATTAATCCTTGATCTCCTGCACCTTCAGACGCCACATTTTGTCCTTCTTTTGTTTCTAAAGATTTATCTACTCCTAATGCAATATCTGGAGATTGTTTAGATAAGTTTATTTCAATTTCACATGTTCTATAATCCATATCTAAATTACTATTATCATATCCTATTTCTTTAATAGCGTTTCTTATAACCTCTTCAATATTAACTTCTGCTGTAGATGTAATTTCACCTGTTACAAATATTTTTCCTTTTCCTGCAACAGTTTCACATGCTACTCTTGCATTTTTGTCTTTTTCTAAAAAGCTATCCAAAACACTATCTGATATATAATCACATAATTTATCTGGATGTCCTTCTGTCACACTTTCTGATGTGAATAATCTTCTCATTTTAATCAGTCCTTTCATTTTTTATTTTAATATTTCTATATATGCATCAAAAAACCTTTGCACTAAAAGTACAAAGGCTTTAATTTTTAGATTTATAAAAATCATCATCCAAAGTACTTTCTACTTTGTCGGTATTAGCACCTAACTAAATAGGTTGCTGTGGAGTCACAAAGCCGATTCTCTCGTCCACTCTTGATAACATATATAATTTTAATTCATTAATATTATAATAACTAAAAACATTCATGTCAATACTTTTTTAGACATTATTCTACTATTTTTCCACCACCTATAACAATATCTTCTATATAAAATACAGCTGATTGTCCAGGAGTTATTGCTCTTTGAGGTTCTAAAAACTCTACTATTATCTTATCATTTTCTTGGATAATTTTAGCTTTAGCTACTTTTGAAGAATATCTTGTTTTAACATCAACTTCTATTGGTTTTTCTATTTTATCAAATAACAATAGATTTATATCATTAACTACTATTTCTTTTTTATATAATTCACTTTCTTCTCCAACGATTAATTCATTTTTTGTTCTATTAAATCCTATTACAAATAGAGGAACTTTATATGATATTCCTAATCCTTTTCTTTGACCAATAGTATATTTGTATAATCCCGTATGTTTTCCTAAAATTTCTCCTTTGCTATTTACAATATTTCCTTCTTTGGGTTTTATATCAGAATTATTTTCTAAGAATTTTTTATAATTACCATCTGGAACAAAACAAATATCTTCACTATCTGGCTTATTTGCAACTTTTAAATTATTCTCACTTGCAATTTTTCTAATTTCTGATTTATCTTCAAAATCAGCTAATGGGAAAATAACATGCTCTATTAATTCTTTAGGTATATTCCAAAGCACATAACTTTGATCTTTTTTACCAGCATTTGATTTTTTTAGTATCCATCTTTTATATTTTTCATTATATTCAGTTTTTGCGTAATGTCCTGTTGCTATAAACTCACATCCTAATTCTTTTGCTTTTTCCCACATTATTCCAAACTTCATATATTTATTGCATTCAATACATGGATTAGGAGTTTTACAATTTGCATAGCAATCAATAAAGTCATCTATTACATGCTTCTTAAACTCATCTTTACAATTATATGTAAAATGAGGTATCCCTATTTGATTACATACATTTTTTGCATCTATATATGTATTTATATTACAACAACTACTTCCTGCAAATAGTTCTAAGGTTGTTCCTATTACTTCATATCCTTGTTCTTTTAAAAGTAGAGCTGAGACACTACTGTCTACTCCTCCACTCATTCCTAATAATACTTTTTTGTTTTCCATTTCATTTTTCCTTTATTTTTATTTTATTTTCTTTTCTATATATTCTTTAGCACATCTTCTTATATCTTCCATTTTATTTTTAGTATCTTTATTTTTATATGCAATTCTATCAATCATAATATTTATATAATCTTTATTTTTCACATATTCTAAAGACTCTTTAAAATTCAAGTCAAATATAAATGCAATAACACATATCCAATAGTCTATAAGTGTTTTTCTGTCCTCAAGTTTTATGCATTCACATTTCATAAAGGTTTCATATACCTTATCACTTATATTTTCATATTCTATATGTTCATTATAAACTTCTGGAAAGATGTTTTCCATTTTTTCATATTGTTTAACTCTAAAATTATCTAACTTGTCTGCATCTCTTATAATCTTACATTGTAAAATCTCAATATCAGTTAGACCTTCTTCAATTTTATATTTGTTATGATTATATACTGCTTTTTTAATTATTTCATCATATTTATTATCATCAATAAATTTTCTAATCAAATTGTTTTCAAATAATATTTTCACACCAAATTCTGCATGTTCTAGGTTAACATCATCAAAACTTTCAAAGTCTTTTATTTGTTCGAATCTTCCTATATCATGAAGTAATGCTATTAGTTTTGCAAGCTCTACATTTTCATCATCTAATCCTAAACCCTTTGCAATATATTCGCTCTTTTTTACCACTTCATATGTATGTCTTATTTTTAATTCTATACTCCCATTTCTTACGTCATATCTTTCTAAAAGTTTTTTAAATTGTTTTTCTGCTTTTTGAAAATTTATCATATTCCCTCCTGAATTAATTTATATTTTATTGACAATTTTTAGAATTCATGATAATATAATAATATAAAAGATAAGAACATAAGCCCTTATCTGTTGGTTGGGAGAGATCTGTCTTTCGGATAGATCTCTATTTTTCTTTTCTTTGAAATATATCTTAATATATATTTATTCCTTGAACAAATATGTACTAAAAATGACATTCCTAAAAAGAAAGCTATTATTATAAGTAAAATTTTTAATAACTCGTTCATAGCTGTTAACCCCCTTCTTTCGTAATTTACATTTAAGCTTTACAAAGCATAAATGCATAGATTAGCAAGCTCCATCACATAGGCTTACCACTCTATGCACTTATGCTTGAAGAAAGTTAACTTCCCAACTGCAGGCATTATATCATGCAGAAATTCTATAGTCAATATAAACCGAACCTTTTTTTGTTTATTTTTTATTTAATATATCTTCAACAGTGTGCCATGCTAAAAGAGCACATTTTACTCTAGCTGGCATATTAGCAACATTTCTAAAAGCTATTGCATCTTCTAATTTTTTTAATTCTTCTTCATTAGTTGTTTCTCTTTTTATCATTTCTATAAAAGTTTTTATTATTTCTTTTGCTTCTTCTATAGTTTTTCCTTTTAGAGTATCAATCATGATAGAAGTAGATGCTTGTGATATAGCACATCCATGACCAGAAAAAGCCATATCTTGTATTATATCTCCATCCATTTTTAATTCTAATGTTATTTCATCTCCACAGTTTGGATTATGTCCTATTTCACAAAAATCCACTTTATCTAATTTCTTTTTGTTATAAGAATTCATACTGTGTTCCATAATTAATTCATTATATACATCATTTAAATCTTCCATTTTGTCTTTACCTTTCTATTGTTTTACAATATATTTTTCAAACATCTTATATGCTTTATCTAAAGCTTTAACTAATTTATCAACATCTTCTTTAGTATTATAGAAATAAAAACTTGCTCTACAAGTAGAATCAATTCCTAAAAACCTCATAAGTGGTTGTGCACAATGATTTCCAGAACGTACGCATACGCCTTCTGTATCTAATATACTTGCTACATCATGTGGATGTACTCCTTTTATATTAAAAGAAATTACTGCTGAATGATTTTCTTTATTTGGTGTTAGATATAATTCTAAATAATTGAGTTTTGATAATTCTTCTCTTGCATATTCTACTATTTCTTCTTCTATTTTTCTTATATTATCATAACCAATATTTTCAATATAATCAATTGCTGCTCCGAAGGCCAATTACCCCTTCTACATTTTGAGTACCTGCTTCAAATTTATTTGGAAGCACAGCAAATGTCGTTTCTTGTTCATGTACATATTCTATCATATCTCCACCCATTAAGAACGGAGTCATTTTATTTAATATCTCTTTTTTACCATATAATACACCAATTCCTAAAGGTGCTAACATTTTATGTCCTGAAAACACTAAAAAATCACAATCTAAATCTTGTACATCTATTCTGATATGTGGAATACTTTGTGAGGCATCTACAATTACAATTGCACCTTTTTTATGTGCATATTTTATAATTTTCTTTATATTATTTATTGTTCCCAAAACATTTGATACATGTGTTATTCCAACTATTTTTGTTTTATCTGTAATTTTGCTTTCAATTTCTTCATCAGATAATTCAAATTCATTATTTATATACATATAATTTAATTTACTTCCAGTTACTCTAGAAACTTTTTGCCAAGGAACTAAATTTGAATGATGTTCCATAATTGATAATACTATTTCATCATCTTTTTTTAAGTTTTCCATTCCATATGAATAAGCAATTAAGTTTAAACTTTCAGTTGCATTTTTTGAAAATATTATTTCGCAAGAATTCCTTGCATTTATAAATTTTGCAATTTTGTTTCTTGTTTTTTCATATTTTTCAGTTGCTTCAATACTTAAACCATATGCTCCTCTATGTGGATTTGCATTATAGTTTTCATATAATTCTTTAATAGCATTTATTACTTGAATTGGTTTTTGTGTTGTTGCTCCACTATCTAAATATGATATTTTTTTATTTTCTAATATTGGAAAATCTTTTTTTATATTCATTTTTATTTTTCCTCTCATATAATAAATAATTGTATCTATTTAATTATTTTTCTTCCTCTTCTCTTAATATAGCTTTAACAATATCAGAGTCAAGAAACTTTTTAAATCTATCTACTTCTTTTTTCATTTCTTCATCTTTTCTTTTACTATATTCTTCAGGTTTTACAAATAATCTTTTAAGTCCTTTGCTTTTTATTCCTTTTCTTTTATACAGATAATGTATCCTATCTTTTGTTTTAAATCCTAATTTTTCAAGATAACTATTGGGATGATCACAATACAACGCTACATCTCTATCTTCATTTTCTGCTACTAATATTGCAAGCTTTGTAAGTAATTTTCCATATCCATTACCTCGTTCTGAGCTTTTAACTGCTATATGTCCTATATGTAATATATCATATTCTACAAACATAGATTCATATCCAATTACTTCTCCATTCTTTTTTAAAACGAATACATTACTTTCATCATCTTTTCCAGAAATAATATCATCCATTATTTGTAAGAATTGTCTATTACTAGGTCTTAATGCTCCTGTTTCATAACTACAATTAAAGTCATTTTCCGAAAAATATTCTAAAATTTTTTCTTTATCACTCTCTTCTATTGTTGATATTGTTATTTTACCTTTATTATATAATTTCATTATTTCTCCTAATAAATTATTTTTATTAACTAATTCAATCTCTCATCAATTTCATTTAATATTTTATTTCTTAATTCTTCATTTTTTATATTTTTAAGTATCTTATTAAATTTTGCTCTAACCATTAATTTCATAGCTTCTTTTAGTTCAAATCCTCTACTCATAATGTAGAATAATTCTTTTTCACCAATCTTACCTGCTGAACTGCTATGGTTTCCGCTCAACATCTTCTTCTGAACATAAAAGCATTGGAAGAGCTAATGATTTTGCTGTATCTGATAATAACATACAAGCTTCATTTTCATTTCCTGTAGCTTTTTTACAGCCTTTTTTAAAATCAATTGTACCTTTGAAATGTTTTTTTGCAATATCTTTTAAAGCTCCTTGAACTTCAATATCAATATTTGATTTTTCTCCTCGAAGTTCTCCTATATAGTTTAAATCAAATAATTGATTTTCTTTTCCTAAATAAATTGTATGTAAATTATTATCTGAATTTTCACCTATTAAATTTGAATAATAATTTGTAATACTGTTTTTTCCACCAAAATCAACTATAGTATAATTAACTTTTGCATTTTTTTGTAGTTCATTTTCTATAGCAATAAAATTATTAGATTCTATATTTAATAAATTTATAATTATAATATTTACCTTAGAATTTTCTTTTGCAAATAGTCTTATAATTCCATTATGAAAATATTTATCATTATTTTCTGATTCATATTTCAAAATCACTGTTGTTTTGCAGTTTTCTTCTACTACGATTTCAACATTTTCAAAAAGAGCTTTATTTTCATCATCAAATGTAAATTCTATTCTATTTTCATTTTCTTTTTTATCATCAACAATAATTTTAAATTTGCAATTTGACTTTTCATTTACTATATCTGTTAAACTATTTTCTATCCCATATGTTAAGTTACAATCAGATACATTTGAAGTTATTTCTATATTATTAGATTCTTTTATAATATTTACATTATTAAATTCTTCAATTACTTCTGGTATTTTTACATCTTCAACTTTTATATTATTTATATTAAAATTTCTAGATGTCCTTACTGGAGTTTTGTTTAATTTCATAATAAATTCCTTGTATAATATATTTAGGTTTTTGATGGGATACCTATAAACCCGTTTATATATTATTAAATTTAATTTTATTTATATTACTTAAACAAATAGTATAACAATAATATTGATTTTAAGCTGTTAATAAAATTGAATTTTAGTCCAGTTTATGGTATAATAATTACAGGTCAAATTATACGTAATAAACACAAAGGAGGATTTTCAATGTGTAAATTTATTGTAGGGCTATCACTTATTGTAACTATTTTCATATTGACCCCTGTAATTGATCTAAAAACCAGCTTAATTTTATGGTTTATATCAATAGCGATATGTTTTGCAGGTGTAGATGATATAATAAAGTGGGGTTTAGATCAGAAGAAACGTAAGTAAGACCTTTGCCGTTACCTTTTTTAGGTAACGGCTTTTCTATTTCACCCTATTGAACCGTTCAAGTTCTAAATTAATTAAGTTGTTCATTTCAACTGCATATTCTACTGGTAATTCTTTTGATATTGGATATGCAAATCCTCTTACTATCATAGCTTTTGCATCTTCTTCTGATAAACCTCTACTCATTAAATAAAATATTGTTTTATCACTTAGTTTTCCTATTGATGCTTCATGTGAAAATTCTACTTCATCAGTTCTTATATCATTTACTGGTATTGTATCTGATATTGAAATATCATCTAACATAAGAGATTCACATGACACTGATGACTTAGAATTTTTAGCTTTTTCATTTATTCTAACTAAACTTCTATAAGTACATTTACCTCCATTTTTTGATATTGATTTTGCATTTACTACACTTGAAGTATTTTTGTTATTATGAATTACTTTAAATCCATTGTCTAAGTTTTGTCCGCCTCCTGCAAATGATATTCCTGTGTATTCCGTTTTTGCACCTTCACCATTTAATATGCTCATTGGATATAGCATTGATATTTTTGACCCAAATGAACCAGAAACCCAGTCCATTTTTGCATTTTTACCTACAATTGCTTTTTTAGTATTTAAATTAAGCATATTCTTTGACCAGTTTTCTATTGTTGAATATCTTAAATATGCATTATCTTTTACATATAATTCAACACAACCTGCATGTAAATTTACTTTATTGTATTTAGGTGCCGAACAGCCTTCTATAAAGTGAAGTGACGCTCCTTCATCTACTATAATTAAAGTATGTTCAAATTGTCCAGATTCTGGTGAATTTAATCTAAAATAACTTTGAAGAGGAATGTCTACTTTTACTCCTTTAGGTACATACACAAATGAGCCTCCTGACCAAACTGCACCATGTAATGCCACAAATTTATGATCATGTACTGGAACACATTTCATGAAATGTTCTTTTACTAAATCCGGATATTCTCTTACAGCTGTTTCCATATCAGTATATATTACACCTTGTTTTATTAATTCTTCTTTCATACTATGATAAACAACTTCTGAATCATATTGAGCTCCAACTCCAGCTAAAGACGTTTTTTCTGCTTCTGGAATTCCTAGTTTATCAAAAGTATTTTTTATATCATCTGGTACATCATCCCAAGAACTATTTAGTTTTGATTTTGGTCTTACATATGTTGCAATCTCATCCATGTTTAATTCAGATAAATCTGGTCCCCAAGTTGGAAGTTCTAGATTGTTATATACCTCTAAAGCTTTTAATCTAAATTCTTTCATCCAATCAGGATCATTTTTTTGTTTTGATATTTCTTCAATTATTTCAGGAGTTAATCCCTTTTTTATTTTAAAATCATATTCATCTTTATTTTTTATGTCATATATATTTCTATTTATTTCATCAATATTTGTTTTTGACATTTTATAGATCCTTTCATTTATAATTTGATTTTCATTTTATTTTAATTTCAAAATTTACATATTTATATATTTGTGATATAATTAATTTAATACTTGAGTAGAAAGGTGTGATAATATGATGAAGAAGTTTTTAAACATCTTAGTGATTGTTTTAGGACTTCTCCTAATGTTAGCATTCGTATTCTGGCTTTTGCAAGTCGGGGTATTTGACCAATTGGGATGGAATATCTTTCCATTCTAAGCAAGTATTTCCTGTTTGCCTTTTGGCAGGCAGGATTTCTTTATTTACATATAATTTAAAATATGTTATAATTTTTATGTATAAAATCCAATAAGGAGTGATTTTTATGCGTAGGCGGAAAAAAAGAATTATTTCCATAATTGCTATTGTATTAGTAATTCTTATTCTTTTAACAATAGTAGTCATGGCTATGATGATTCCTTTTAATCGTTAGCCTTACACAGAATTCTGTCTAATTAGTTTTAGGCAGAATTTTCTATTTATACATACCATATCCATTTTCTTCAATTTCACTTGCTAATTCTTGCGTACCTGTTTTTACTATTTTTCCATTTACTAAAACATGTACATAATCAACATTTAAACTATGTAGTATCTTAGTATTATGAGTAATTATTAGAACTGCATTATTTTCATTTTTAAACATTTCTATTCCTTTAGATACTGTTTTTATAGCATCCACATCTAATCCTGAATCTGTTTCATCTAAAATTGCAAGTTTTGGATTTAATACAAGCATTTGTAAAATCTCATTTTTCTTTTTTTCTCCACCTGAGAATCCTACATTCAAACTTCTTTCCATATTTTTAGGATTCATATTTAATTCTTCCATATATTTTTTTAATTCATCTTTAAATTGAAAGATTTTTACAGGTTCTCCTGTTACTTTGTTTTTTGCATATTTCAAAAAATTTGTAACAGATACTCCTGGTATTTCTTCAGGTAATTGAAAAGACATAAAAATTCCTTTTCTTGCAATCTCATCTGTTTTTAAATCATTTATATTTTCTCCATCAAATTCAACACTACCATTTACTTTTTTGTATGCAGGATTATTCAAAATTGCATTTGCTGTTGTTGTTTTTCCGTGAACCATTTGGTCCCATTATTACATGGATTTCTCCTTTATTAATTTTTAAATTTATACCTTTTAATATTTCTTTTTCTCCCGCATTTACACATAAATCTTTTACTTCTAATAATTTTTCACTCATTTAAACTTTCTCCTTAAACTTTTTTATTAGTTGTTCTTCTTATACAACTTCTACATTTTTCTTTATTTATATCATATCCACAATCCAGATTATTTAAATCTAAAACTTTATGAACATATTTAGCTAATTTATTTATTGTATTGTCATCAATTACACTTTTTATTTTCTCTGCTTCATTTTTTGCCTCTTCATTTTCAATATTTAATACATCTTTTAAAAATAAATAAACTATATCATAAGCTTCTAATATTTTTTTTGCAAGTTCTTCTCCTTTAGAAGTTAATTCAATTTTTCCATATAATTCATAATCTATAAGTTTCTCATCTTTTAAATTGTTTATTGCTTTATTTACACTCGCTTTTGTACAATTCATCTTATTTGCAATATCTGTAACTCTAATATTTCCATTTTGCTTTTTTAATACATACATCGTTTTTAAATATTCTTCTTGTGCTTTTGATATCATAATACATCTCCTCGATTGTTAACTTTGGTTAACATTATACTTTGTTTTTATTATTTTGTCAAGGAAAATACGCTAAAATACAAGAAAAAATAGAAAAAGATTTTATATCTATCTTTTCCTATTTTTACACATTTTATTTTTTACTACTATTATTCTACATCTATTTTCCATAAACCATGTTTGTTACAATAAGAATATATTGTAGAACCTGGTACATATTTACAATGAGCTATTGCATCTTTTCCTGGTTCTAAATAAGTTGTACATTCTTTATTATCAAATACAATGCTAATCCATTCTATATGATGTTCTTCTTCCATTACATGATTTACTTTAACAAATATTTTTCCGTTCTTTTACTTCATATGTTGGAACATGTTTTTCTACTGCCGCATCTACTGAGTTTGGAACTAATTCTTCCATTTCTTCTCCACAACACTTAATCCCACATCCTGGGCAATTACAATCCTCTAAAACTTTTACTAAAGCTTTACAGCTTTTACATTGTTTAATTTTTAATTCTTTACTCACTATATTTTCCTCCTAATAGATAATAAATGTATTTATATTAATTATTATTTACATTTATTACTTGTTTTTTTCTTTTAGTAAATCTCTTATTTCTTCTAATAATTCTACTTGTTCATCTTTTTTAGCTTCTTCAACAGCTTCTTCTTTTCTTTTAAATCTGCTTATAATTTTTATAAATACGAATATACATAATGCTATTATAAGAAAGTCAATTACATTTTGAATAAAGTTACCATAAGTTATAGTTGCATCTCCTATTTTTGCACTTAAACCTGAGAAATCAACTCCTCCTATTACAATTCCTACAAGTGGCATTATTATATCATCTACTATTGATGAAACAATTTTACCAAATGCAGAACCTATAACAACACCAACAGCCAAATCTAAAACATTTCCTTTAGCTATAAAATCTTTAAATTCATTTATAAATTTTCCACCTTTATTTTTTAATTCATCTTTATTAATTATTTTCTTGTCTTTTTTCATGATTTACCTCCTATTATTTTCTTCTATTTTTTCCTTGCTTTTTTCTTTATCTTTAATTGTTTCTTTTTCTATTTTATCTTTTCTTTTATTTTCATATATAAATATTCCAATTCCTGCAATAAATATTAATATGCTTATCCATTGTGAAGTTGCTAAATTAAAGAAAATTCCTCTATCTACATCTCCTCTAAAGAACTCTAAAGAAAATCTTAAAACACTATATAAAATACAGTATAATCCTATTGTTTTATAGGTTTTTAAATATTTTTTATAAGTTAATAACAATACTATAAATATTACAAGATTAAATATTGCTTCTACTATTTGAGTTGGAAATAATGGAATTTCATTTGGTGTATACTGAGAATTATGAAAAATTATGCTTCCAAATCCATGATATTCTATTCCATAACAACATCCTGCGCACAAACATCCTATTCTACCAAATGCATGAACTAAAGGTACTACTGGAGCTATAACAGAAATTACACTGTTAAAAGGTATTTTAAATTGTTTACAATAGATATATATTCCAAGTATTGCACCTAGTAATCCTCCATAGAACACAAATCCTCCATAGAATATTTGATGAATCGTATATCCCCAATTTAATACGTGAAAATTCTCTATTAAAAATGGAAGTATTGTTACTATATATAGTATTTTTCCACCAACTACTAACCCTATAACTCCATATATAGAAGCATATATAAGATCTTCCTTATTTACGTCTTTGTGAAATTTAGAAAAATATTTTATAGCGATTGTTCCGCCTACAATTATTCCTATGATTATCATAATTGCGTACATTGAAACTTCTCTATTTAATATATTTATCGTCGGTAACATAATTTTTTCTCCTATATAAAAAATAGGTAAACAAATCTAAAATTTGCTTACCTTTTAAAATATTAGATTTATATTTTAGTATAAACGATTATAATTAACTGTATTTATTGTTGAAGTAGCAGCTCCAAAGCATATAGCACAAGCTACAAATGTTATAGCACATAAAACTGTACCGATTATTGATAATACAAGTCCTGCTGTTGCCATCCCTGTTGGGTTTTTCTTTCTTCCTAAAACACCTAATACTATACCTACTATACCAATAATTAGTCCAATTAAACCAAATGTAGGTATGAAGTTAAATACTAAAGATACTATACCTAATACTAATGAAGCAATAGAAAATCCATTATTTTTCTTTTCTTCCATGACTTTATCCTCCTTTTATTTTTATACAAATATAATATCACAACTTCTTTTATATTACAACATTTTTTTACAAATTTTTCATAATTTCTTAGCAAAATTTTTGTTTTTTAGTTCTTGCTTTTTTATTTCTATAAGTATATAATAAGAATACTTTAATAAATTCAAGGAGTTTTTATGGAACATTGGAGTATAGAAGATTATAAGAATTTTACAGATAGTAAAAAAAAGAGAAGTAAATATAGAGCTAACAAAGTTTCTGTTGACGGCCATACTTTTGATAGTCAAAAAGAAGCTGATTATTATTGTGAATTAAAGATAAGACTAAAATCTGGTGAAATAAATGGTTTTTGTCTGCAACCTATTTTTATTTTAGCACCAGGATTAAAATATAAAGCTGATTTTATTGTTTTCAACAAAGATAATTCTACAGAAGTAATTGATGTTAAAGGTTTTAAAACAAAAGAATATATTGCTAAGAAAAAAGTATTTGAAGATAAATATAATTTAAAAATAACTGAAATTTAAAACGACACATAAATAGTGTCGTTTTACTGCATATCTTACATTTTTATAGTTTTAATTTCTTCATTTCTTTTTATTTTCTTAGTTGTTGTCTTTATTAATTCTTTATCTGTTAATATCATATTTTTAATGTATTTGTATGTTGGAAGAGTTTTATTAATTTCTTTAATTTTATCCCATATTATTTTTTCTAACTCTTCTTCTTTTATATTTGGATATTTTTCTTCTACAACTTCTTTATTATAAACTACTTTTATAGAAAGTTTGATGTTTGTTTTATCTCTTTTGTCTGGCATTCCAAATACCATACATTCTTCTACTTCATCTAATCTATTTATCATCATTTCTAATTCTTCAGGAAAAACTTTTTTACCATTTTTTAATACTATCATATCTTTATTTCTTCCAACTATAGTTAGGTATCCTTTTTTATCAATATGACCTAAATCTCCTGTATAAAACCATCCGTTTCTTAAAACTTTAGCAGTTTCTTCTGGCATTTCATAGTATCCGAAGCATTATGTTAGGTCCTTTTACTTTTATTTCACCTATTCCATTTTCGTCTGGATTATCTATTTCTAGTTCATCATTTATCATAGGTAATCCCACTGTTCCATAGTTAATATGTTTTTCATCTTCTCCTGCAATAACTGGTGCTGTTTCAGTCAACCCATATCCTTGAAGAGTTCTTACTCCTAAACTTGTAAATGCTTTTGAAATTTTAGGATCTGCAGGAGCTCCTCCAGAAACTACAAATCTTAATTCTCCTCCTAGAGCATCTAAAATTTGTTTAAATAATTTTCTTCTTATATCAATATGTAATTTTAATAGAAAATTACTTACTTTCATTGCGATTTTTATTGCTTTTGATTTACCCTGTTTTTCCACTTCTTTCATAATTGCTTTATAAATACTTTCTATTAAAAGTGGAACTCCAACAAATACGCTTACTTTATATTCATTTAAATTTTGTTTTATATATCTTAGTCCATCTGGGAAAGCATGTCGTAGTCCTCCAGCTAATGTCCAGATTATGCATGTTGAACCAAATACATGATGTAATGGTAAAAACGCAATATTAGTATCTGTTGGTTTTATTTCTTCTACACATTGAAGTGCATATACATTAGATGCAATATTTCTTTGAGATAGCATAACTGCTTTAGATTTTGAAGTAGTTCCTGATGTAAATAAAAGTATATTCATTATGCTAGAATCAATTTTTTTATCTATATAATCTCTTTTTCCTGCTTCTACTAATTTTTTTCCTTCTTGTTTTAATGTGCTTATATCTAAATAATTATCTATTTTTGACATACAAACATATTCTTTGATATTTGTATTATTTCTTTTTCTTATTTCTTCTATTTTTTCTACTTGCTTTTCATCAAAGATAACCATATCTGCTTTACTTCTTTGCAAACAGCCTTCTAGCTCATCTATTTGCATATCTTTATCTAATGGAACAGATACTATTCCTCCTAACAAATTTGTCAAATGTGTTAAAACCCATTCATATCTATTTTTTCCAACTATTGCAATTCTTTTATCTTTATAACCTAAATCATATAGTTTAGTCCCCAAATTATTTATTTCTTCTAAAAATTGTTCATATGAAATATTTTCATATCTTACAGCTTTTTCTTCTTTATGTTTTATAACGAATGCTATATTATCTTTATATTTTTCAACTGAAGCATACATCATTTCTTTTACATTATCTAATTCTGTTGCTTCATAAATTTTTTCTCTATTCATAAAATCCTCTCCTTGTATCTAGTATCGAATACTAGATTACCACATATTATATATCCTGTCAAGTGGTTGACTAATCTTTATAAAAATGTTATTATTGTTTAGAGTGGAGGTGCCTTTCATGGAAAATGAAAATATTATAGTTAAAGAAAAAACTGAAACTTCTCATCTACCAAAATGGAATGAAATACCTGATATTGACCTTTATATTGACCAGGTTGTTTCTTTTTTAGAAAATCATTTATCAAATTATATAAAAATTTATAATGAAAGAACTAATGAAAAGGCTATAACTAAATCTATGATAAATAATTATGTAAAACATAATGTTATAAAACCACCTATTAATAAAAAATATAATAGAGAACACATTGCATATCTTTTTGTTATTTTTATTTTAAAACAAATGTATAGTATGTATGAAATAAAAAAATTAATCACTCTTGCTATTGACACATCTTCTATAGAAGACGCATATGATAGATTTTGTTTAGAAATAGAAAAAGCTATTGAAGTAACTTTTACAGGAATAAATTACACTGACAATAGCACACTTTCTCAAGAACAATATATATTAAGAAATGTTGCTCAATCTTTCGCAAATAAATTATATGTTCAAAAAATTTTCTTAAATAATCAGTAACCCGCTATATAATAGCGGGTTACTTTATGATATTTTGATATTTAATTAGCTATTTTTTAGCTTTTTCTACAGTTATATCTCCAAATAATTTTTCTTGAGTTGTTTCTACTTTACTTCTTCTAGATAACTCTAATAGCCCGGAAAAGGCTGTTACAACTTCTTGCTTATTATGTTTATTAATAGAAAATAGTTTATTAAATACAAATCTTTTTTGTTTTACTAACACTTTAAACATTTCTTTAACTTTACTTGCAACAGTATAATTATCTGTGATTGCTATTTTTTCTATATTTTTAGCATTTTGATTTATCTTTTCATTGTTTCTTTCTACTAATTTTTTATAAATCTCTGGCAATAATTCTTTTTTATATTCTTTTTCAATTTTTCTTTTTGGAAGTTCTATTTCTTCTTGTTTTTTAAAATATCTATTAGAGTATATTAGATAACTTTCTTTTAAAACTTTACTTATTTCTTTAAATTTCTTATATTCTATAATTCTTCTAATCAATTCTTCTTCTGTAAGTTCTTCTTCTACTTCTTCTTGTTTTGGTAAAAGATTTTTTGATTTTAAAAACAATAAAGTTGAAGCCATAACTAGGAATTCACTTGCTATTTCCAAATTTAAGCTTTCTTGTTCTTTTAAGTAATCAATATATTGATCTGTTATTTGGCTTAAATTTATATCATAGATATTCATTTTGTTTTTATCTATTAAGTGGCACAACAAATCAAGTGGCCCTTCAAAATTATCTATTTTAATTGCATATTTTTTTGTTTCTAATGTTAGTATTGCCATTTTAATTTCCTTTCTGTATTTTTTATTGTTCTAATGCTTTATTTATATTTTCTATCTTATATCCCTTTTTTAGTAAAGACTGTTTTATATCTTCTTGTTCCATTGAAGATGATTTTTTATATATAATATTTGAAGCAGATTTTATCTCATATTCTTCTAATTCATCTCTATTATTATACAAATATTCCTCTATATCTGATCTTTTCAATCCTTTTGACATTAACCTATATTCCACTTCACGAATTGATAAGTTTTTTAATATCTTAAAATTATTTACAGTTCTCTCTATGTATTCTACATCGTCTATATATTTTGCTTCTTTTAAATAATCTATTATATCTTCTAATAAATCTTTATCAATTGTTGGCTGAAATTTATTTCTTACTTCTTGTTCTGTTCTTCTTTTATATAATATATATTTTAAAACTCTAGTCTTTTCTTTGTCAAATTGTTCAATATCATACATATTTTTTCACCTTTTAGAATATTATTCATCATCTTCGTCATCATCTATTGAAAGCTCTTCACCTAATGATTGTTCAAAAGCTCTTTTAAAATTATCTCTTACTTTTTGTTCTACTTCTTCTAGTATTTCTGGATTTTCATTTAAATATCTTTTTACATTTTCTCTACCTTGTCCAATTCTTTCATCATTATAACTAAACCATGAACCTGCTTTTTGAATTATATCTAAATTAACTGCCATATCTAAAACATTTCCTACTTTGGAAATTCCTTCACCATACATAATATCAAATTCAGCTTCTCTAAATGGTGGAGCTACTTTATTCTTTATTACTTTAACACGTACTCTGTTTCCAACTACTTCTCCATCTTGTTTTATATTTTCTATTCTTCTTATATCCATTCTAACAGAAGCATAAAATTTTAAAGCTCTACCTCCTGTTGTTGTTTCAGGATTTCCAAACATAATACCAATTTTTTCTCTTAATTGGTTTATAAATATTATTACAGTTTTTGATTTATTAATGGCCCCTGCTAATTTTCTTAAAGCCTGTGACATAAGTCTAGCTTGAAGCCCCATATGAGAATCTCCCATATCTCCATCAATTTCAGCTTTTGGGACTAATGCTGCAACAGAGTCTACAACTATTACATCTAAAGCTCCACTTCTTACTAAACTTTCTGTAATTTCTAAAGCTTGTTCTCCTGTATCTGGTTGAGATACTATTAAATTATCTATATCTACTCCTAATTTTTTTGCGTAAACTGGATCTAAAGCATGTTCAGCATCGATAAATGCTGCTTCTCCTCCCATTTTTTGAGCTTCTGCTACAATATGTAATGCTAATGTTGTTTTTCCTGATGATTCAGGACCAAAAACTTCTATTATCCTTCCTCTTGGAACTCCTCCTATTCCTAATGCTATATCTAAACTTAATGCTCCTGTTGGTATTGCTTCTACTTCCATAGCTTTAAATTCTCCAAGTTTCATAACTGAACCTTTTCCAAACTGTTTTTCTATTTGGCTCATTGCCACCTCTAACGCTTTTCTCTTTTCTGTATTTTCTTCCATAAATTTTCCTCCTTAAATATTTGAACTTTTGTTTGATGTTTTTATTATATACCAAAAAAATGTTTTGTCAATAGTTTTTTGAAAATTTTATTTATACCAACTTTCTATCCCATAAAATTGATAGAACCATGTTGGGTTTACATCCCCTACTAATTCTGAGCTATAAGCTATTGTATATTTATTATTATATAAACTAACATATGGTATATCTGTTTTATAAATTTCTATTAATCTCTTATATTTTTCCTTTAAAACATTTTCATCTGATGTGTTTTTTACTTCATTCATTATATTTTGTACTTCTTCATTTGTGTAATTTGCTAAATTACCATCTCCAAAAAACAAACTTAAATCTGGACTTGGCGCCATAGTTATACTTCCTAATAATATATCATAACTTCTTGATTGTACTAAGCTGTTATAATCTCCAGGTGCTGCTTGCTGAACATTTATTATTATTCCTTGGTTTGCAAGCTGTGCTTTTATATTTTCAGCAACAGTAACTTTTGATGCATCTGTAGATTTTACTAGTAAGTTTAATGCTATTGTTTGTGTTCTATAATTTTCTATTTTTTGCCAACCACCATTTCTAAATGCCCAACCATTTTCTGTAAGTATCTGTTTTGCTTGTTCTACATTATATCCACTACTTGCATCTTGTTCTTTTGCTAAAAAGTTTCCATAGTCTAATGGAAAACTACTAGTAGTATATTTATTTCCAAATACTTCTGCTGTAATATTAGATTTATCTATTGAATATGCTATTGCTTTTCTTACTTCTTGCCTTGCCAAAAAATTATTGGCTGTGTTAAATGCTAAAAAAATATGTTCTCTACCTTTTATATCTTTTGAAGAATAACCTATTGTTCCTATATATTCTTGCAAGTTATCATTTGATGTAGCAATTAAATCTAAATTTCCAATTTTAAAGCTGTTATATAATTCTCCTATAGATGAATATAAATTAACTGTTATTTTTTCTATATTTACGTTTTTATCTTTATTCCACCATGAAGTATTTTTTTCTAAAGTTATATAAGATGGCTGTACTTCTGATATTTTGAATTTTCCTGTTCCAACCGGATTTGAATTTTTCGAAGTTGAGCCGAAATCTTCTCCTTCATAATATTCTTTTGAAATAATAGGAAATGTTAAATTATATTCAAAAAATGGGATGTCTCCATTTAAATTTAGTTTAATTGTATAATCATCTACTTTATCTAAACTAACTACATCTTTTACATTTGATGAATATATTGTAGATGTATCTTTTAGTCTATCAATTGTAAATTTTACATCATCTGCTGTAAATCTTTGTCCATTTGACCATCTGACGTTTTCTCTTAATTTTATTAAATATGAATTATCGCTTTGTTTTGCCCATTCTTTTGCCAAAGCTCCTTCTGCCTTATAGTCTGGTGTTAAATCGACAAGTGGTTCATATATTAATTTTATTATATCTTGAACATTTTTATTATTGCTTAAAATTGGATTAATTGTATCAAAATTTGCAATCCCAAGTTTTATTTCTTTTATTTGTTCTGTTTCTTTATTTGCTATAGATGTTTCTTCTTTTTCATTTTCTTCTCGCTTTATTATAAATATTGCAAATCCTAAAATTAACACAATAAAAACAACAAATATATATTTAATCCAATTTGATTTCATATTTCACCTCTATACTTTGATATCATACATTATTTAAAATAAAATTTCAAGGTTTTCCATATAAAAAACTAAACGGACTACAAAATGTAGCCCGCAAATTATTTTTATAATTAAACTCTTGATTCTACAATCAATTTTATTCCTGTTCTATCTTCACCTTCAACTTCTACTTCAGCAAATGCTGGTATACAAATTAAATCTACTCCTGAAGGTGCTACAAATCCTCTTGCTATTGCTACAGCCTTTACTGCTTGATTTAATGCTCCTGCTCCAATCGCTTGCATTTCTGCCTTATTTGATTCTTTTACCAATCCAGCAATTGCTCCTGCTACTGAATTTGGGTTTGATTTTGATGAAATTTTTAAAATTTCCATTTTCTTTTGCCTCCTATAATTTTATTTTTGTTGTTGCAACTTTTACGATTGTTATTTTACAATATTTGGAAAACGTTGTAAAGTCTTTTTTGGAAATTTTTAGGAATTTTCATCGCAATATTTTTTTATTTTCGACATATAAATATTAAATAAAACTTTTTAATATTTTTTACATTTTTATCTATCTTTTTATTCTTTCTATATTAATTACCTTGTTAGTATTATCATCTATATCAAATATCACTCCATTTAATTTGCTTTCTCCTCCTGCTATTTTATATCTTTCTGGAAGTGTTGTTTCAAATCTTTTAACAGATGCTCCTATATCCATTCCTATGACTGAATGTTTTGGTCCTGTCATTCCAATATCAGTGATATACGCTGTTCCGTTTTCTAAGATTTCTTCATCTGCTGTTTGTACATGTGTATGTGTACCAAAAATTGCTGTTACTTTTCCATCTAAGTAATATGATAACGCAATTTTTTCAGCAGTTGCTTCTGCATGAAAATCTATCATGATAATATCTACTTTATCCTTTAAATTTTCCACTATTTCTTTCGCTACAATAAAAGGATTTTCTGACAGCACATTCATGTCTACTCTTCCTATTAAATTTATAACTGCTATTTTTTTGTTCTTACAAGTGTATATATTATATCCTTTTCCTACAACTCCTTTTGTATAATTTGCAGGTCTAATTATTTTAGGATGATCTATAAATTTAAATATATCTTTTTTACCCCATGTATGATTTCCCATTGTTATAACATCTACTTTTTCAGATATTATATTTTTAAAATTATTTTCTGTCATTCCCATTCCTTCTGCTGCATTTTCTCCATTTACTATTACAAAGTCAATATCTTTACTTTCTATTATTTTATGTAATTCATTTTTTAATTTTCTTACTCCTGCGGAGCCAACTAAATCCCCAATAGCTAATATTTTCATTTTATTTCCTTCTTTCTCTTTATTTCATAATATATAATACTATATTTTTAAAAATTTATCAATCAGTGTTTTAACAAAATTTATTTAAATAAAAATACACTTTAAATAAATTGAATTTTCAATTATTTTAAAGTGTATTTAAGTATTACTATTTAATATATTTATTGCATATTATAGAAAATCTTTTCCAGGCAATCTTTTCACCTATTCGAGAAAATAACTTATTTTTTCCTTGCTTATAATGTTTGATTTTAGAGTTTTCTCTTATGATATTTTTTATTTCATATTGGATATCATTTAAAGTTCTTTGGTCTACATTTTTAAATATTTCGTTAACAGCTTGTTTTGACATATAAAACAGAATCCATACACTTTTATATGCAGAATATTTTCTATTTTTCTCTCTGTTTAATATATTCATTCCAATTTTAATTTGATATTCTTTACTAAAAACCTCAATATATCTTACATTATCATCTAATTCTTTTATAAGTTCTCTTCTTAATCTTTTCTTTGTGTTAATTTTCTGTCTAATTTCTTTCAATAAGTTTTTATCTCTAAGTTCCAAATATGCATCTACCAAATATTTAAAATTCCTATATTCTTCAATACTCATTTTTGTCTTTCCTCCTTATGTTTTATTGATTTTTATAGAATTTTAATTATTATAATGTTTAATACTCTCCTAAAAATATTTATTTTCTTGTAAATTTATATTACCTTCTTTCGAATTAGGATATTTTTATAAAACAACTATATAATTTTAACACTCTATTTCTATTTTTGCAATAAAAACTTAAAATAATTTGATTTTTTATTATTTTCTTGATATAATATCTTTATGTCATTTTGCAAATACCCTTATAATGACAAATTCTAAAAAGGGGGAGGGTGGAAAATGTTACCACTCGGAAAAATTATTTCTGAAGCAGGTCTTAGCTTCAAGAAATACTCAAAGCTTGTGGCTATTGAAGTGGATATGTATGACCGCAAGCGGCATGAAGTAACAGAACATGACTTCAACTTCTGTGGAAAACTTTTTGCAAAGAATCCCGATTCAAGCTTAAGATTCCAGCACATACTGGATTCAATGCTTCGGGAACCTATTCCTAAAAAGATTTCTGCAAGGCTCACAGATGACTATCTTGTCATCTACAGGCCTAATTATAAGGCCGAAATCCTGCTCTTGTTTTAGGAGCAACAAAAAAGGAGCTATTGAAAAATAGTTCCTTTTTGTTTTTATATAATTATTTTGCATAATCTACAGTTCTTGTTTCTCTTATGATGTTTACTTTTATTTGTCCTGGATAATCCATTTCATTTTCAATCTTTTTAGCAATATCACGAGCAAGTATTGTCATTTGATCATCAGATATTTTTTCTGGTTTTACAACAATTCTTACCTCACGACCAGCTTGTATAGCAAAAGATTTTTCAACACCGTCGAATGAATCTGCAATTTCTTCCAAGTTTTGTAATCTTTTAATATATGCTTCTAGAGTTTCTCTTCTAGCTCCTGGTCTTGATGCAGAAATAGCATCTGCTGCTTGAACTAAAACAGCTTCTAAGGTTTGTGGTTCAACATCACCATGATGAGCTTCAACAGCATTTATAACAAGTGCATTTTCTTTATATTTCTTTAATACTTCTACACCTATTTCAACATGTGTTCCTTCCATATCATGATCTAATGCTTTACCGATATCATGTAATAATCCTGCTCTTCTTGCAAGTTTTGGATCTAGTTCTAATTCTTCAGCCATTATTCTTGCTAAATTTGAAACTTCAATTGAATGATTTAATACGTTTTGTCCATAACTTGTCCTATATTTTAATTTTCCAATTAATTTTACTACATCTGGATGAAGTCCTATAACTCCTGTTTCTAGAACTGCTCTTTCTCCTTCTTCTTTTATAGTATTTTCTACTTCTTCTTTGGCTTTTTCAACCATTTCTTCAATTTTAGAAGGATGAATTCTTCCATCATCAATTAATTTTTCAAGTGCAATTTTTGCAACTTCTCTTCTTAAAGGATCAAATCCTGATAATACAACAGCTTCTGGAGTATCGTCAATTATTAAATCAATCCCTGTTAATGTTTCTAATGCTTTTATGTTTCTACCTTCTCTACCGATAATTCTTCCTTTCATTTCATCGTTTGGAAGTGCAACAATTGATACTGTTGTTTCTTGAGAATGGTCAGCAGCACATTTTTGAACTGCATAACAAAGCATTTCTTTAGCATTCTTTGTAACTTCTTCTTTAGCCTTTTGTTCTTGTTCTCTTATTATTGCAGCTTTTTCAGCGGTTATTTCTTTTTCCATTTCTGTTAAAAGTTTTTGTTTTGCATCTTCTTTTGATAATCCTGCAATTCTTTGAAGTTCAATAATTTCTTTGTCATATAATTTTTCAAGTTCTTGTTTTTGAGCTTCTACATTTTCAAATTCTTTGTCTAATTCTCTTTCCTTTTTTTCAAAGTTTTCTGAACGTCTGTCTAAATTTTCTTCCTTTTGAATCAATCTTGCTTCTTGTTTTTGTACTTCGCCTCTTCTTTCTTTAATCTCTTGATCTAATTCTTTACGAGTAGCCATTGCTTCTTCTTTGGCTTTAAAAATTTCTTCTTTTTTTAGATTCTCTGCTTCTTTTTTTGCTGAATCTAATAATCTTTTTGCTTCGTTTTCGGCTCCTTGTATTTTAGACTCTGCAACTTTCTTTCTGTATGCCATTCCAATTGGTATTCCGACTGCAAGTGAGATTAAGACAGCGGCGATAGTGATTACAATTTGCATAATCATACACCTCTTTCTTATTTAATTTTCAATGTTCGAATAAAATATATATATTATTTGTTATAATGTTTTTAATATATTTTTTCCTACTATTATATTTTAACTTTATTATTGTAAACTGTCAAGTAGTTTTAATGAACTTCAATGGTTTTTCCATCAGAAACCATTGTTATTGTTCCTTTTTCGGAAGTCACATAAATTTTTGCACCATTATTTATCAATCGTTCTAATATTTTTTGTTTAGGAAGTCCATATTTGTTGTCTTTTCCCGCCATTATAATTGCATATTCTGGTTTTACTTGGTTTAAGAAACTTTCTGAACTACTTGTATTAGAGCCATGGTGTCCTACTTTTAATACATTAGTTTTTTGCCAATTTCTTGTTTTTTCATTTTCAGTTTCTCCGGTCTCCCATAAATAAAAAACTATTATCACCATATTCTAATCTAACTATAATTGATGATAAATTTAAGTTTTTTTCATTTAAAATACTATCTGTCATAATCTCACAATTTGAATCTCCAATTTTAAATGCATCTCCTTTTTTAGGTGCTGTTACCTTTAATCCTTTATTTTCGATAGCATCTAATACATCTTCAAATGTTTTTGTATTTGTTTGTATTTTTGGCATATAGACATTTTCTATTTCTAAATCACTATTAATAACATCATCTAGACCACCTATATGATCTGCATGTGGATGTGTTCCTATCAAATAATTAATTTTTGTTATTCCCTTTTCCTTAATAAAATTTACTACATCTTTTCCATTTTCATTATTTCCAGCATCAATTAACATAGTTTCATTTTTATTTGATACTAATATACTATCTGCTTGTCCAACATCTATAAAATATACATTTAATTTATCGGTTAATACTTGAGATGTACTATTAATATTATCACTACTTACTTCTTTAACTATATTTTCATTTTGTGTATTATTTACATTCATTAATACAACTATTGATATAATTGCAAAACTAATTAAACCTATAAAAATTTCTACACTACTTTTGTTTTTCTTTTTTCTCCCCATTTTTAATCCCCTTTAATTCCATAAATCATTCATCTTTTTTTGTATTCTTTCTTCTACTTCTTGTGTTTCTATTTCATCAACAAAAAATTTTCCATTTACTCTCTTTATAATATCTCCAGGCTTAATTTCTTCTGGAAGCATCTTTTTTTCTATATCATACATTTTATTTGTTTTTCTATCTTCTAATACAACTATATTTTCTTCTATTCTATCTACTGTAAAGCTTTCTACTGCATCTAATTTATTTGCTAATTCTATTTCATCTTGTGATATATTATTATCTTTACTTTTTATTTCTTCTCTACTTACTTCATTTTCAATATCACGACTATTTATCAGCTTTTCTATATTTTCAAAAAGATTCATTATTTCTCCTTTCCTATCCTTTATACTTATAATTTAATAACATATTTTTATACTTTTTTCAATATTTCTTTTTCATTTTCATAAAAATAAAATTGCATTTATAAATCAAATACTATTAATTTCAATTTTAGTGAATTTTCTAAAAGCAATTGACATATACTATAAAATGTAGTATACTATATTTAGCTTAAGCAAGAGAGTTGTTCGTAAGATGACTATTGCTCGAGATATGTTGACCACATATCTCTTTTTTTTTTTGCAAAAAATAAAGCGGTTGACCAAACCGCTTTAGATTAGTTTCGCACTAATCATGAGTGTTTTGACTATCTTTTGATTATTATCACTTAGTAATAACAAAACAATTAGACGCCAAATTAATTCGTAAGATGACAAATTACTCACCTCCTTAACACAAAGATTTCCTTTGATGAAAAGGATAAAACTATGATATAATATTTATTTAACAATTACAAGCGAACATTTAATATTTTTTACATATTTTTCCAAATTCAATTGTTTTCAATTTAACGACATATTGTTAAATTAACTATACAAAAAAATCTGTTCTAAAATTCGAACAGATACGTTGTTGGTACCGATGGTGGGACTCGAACCCACATGGTTTCCCGCATGATTTTGAGTCATGTGCGTCTACCAATTCCGCCACATCGGCATATAAAAATATGTACTAATATATATTAGCACATATTTTATTAATTGTCTAGATTTTCTTTTCTATTTTTCTTTTTGTTTTTTCATTTCTGTATCATATTCAAAAACATTAACTGTTTTTATATTTGTTTTTGAAAAATCATGATTTTCTTCGAATTCTATTATTCTAAAAGTCGTCTTATTTTTTAATTTCATTTTTAATTTACTTACATCAATTAACATTTTTGTAGACAAATCTTGTCCAACTGGTAATGTTTTATTTTGATTGTCATAGAAAATAGAGTTTGTATATGCTATTCCATTTGTTCCTTCTTGTATATTTAATTTGTAAAAATTTATCTTTGTGCTCTTGTTATTTATATTTTCTCTAATTTCTTTTTCTGGATTTATATCAAATATATTTATTTGTCTATCATCTATTTTTTCTTCAGGAATCGCTTTATATAAAGATATATTTTCTGGTATTACTGTTTTTGTTAAAGCCTCTTTTACATTAGATATTACTCTTTCTAATGATAATTTAAAACTTATATTTTTTGTATTTTTAGTAATTTCTAATATATTAAATTTATCTTTTGGAAGTTCTCTATGTTTTTTATTATTTATTTTTGACACTTTAGTTGCATCTTGAAGCATTCCACCAAAAATATCAAATTCATCACTATCAGATAGTGTTTTTTCTTCAATAGCCTCTTTCTTTAACTTAGCTAAAATATTTTCTACATCTTTTAGAAGAAAATCATTAATTTTTATTTTATTTATTATATCTAAGATATTTGTTGTTGTAATATATAAACTATCTGTTTCATCTCTATTCAAAGCTTTTCTTTGCATCTTATCCATTGTTTTTCCTAAAGTTTCTAAATCTTGTTCATAATCAAATACTTTAGTTACTTTTTTTATTACATTAACCTCTTCCGCTTCACCTTCAGGAAGAGATGCTATTTCATCTTTATTACTATATTTCCAAAACTCAAATATACTCTTTTTATGATTATCTATTTCTTGTATAAAAGCTGTTGCATTTTCTATTTTTTTCTTCATGTTTTTATTTTTTAGTTTTAATGCATTTATATCCATAACCAAATTTTTTAATTCAGTTTCTTTTTCTTCTATAACTTTATATAATTCTATTATTTCTTCTATATTATAATTTTTTTTCTTTTTATTCCTTTTTGGAACTTCTTTTAATTCTTCAAAATTTTCTTCTACTTTTTCATCTAGAACTTCTTGTTTTACTTTTATCTTTGATTTATTATTCTTTTTACTATATTTAAAATAATATTTAAATTTACCAAAAAATGTTTTCTTACACTCTAAAAAAGTTGATATTTGTTTTTCTTTTGATAAATATTCTATTTCTTGTTTTGATATTTCTTCTTTTAATTTTTTCAATTTAACTTGATTTTCTTTTATCAAATCTTCTGCTACTTTTTGCTTGTCTTCTCCTAATTCGTATTCATCTTTTAGCCAAGCGGCAATATCATCATATTCAATTTTTTCCTCTTCTAAAAAGAATTCTATTTCTCCCTTTTTACTTATATTGGTGGTAAAATTGAAATAATGCGGTAATTCTGTTTGCAGAATAAACATCGCTTTTAATAATTTGTAAAATTTCGTCGCATCTTCTTTATCTTTTAATGTCTTTTTATAATAACTCTTTATTTTTTGGTATACATCTGTTTCTCCTATAATCTCAACTGTTAGATTATTTGTCTTATCATATACTTCATATATTAATGGCCAATCTTTTGTAAATAGCCATAAATAATTTTCTATATCTTCAAATTCTGATTTTGCAAAAAATGCACTACTATACTCTACATTTCTTATTGGTACAAATATCTTTTCCCCTCTGTTTTTTTCTATTTTTCTTTTTAATAAATAAAAAAATGTTGAATAGTCTGAATCTTCTGTTGGAACAAGCATAAAATAAATACCTGTATTTTCAGAATAATATATTTGCCATAAATAATTATTTTCATATTTTACTTTAAATGGTATTTTTTTATTTAAATTTCTTTGTTCTTCTTCTATTTTTTCTATATCTGCTATATTTACTTGTTTTAGCATATTTAAAAATGTAGAATGTTTTATTATATTTTCTTCTTTTATGTTATCTAAATAGTCTTTTAATGGTGATGATTTTTTATATTTTTCTTCTATATCATCTAATCTGTTTGTTGGCGATAACATTATTTGTATGTCTTTTACTGGAACATATCTATATTGTTTATATTGTTTTTCTTCATAAAATTTAGGGATTCTAAATTCTAATGGCTTACATTTTTGTAGTTCTTTTGGAATATTATCTAAATCCAAACCTAAATATTTTAATTTTTCTTCTATTCTTTTATTTTCTTCTACTATTTTTTTAGGCAATTTATATGCTCCTTTCAGTTAATTATTTTATTATACTATAGAAATTATCAAATTCATATCCTTTATCTCTTAAGAAACTAATAATTTGTGGCAAAGTTTCAGCTGTTACACTTTTTGCTGCAGCATCATGCATAAGTATAACTACACTATTTTTTTCTCCTACTGTATCAGAAAGTCTTTGCATTTCAAATTCAGGTGATAAATCATTTGTTTCTGCATCTCCATTTAATGCATTCCAATCAATATTTACAATATCATTTTGATTAAGCAGTTCTTTTGCTTCTTGTTTTAGACTAGCATATTTTCCACCAGGTAATCCTCCTGGGAATCTAAATAAATGTGAATTATATTCTGGATTACCTATTGCATTTCTTACTTTTTCATTACAGCTATTAAATTCATCTAAAACCGCTTGTGGAGATGAATATATTTGTGAATACACGTGGGAATATCCATGATTTCCAATAAAATGTCCTTCATCATACATTCTTTTTACCATATCTGGTCTATAATCAACATTTGATCCTAATACAAAAAATGTTGCTTTAATTTTTTCTTGTTTCAGAGTATTTAATATGCTTTCAGTTACAGGTGATGGTCCATCATCAAATGTTAAAAACACTCTTTTTTTATCTGATGTATAAATATTTTCTATATTTTGTCTACCTAAATCTGTTAAAATTGGATTCCTTTCTTTTTTTATTTTTTCTTCCTCTTCTTTTATTTTCTTTAGTCTTTCTTCTTCTTGATATTTTAAAACACTGCTTAATGTTTCATATTGTTTATATACTTCATATTCCTTTATTGTTATAGAGATATTGTTAATAGTTAAAATAATACAAATTATTAATAAAATAGCTATAAGTATTATAGCAATCATTTTAAAATTTATTTTCTTTTTACTTCTAAATTCATATATGTTTATATTATCTCTATCTTTTACCATATTTACATCCTTCTTTTATTTGTACTTTTTATATTAAATTTTATATTTCGACAATATTATATACTATTTTTTTAAATTTTAGTAGTATATTTTAAAAAAAACTCCAAATAATTGGAGTTTTATTTTTTCATTACATTTTTTATAAATTCAATTTCTTCTTCAGCATTTAACCTCATAAAGATTGGTTCCCCTTTCGAAATCACTTTTGTATCTATAATTTTATCATATTGTTTTAAAGTTTTCCACTTCTTTAAATCTTCATCTTTAATTCCTATTTGATTAAATATATTTTCAGAAGTATTATCCATAAATGGTTTTATTAATATTGCAATTTTTCTTAATGATTCTATTAAATGATACATGCAAGATTCTAGTTTTTCTTTATTTCTATCTTCTTTTGCTAAACTCCATGGCATTGTTTCATCTATATATTTATTTGTTCTAGATATTAATGTCCAAATTTCTTGCAAAGCATTTGCTATTTCATATTCTTCAAATTTTTCCTCAAACTTATCTATTTGGCTATTTGTAAAATCTTCAAATTCTTTATCTACATCATTTTTTTGTCCATTGTATTTTGGAACTTGTCCTCCAAAATATTTATTTACCATAGATACTGTTCTATTTAAAAGATTACTTAAGTCATTACATAGATCAAAATTGTATCTTTCAACAAATGCTTCTGGTGAAAATACTCCGTCTTGTGATACTGGCATTTCTCTAAGCAAGAAATATTTTGTTGCATCTAATCCATATCTATCTATTAGTGTTTCTGGATATATTACATTTCCCTTTGATTTTGACATCTTACCGGTCTTTCATCATAATCCAGTTATGAACTAATATTGTTTTTGGTAATGGTAAGTCCAATGCCATTAAAAATATTGGCCAATATATTAAGTGAAATCTTGCAATATCTTTTCCAACTATTTGAAGATCTGCAGGCCAATACTTTTTAAATAAAGTATCATCTTCTGATAAATATCCTAAAGCTGTTATATAGTTAGATAATGCATCTACCCATACATATATTATATGTTTTGGATCTTTTAATACTTTAATTCCCCAATCAAATGAAGTTCTAGATACACATAGATCTTCTAACCCTGGTTTTATAAAGTTATTTATCATTTCATTTTTTCTAAAAGCAGGTTTTACAAAGTCTGGATGTTCATCATAATATTTAAGAAGTCTATCTGCATATTTTTTCATATTAAAGAAATATGATTCTTCTTTCATTAGTTTTACTTCTCTACCACAATCAGGACATTTTCCATCTACTAATTGAGTTTCAGTAAAAAATGTTTCACAAGGTACACAGTACCATCCTTCATATTCACCTTTATAGATGTCTCCTTGTTCCATAAATCTATCAAATATTTTTTGAACTATTCTTTCATGCCTGTCTTCAGTAGTTTGTATAAAATCATCATAAGAAATATCCATTTTAGCCCATAATTCTTTTGCCATAGCTGCCATTCCATCTACATATTCTTTTGGAGACATTCCCATTTCTTTTGCTTTTTCTTCTATTTTTTGCCCATGTTCATCTGTTCCTGTTAACATATATGCATCTTCATCTTTTAATAAATGATATCTTTTTATACTATCTGCTAATACTGTTGTATATGCTGTTCCTATATGAAATTTTCCACTTGGATAATATATTGGTGTTGTTACATAAAATTTATTACTCATGTTTATCTCTCCGTTCTCTTTAGAATTTAATTTTCATGGAATATATTACCATAATTTATAATAAATATCAAGAGTTGTTTTTTATTGTTTACTATAATTCACTTTTTTTATATAATTTTAACTTTAGATTATAAAATTTTCACACTAAAAAGAGAACCCAATTACTGAGTTCTCCCTTTCCGTAATTTTGTAACAGTGGACAGTGCTACTTGGTAAGCTCGAGTAAACCAACACTAGTGTATCTAGTAATGCTCGGACCAATATCACGCCCGACGCCAGTCAACGGACAATCGTAACCAATCTCGTAGTAATTACTACCGAGAAGCGAAAAGCCTGAACTTGATTCTGAGTCCTTTACGATTTTGTAGGTATTCCCTGCAAATCCATAAAGTCCTCCGAGCTGGCGTTCACCAGTCTTTTCAAATTCATGTTTTGCATCTTTGCTGTCCCGGTAGTGTCCGATTTCTTTAGAATCGTCCGCTAACTGCTCGATGGTTGCAAATCCATCCTTCAGAAGTCTTAACAACAACAAGAAATATGTTGTTATTGAAGCCATCCTGCTTCCGTTTTCAGGAGAGTAATTCTGGAAAGCTTCTTCCCAGTTATAGCTGTTAAGATTCCTTAAAACGTCTTTTCCTGCAACATACTGCGGGTTGCCACTATCATCTCTTGAAGGTTCATATACCGGTATCCAGCGGAAGCCTTCCTCAGGCATATTTTCCAGAGCCTTCATAACATCTGCTTTGAATTTTTTCTGCCTTGCTGTGACAAACTCACGCTTTTTACCATCCTCTGTATAGAGAATATCATCGTCGGTTAAATCGCCGAAGTAGAGATGCATAAATTCATCTCTGCCATCTTTGATTTTACAATACCAGTACGGCAAGCTTTCTTTCTTATAGACTTCTGTTCCGCCTATAAGTGGTGTAGGCTTTGGTAATGCTTTTGAAACTGTTTTTGATGCATTGACAGTATCAATAGCAGTTTCTTCAGCATAGATAATCAAGATACCCCCATCTGTTACTTCTACCTTCCGGTACTCTGCACCGTCGGGCAAATTAATACGAATTGCTTTTTCTTTTTTCATGATGAATTCCTCCTTCTTAAAGTATAGAAAAAGTATTTGTATTATTCTCTACAAACATAATAAGTTTGTACCTAAATTTTATCAAATTTATAAAGAAAAGTCAATTTTATGTTAAATGCGCCTGCTAGTCAATATATTAAAAAGTCAGAATTATGATCTATTCATCTTTAGTTCCATTTATTTTAAATAATTTAAATATTTCAACTATGACTATTGGTGCAAATATTAAGCATACTAGTTCTAATATATTTTCTGTTGGAAGTACCGGTATACTAAATATATTTCTTAGGACTGGTACAAATAATATTACAAGCATTAAAGCTGCAGAAGCTATTGTTGCAAGTATTAGTTTACCATTGTTAAATATATTAGTTCTAAATATAGATTTTTTATTATCTCTTATATTAAATACATGTACTAATTCTGATAAAGCAAGTGTCACAAATGCCATTGTTTGACCAACTTCTATTTTTGACTCATCAAGTGATAATCCTTCTATTTGTTCATTTGTTGTGGCTAAACCTATCATAAAAGCTCCTAATGTTAAAAGTCCTATCATAATTCCTTGATATACAACTCTCCATGTCATTCCTTTTGTAAATACTCCTTGATGCGCCTTTTTAGGTTTTCTTTCCATTATTCCTTTATTTGCTGGATCAAAAGCTAAAGCAAGAGCAGGAAGAGAATCTGTTACTAAATTTATCCATAAAATATGAATAGGTAATAATATTTCTAAATGATTTATATCTGTTATTCCAAACCAATTTGCAAATAGTGGTGTGCAAAGTGTTGCTAAAAATAATACAATGATTTCTCCAACATTACTTGATAGTAAAAATTGAATTGCTTTTAATATATTATCATATATTCTTCTTCCTTCTTCTACTGCTGATACTATTGTTGCAAAGTTATCATCAGTTAAAATTACATCTGCTGCTTCTTTTGCAACATCAGTTCCAACTACTCCCATTGCACATCCTATATCTGCTGTTTTAAGTGCTGGGCTATCATTTACTCCATCGCCTGTCATTGCAACTATTTCTCCATTTTTTTGCCAAGCTTTTACTATTCTAACTTTGTGTTCAGGTGATACTCTTGCATATACAGAATATTTTCTTACATTCTTTTCTAAATCTTCATCTGACATTTTTTCTAAGTCTGCACCTGTTATTGCCTCTTCTTCATTTTCTAATATTCCTAATTTCTTGGCAATTGCAGTTGCTGTAATTTTATGGTCACCTGTTATCATTACAGTTTTTATTCCTGCTGTTTTACATTTATCTACCGCTTTTTTAGCTTCTTCTCTTGGTGGATCTATCATACCAACCATACCTATGAATATTAAATCTTTCTCTAAATCTTTAATATCTTCTTCTGTTGGTTTGTGGTCAATTTCTTTGTAACTACATGCTAATACTCTTAATGCTTCTTTTGCCATGTTTTCATTATGTTCTCTTATTACTTTTGAATATTCTTCTAAATCTTCTTTTATTTCTCCATTTTTAATATAAGCTTTAGAAATTTTTAATAGTTCATCTACTCCACCTTTAGTATAAACTATATATTTTCCATTTGACTCATTTACTGTTGTCATTAATTTTCTATCTGAATCAAATGGTATTTCTTCTATACGTGGCATTCTATCATACACTTCAGGATCAAAATCTAATTTAAATGCCATATCTACTAATGCTGTTTCTGTTGGATCTCCTGTTAATGTTCCGTCACTAGATATTTTTGTATCATTACATAACATATTAGCATATACAAATTTCTTTATATCTTCACTAGTATCTATTTTTATATATTCACTTAAATCTTTTGTTTCTCCATTTATAAATATTTTTTCTACTGTCATTTTGTTTTGTGTTAATGTTCCTGTTTTATCTGAACATATTACTGTTGCACTTCCTAATGTTTCAACTGCTGGTAATTTTTTTACAATAGCATTTTTCTTTACCATTTTTTGAACTCCAATTGCTAAAACTATTGTAGATACTGCAACTAATCCTTCAGGTATTGCTGCTACTGCTAAACTTACTGCTGTCATAAACATACTAATTGGATCTTTTCCTTGTATTAATCCTACTATAAATATAAATGCACATATAGCAAGTGCTGCTATTCCTAAAGTTTTTCCTAATTTATTTAATTTCTCTTGTAATGGTGTTGTTTGTTCTTTAGTTTCATCTAACATTCCTGCTATTTTTCCAACTTCTGTTGTCATTCCTGTTTCTACAACTATTCCTTTTCCTCTACCATATGTTACTAAACTAGAAGAAAATAACATATTTATTCTATCACCAATTCCGGTTTCTTCATTTTCTATTTTTTCAGTATTTTTTTCAACAGGCATTGATTCTCCTGTAAGAGATGCTTCTTGTGATTTTAAATTTACTGCTTCTATTATTCTTAGATCTGCTGGAATATAATCTCCTGTATCTAAAACAACAATATCTCCAGGAACTAATTCTTTAGCAGGAATTACAGTTACTTCTCCATTTCTTATAACTTTTGCAGCATGATCTGTTAATTTTTGAAGAGCTTCTAATGATTTTTCTGCTTTTGATTCTTGACTTACCCCAATTATTGCATTTACAATAACAACTATTAAAATAATTATTGTATCAGTTACGCCTTCTCCTTGTGCAATTCCTACTGCACCAGAAACTATTGCCGCAATAATAAGTATTATTATTGAAAAATCTTTAAATTGTTCTAAAAATTTAATAATTAAAGATTTTTTCTTTTTTGCTTTTAATTCATTTAGCCCATATTTTTCTCTTCTTTTTTCCACTTCGAGTGAGTTTAATCCATTATTAGTACTAGTTTCTAATTCTTTTTCTACATCCTCCACACTTTTACAAAACCAATTCGTTTTTTCCATTTTTACAACAACTCCTTAACTAAAAAAGACTCCTAAAAGGAACTAAATCCTTTTAAAAGTCTCGCTTACTATTTTTATAGCTTACTAACCAGATATTACTATCGCGACTGTTGATTAGTAATTAAAAGCTACTCCCTTTTACAATTATTCTCTATTTATATGAGTATTATTTTATGATATTTTTATTATTTTGTCAATACATGTTTTTCTGTATTTTTTTAATTTGATATAATTTGTACTTTTTTATTTATATACTGAACTAATAAAATACTTCCTTTTTTAGTAATATATATCATTTGCATATTTTATGATAATGACTTTTTTACAATATCCGGTATTGCAATTTTCATTTTCTTATTTATATCAATAAATTTTATTTTAACATATTATGCTTGATTCTTATAAAAATGTTTTAATTCATCATTTAATAATCTTTAATTATTCTATATTATCTCCAATTATTATTAATAAATTTAGTTAATGCCATAATAAACGCTTCTTCCGTTAAATCTATTCTTGTCATTTTATTATTTGTTAAAAGTTGTATACCTCCGCCTTTATTATGTCTTTCATTATCTTCTTCAAATACTTTATTCATAACCTGACTTAAATCTGTATTTATAATATCTTCTATTAATTTATCTGGAACTGGAAATGAAGGACTTGTCCCATAACTTTCGAAATGATCATTATCTTCAATTACAGCTATGTTAGTTATCATCCATCTTCCAAGTAAATTATTTATTCCACTTTCAATTGATAAATATAAATCTGCTTCTATGTTATTTTCTTTAGCATATTTTTTAAGATTTTTCACTCTATTTTTAGCACCTTTATATATCTCTTCATTTACAGGTTGTTCGCTTACATCAGAAGGTACAGATATTCCTTGTATTTCTATATTTTCAAAATAATTATCTAAAGCTCTTTTTGCTCCTTCTATTTTTCCTGGATTTTTTGTAGCAATTAATACTTTCACTATTTATTCATCTCCTTAAAATATCTATATATATCTCCCCAATTATTAACTTCCTTTATATATTCATTTTTTTCTAGTTTTATCATGTTTACATCTCTAAAATATAATGTCTTAACATTATTGTCTGTAAGCCTTTTTACATGTTTCCAATTATCTTCAATCATTAAATCTATATTTTCTTTTTTACAAATTTCTAACTTATCAGTTACAGACCAATAGTATTTATCAAATTCTATATTATTTTTCCTAAACAATCTTAAAGACTCATCTTTTAATTTCTTAACTGTTTTTCCTCTTGTAGTAATTACTATAAATTCATGTTCTTCATCTTTTAATAGTCTATATACCTCTTTAAATCCAGGCATTAATTTATTTTCTTTTGCTACTCTTAAGAAATATTTTTCTATAAACTCACTTTTTTGTTCATCTGTCCAATCATATTTTTCTTGAAAATCTACTTGATTTCTATTTATCAAGTTATTTCCTTTTAAAGCATCTATATCATATATTTCTTCATATGTATTAAAAAGTCTTACACTATCTATTACTACTCCATCTAAATCTATTCCAATTTTCATATTTTACCTTCTTTACTTCCAAGATCTCTTTATATTATTTTCTTCTTTATCTTTCAAAGCTTTATATAAATCAATATCTAGTTTATTACATATGCTTGTAAGAACAATAAAAACATCTGCCACTTCACTTTCTATTGTATCATAATTATTGATTTTACTATTATCTATTTTCATATCTGTAGCATTTTTTCTTATAGCTTTTGCTAGTTCTCCAACTTCTTCTAATAGCAATAGCATTGTTTTTTCTATTTCTTGCTCTTCAAATCCTCTTAGTTTTATTACGTTATTTATATATTTTTGTATTTCGTATAATGTATAAGATTCATTTAAATTATTCCACAATTCTAATTGATTATCTATCATAGCCCTCCTCCTAGTCTTCACTAATATTATTTAATATAAATTCTACTGACATATCTTGAGTATGTTTCTTCTTTCTATCTTGGCTCGTTAATTCTACAAAATATTTATTACAAATAGGATCAATTGATATAGAATCTAGTGGATATCCAGGTTTTCTAATAGATGCTGGATTTTCTACAAGAAAAAAATCATCTGTATTCCAAGTATAACTCTTTACTTTTCTTTCATTATATATAACCATACCATAACGCCATTTAGCTATAAGTTTTTCACCATTTTTTCTTACTAATGATGTATAATGTTCAATCATTTCATCATCAGTTAATCGTTTTCCATTAACTCTTCTAACATAAGTTCCAGGTTGTTTATCTTCCGGTAGACCTTCTATAAATAATGTATTATCCATTCCTATAGTTGTTATTCCTGTTAAATCATAATATGCTTTTGCTTTTATATAAGCATTTTCTAGAGCATCTTTTCCTGTTTCTTCTACTTCAATCGTTTTTTCTAAATCATTAATAGTTAATAATTCTATTCCATTTTTTTCTAAAATTTCTTTATATTTTTTTACTTTCGCTGGATTTGTCGTTGCAAATAATACTTTCATATTTATCTTCCTATCTTTTTTTATATTATCTTAATTCATTGTTCTTTATATATTTCCATAAACCTTCAAAATTAGTATCATCAGTAAATTTACTCTTATCGTATGAAAGCCACATATCAGACCATGTTTTATTTTCTTTATTTTTAATTTCTCTTTTTACTTTTTCTTCTCCAAATATAGGATTTGACAATTGTTCTTGCATATCTACTGTATTTTCTTGGTCATACAGCTTGCATTGTATATCTGCTTCTAATTTATCACAATGATATGCAAATACTGCTTCTTTTGTTTTTCTTTCATCAAATTCAAGAATTAAATCTTCAATTTCTTTAGCTTTTATTGTTTGATTTAATATTTTATGAATAGCTTCATGGCCTATTTTTTTCTTTTCTTCTTCCGAAATATCAAATTGTGTAAAATCTCCTATTAAGGTTTCTTCAAGTTCATGAACAGAGAGCATTAAAATCACTTTTCTCAAGTCCAAATCATATTTGTATTCATAATATATTCCTATTGCTAGTTGTTGTACACCGTATATGTGCTCTGCTACACTTTCAATACGCTTTCTTTTTACATTCCATTTTTTCCAACCGGTTCTAATTGTATCTTTTAATATATTACAAATTAAATAATATTTAATTACATTTTCTTCTTTACTCATATTTTTTCCTTCCTATCACAAATCCTATATCTAATTTATTAATTCTTTTTATCTGTTTATTTTCTAATATTTCAAAACCATTATTTTTTAAAATCTCACATATTTCTTTATTAGAATAATTAACAACATAATAATTATAATTATTATCTAAGGGTTCTTTTTGTAATCCTTCTTTTTGACTAGTAGTAAATACTGTAAAAAATATACCATTTTTTATCAATCTATTATTTATCTTGCTTATAACCTCGTTTATTTTTTCTTTTGGTATATGTACAAAAATAAAAGTTGCACTTATTCCATCAAATTTTTCATCAATTTCATCTATTTTATATAAAGATTTTTTTATTATTTTGGCATTTGGTACTTTATTTTTGGTTATTTTAATCATTGATTCTGATATATCAATTCCTGTTGTTTTAAATCCTTTATTATCATAATATTTTAACAATTCTCCTGTACCGCAAGCAATATCTAATATGGAAGAATTATCATTTAAGTATCTTAAAAATTTATCTATAATATCTTTATTTTTCCAATCATCTTTTGCTTCTTCCTCATATTTAACAGCTATTGCATCATATGTTTTTTTCATTTCTTTTTCAATTTCAATATAATCCATTTATTTCCTCCATTTAAATTACAAGTCTTCTTCACTAATTAGCGGAATTATATCTATTGCTGGTTCTTCATATGGATGTACTTGTCTCAATTTATCTACTACTTTTTTTGCTATATTTATATCACATACTACTTCTAATTTTTCTTCTTCTACAAATTCTATTTTGTTTTTTGTTCCTATATATGGATTGGCACTTTCTGATGGTTTAAATGTTCCTATACACTTAGTAGACATACTACAAAACGTATAATTTCCAATCACTCCTGCTCCTTCTTCACATATTGCATTTCTTACTTCTTGAACATTTTTCATTGGTACAGTCACACATATTTTTACTTTTTTAACATCTATATTCATAGTTCCTCCGTAAATTTATAATTTTATTTATTTTCATATAATATTTTTACTAAATTTATAATATCCCTATCATAGATTTCTTTAGATTCCTCAAAATATAAGATTTCTGATTTTAATTTTGGTAATAATTTTACTAAATCGTCTAGTCTTTGATTATTTTCTAGGCATGATTTCCATCTTCCTTTTCCTAGCCATGCTAATTTATCTGCATCTCTTACTACTAAACCTTCAATTGTTTCAGGCATCATATTCCATTTATGTTTTTCTATCGCTTTATAGCATTTATCAATTAGAATATTATCATATCCTTCTTCAATCATCTCATCTTTCAACATTTTAGCAGATAATTTTTCGTGTCCTTCTCTTAATTTTGTTCTCCCTACATCATGCCAATAAGCACTAATAATACAAGCTTCTTTATCAATTTCTATTTTTAAAACATCTAATAATTCTTTTGTGTAATAAACTACATCATTCATATGATTAATATCATGCTCATGATCAGTTATACTGTTCATATATTTTTTTGCCTTTAAGATAATTTCTTCATTTTTATTTTCTATTTCTTTATAATTCATGATTTATATTACCTTTCTATCATTTTACTATTATCTTTATTTTCTTCATTATTTTTATATTTTAAATAGCTAATTAACATTACTATAAAGCATATTAATTCACATATAGTACCTGTGATATTAAATGTAAAAAACATAAAAGCTGCATAAAAAGCTGATCCTATCATTCCGAAAATTCTTATGCCTTGTTCATTACACATTATTACTCCATATAAATTAAATACACCACATATTGCTACACATATTGTAGATATTCCATTAAAATTAAAGCTATACATTATAAATAGAATTATTAACATTACAATAAATGTTATTATCTTATATTTTTTATTTTTCTCATTTACAATATCTCCTAATATATTTCTTATAATCACATAAACAGTATTTTTTATCCCATCATATGTGCCTAAAAATAAGAATGCCACTATTGCAACCACACGGCTAATATTGTCTCCTATAAGAATTTCTTTCTTTTCTTTAAAAAACCTTGATATCCAAAAAATCAGATAACTTATTAGTGTTAATATTTGTCCTAGTACAAAAAAAGTTGTAATCATATGTATCTCCCATTTTTATTTCATTTTAATACAATTTTTTATATTTCTATATGTATATAATAATACACTATTTTATTAAAGGCTCGTATATGTTTTTATATTATTCTAATGATTTTTCAACATCTATTGAATAAAATCTATAAATCACAATGTTCAATTTATTTTATTATATATTTCCATCCGTGTTTGCCATACACCTGTTTTTTATAAGTCATTTTCATTTACTTCTTCCCAAGATATGTTTTTAGTTATCACTTCAAATGCTAATTGTGGTGCTCTATGAGCAACTATTCCTACTGATTTTCCTTCAACATTATCATATGTAGTACCATGGACAAAATATATTATTTTTATAGACGTTCTAATTTTATCTCTTTTCATAAGCTATATCATTTATTTTTCAATTAAATTTTATTGTAGTTATTACAATAGATCTACTACTGTTATAACCATATAATGATCAGAAAGTAATTTTAACACACCACTTGAATATTTTTTATTTTTGCGAATAAGAATATCATCTTGTTTTTTACCTTTAACTGTTGTTATACTATTTATTGTTCTAAAATATTTATTTGCTGTTTTATTCATTAATGACATAAAATCTTCCGCATTAAAATCACCAGTTATGACATCCGGATTATATTTTTCGATAACATCATCAAAAAACATAAATACATTAGCATTTTCTTCTGGATTAGAATCAAACACTCCGTATGGAAAACCATGGTGAGTTAATAATTTAATTATATCATCATTTATTTTTATTTTTACAAGCATATATCCTTTATCATAGGAATAATATGTATTTCCTGATTTTGTCGTTTTAGTTAATTCTGGATTTGGAAATAATTCTTTTTTCATTACTTCAATTGGATACCTTGAAAAAACAGCTAATCCACAATTTGTATTTTTTATAATATTGCTTTCACTTAGTTCAAAAATTTCAAAATATTTTAAATTAGTTCCATCAAATAATGATTTAATGTATTGAACTCGTTCTGTTGTTATAATTTCTTGAAAACAGATAACATCAATATCATTATTATTTATTGTTTCTATAATTTGTTTTAGCAATTTACTATCAACTGTTTCTACTGCTTTTTTATCAAGATATTCTGTTTTATCATCAATATTATAGAAACCTCCACTTATATTATAACTAGCTATTTTTAATTTCATTTATATTCACACCTCAACTTATTTCAACATTTTCATATTTTATTAGTTTTTATTGTCTATCTGGGTTATATATTAGTATTTTTTAAACATAACGACACAACACATTCAATATGAATGGTTTGTCGCATAAGAACATACATTTATATGCTTGTATGCTACTTAGGGACATACTTGATTTTCTATATTTTCGCAATATAATAAAGTACTGACATTGTATAGTAAAAATTGTCATCTTCAAATTTTTTACTCATTTTATTTAGAAGTTCTTCCATTTCTTGTTGTGCCTTATCTTCTACATTGGTTTTATTATTTGCATTTCTAAAATATATTGATGATTTAAATAAATTTTTTCTTTCCTCTAATGACTTATTGACAGTATCTGTTACATTATAATAAAGTTGAATGTCACTATACCCTGCATCTCTTAAATAATTATATACCTTTTTGCCAATATATCTATCTGTATACTTTGTTGTATTTTGTTTTCTCATTATTTCATTTTCATATAAATCAAATATCTTTTTTAATAGTCCCTCATCATCTGGATAACAAAACTTAAAACTATCATCTGGAACTTTTATAATTAATACACCTTTATAAGTAAGCAGCTCTTTTAATTTACTAACAATTGTCTTTGGATCTTCTAAATGTTGTAGAACATATGACAAGCAAATAATATCAAATTTTTCTTTAGCATCTAATTCATAAATATTTTTTAGTTCAAAAGTATATCTATGATTATTAGCATATTTATTTTTTGCTTCTTCAATAGCCTTATTGTCAACATCAATTCCAACAATTTTACTAATATTTTCATACTTATCAAAAAGTAGTTCAGTTTTAAAACCATTTGAGCAACCTATATCTAGGACTTTTAAATCTTTATAATTTAATATTCCAGATTGATTTAATACAAAATCATCAAATTTTTGATTTGCTATAGCTTGTCTTTCTAATTTTTCTAAATTCCAATTAGTGTTTTCTTCATTCATTTTTATTTCTCCTAAATATTGTTTTTTATGTTCCCACATTCTAGGTTAAACATAATTTTTACTAAGATTTCCTTGTTTTTTGATTTTTTTACTCTATTTTTGTCTTTTTTCTTAATTTTAGATATATCTTCTTTCCTTACAAATTCAAGTATTACAGGATTTATTTTGAATATAGCACCGTAACGCATTCAACGTGACTTGTAAACGGGAACATATCTACTGGTTTAATTGATTGTATATCATATGTTTCTTCTAGTTTATTTAAATCTCTAACTAATGTTGCTGGATTACAACTAATGTATATTAGTTTTTTAGGTTTGATTTTTATGATATTTTCTATACTTGTATTGTCTAATCCTCTTCTTGGTGGATCTACCATAATTATGTCAGGAATAACTTTTTCTTCATTTATTAAATTATCTAATATTTTTTCAACATCTCCTGCTATAAACTTAGTATTTGTAATATTATTCATTTTAGCATTTTCTTTAGCAGCCTTTACTGCTTCTTCTACAATTTCTATTCCATATACTTTTTTTGCATATTTTGCCATAAATAAAGAAATTGTTCCTATCCCACAATATAAGTCAAACACAATATCATCATTTGATATTTTAGCTTGTTCTACTCCTATTTTATATAATTTTTCTGCTTGAATTGGATTTACTTGATAAAAAGAAAGTGGTGATATTTTAAAAGTAAATTCTCCTAATATATCATTTATATATCCCTCTCCATATAAATTTATATTCTCTTTTCCAAGTATCACATTCGTGTTTTTCATATTTATGTTTTTAATTATTGTCTTTACATTAGGAAATTTTTTTATAATTTCATTTACTAATTCTTTTTCATAAGGTATTTCTTTTCCATTAATTACAATAATACACATTATTTCATTTGTTCTTATCCCTATTTTTGTCACAATATGTCTGACTAATCCTTTTTCTGTTTTTTCATTATATATACTTATATTATTTTTTACTATATAATCAAATATAAATTTAGCTAGTTTTTCTGTTTGTTCATTTTGAATAAAACATCTATCAATTGGTATTATTTCATGAGTTCTATTAGCAAAAACTCCAATTACTGGTTTTCCTTCTTTATCTATTCCAACAGGATATTGTGCTTTATTTCTATAATGATATGGATTATCCATTCCAAGTGTTTCTTCAATTTTTATTTTTGTTTTCAAAGTTTTATTTACTAAACTTTGAACTGCGTTTTGCTTCATTTTTAGAGTTTCTTCATATTTTACATGTCTTAAATTGCATCCACCACATCTTTTATATGTACTACAATCACATTCAATTCTATTTTTAGAAGGTTTAATTATTTCTAGTATTTTTCCAAATGCATGTGATGATAAAACTTTTACAATTAGGATTTTTACTTTTTCTCCTTTTATTCCATTAGGTACAAATATTGTAAAGCCATCTATTTTTGCAATTCCCTCTCCTTCAAATCCATTATCTATAATATCTACTATATATTCTTTATTTTTTTCTACAGGCATATTTTTCTCCTAATCACATATTTTTGTTTATTTTACCATATTTTATCATATTTTTCATTATTTATATAGTATTTTCTAAATTTAGACAAATAAAAAAATCACCAAACATATTGCTCGATGATTTTTGGTGCCAACGAAGTAGATATATACAACTCGTTAGCTCTCTTGACGATTGATATAAAATCAATCAAGTTATTTATATATAAAATACTATAAAATTACTACATAATCAAGACCTTTTATGATTTTTTAAACATCAGGACCAGCGATAAAGTCATCTCCAATTCCTTGATTTGTATAAAATTTTCCTTTTACTATATCATACATTTCCTTCGTATTTTGGGGAACTTGTATATTATCTGCATTTATTACTGTTGTTGTAGATTTGCAAGGTATGAAATTAAACATAGCTTTTCCATCATTATCCGTACATTCAAAGTGATAAATTCTTTTATATAGGTATCCATCTGCAAAGAATAATCTCATTCTATATGAGTCTTCTCAATTACTTGACCCTGTTGACGTTCCAACTAAATTTCCATCAATTGTTAAACTTGCATTTCCATTAGTTATATCAAAGACCACATTATATTTATGATTTTTTTGTGGTGCCTCATAAGTATAATTGGTACCATTTATATAACTTGCTTTTCCGCCTTGATAAAACAATAAAACTTCTCTTCCTGCACAATTATGGCCAAATACAGTACCAGCAATTTTAGTTAATAAAAAATCAATTTGTATACTTCCAATGTCAAAATATTTTGTGTTTGTATCTATATATTGTGTTCCTGTGCTTTCTATATATTCTACTTGCTGAAATTCATCTGGTAATAAAGTGCCTTCTTCAACTTTTCCATCTTTATATATTCTGTAGCTTTTATTTGTTTTATAAAAAAAATAATCTGAATATTCTGTTACCTCTTTATCATTATTAAGTATCTTTTGTAATTCTATATTTAGACTTTCAGTAGTCAATTTATTTTTCATTTGAGCTGATAACACATCCAGTTGTATTTGTTCTAGTTCTTCTCCCTCAGAATATTTATCAACTGCCAATTTTGCTTTATCTAATATTCCATTATTAATAATTAAGTTAATACTAACTGTTGCTAAGATTAGTAAAACAATAATACTAATCACCAAAGTCACCAGAGTAATACTTTTTACTCCGTTAAAGTGTAGCTCTCTCTTACAGCCTCAAGTCTTTCATTTTTCTTCATCATTTGAATACCTCGCTTTTCTTTTTTCTTGTTATATTTTATACCAAAAATATAAAATTCGCAACTACTTTTGAAATAAAAAAAGAGACTTTTACACCTCTTAATTCTATTATACATCATTTCCTTTTTCAAAAGTTCCACTTTCCTTATTTGTATAAAATTTATTATTTACTATATCATATAGGCCTATTGTATCTTTTGCTCTTACTATTCCTTCTACATCTGTTACAGTTGTGGTAGAATAACAGGGAATAAAATTACGTACTAATTCATCATCATCATATATCAAAAATGAATATAATTTCATTAAACAACATCTTTTTTCTTGAGATGAATTTATATTATTATTATCTCTAAAGATATTTATATTTTTTGTGTTTTCAAAAGAAGTGTAATCATATGTATATATCATATTATTGTCCACTTTAAAGATGTTTTTATCTAATTCATATATATGTTTTTCAGTTATATCTCCTTTAAATCCTTTGCATACAACTTTACTCCCATATACAGCCATTACTATTAATTCTGATGATGTATATCTATGCATATGCACAGTATTTCTATTCAATTCTTTACTTCCATCAACATCTGTTGCGCCAAACAATCCTTGATAATATCCACTTTTAAAGCTATCTGTAATAACAGCTTCACATACTATTTTGGTGTCCTGATTCCCTCTAAATAATGTATCAATAAATTGTACTGATGTATTTTCTATATATTCTACTTGTTGGTATTCTTTTGGTAACAATAATAGATTTCCTACTTCAACTTTTCCATCTTTATATATAGTATATTCTTTATTTAACTTAAACAACCATCCTCCAGACTTTTCATTTAAATCTACACTATCAATATCAAAATTAGCTTTTAATTCATTGCCCAAGTTTTGAGTACTTATAGTCCCATTTCCATCAAGTTGTGCAGCAACAACTGCTAATTTAACTTTTTCTTCTTCCTGTGAATCTTTATTACTTTGTACTGCTGTTTCTGTTTTAGTTAGTAATCCATTATTACCAGTCAATGTTTGAATTGAAACCGTAGCTAATATTAATAAAACTATTATACTTATAACCAAAGCCACAAGAGTGATACCTTTTGAACTATTTTCATTTTTTCCTAAATCTAGATTTTTCATCTATAACACCTTTTCCTTTGTCTTTTCCAATTTTATTATAGCATTTAACTTTTTAATATGCAACGATTTTTCGTAAATAATTTATTATGTACTCAATATACTTTGGCACATTGAAGCAAATTCATTATAGCATATCAAAATATTCAATGCAACAAATTAGTTTGATAAATTGAAAATATTTTTATTTATTTCAATCGACCAAAGTTGTAATACTTTTCATTCTAATATAATTTTATTGATTTTAACCTATTTGAAGGGAGTTTTGATTGATGAAATTATCAGAAGCAATTAGAAAGAGAATAAAATTTTATTTAAAAGATAAAAATATGAATGTATGGAATTTATGCAAAATGTCTGGTATTCCTTGTTCTACTATATCTACATTTATGAGTGGCAAGACAGAACTATTAAAATTAGATACTTTATTACATATATGTGAAGGTTTTAATATAACATTAAAAGAATTCTTTGATGATCCATCTTTTGATGAAGCTATTTCTGAATAATATTAGTAATTTTTGATTTGTTGCTGGTTAATGATTTTAAGGCCAAAAAGCATTAACTAGCAACCTTATTTTTCAATTAAAATCTTTTATCTTTATTTTTATCCTTATTCAGTTTATTTTTATCTGGTATAGTTACTTTTCTAAATTCATTAGTTGCTATTTCATAATCATTGTAATCAAATATACAATTTTTATATAAATCATCACTAACAATTTTATAATTCTCATCTTTATAATAATTGATTTTCTTTTGAAAATGGCTCATTATGTTATGCCAAAAGCCTTTGAATTTATGTAGTTGCTCTTTTAGAATCTGTTTTTCTTCTTTTAGTTTAGTAATTACTTTATCTTTTGTAGATATTTCATTTTTTAATCCTTTAATCTCATCATCTTTAAGCCCTAGTTCATATTTTAGAGAACTATTTTCTTGTTCTGTTTCAAAAGCTCTGTGTTGTAGCTCTTTCATTTCTACATTTAAATCATTAACAGTTCTAATAGTTTTAGTAGTATCTTTTACTTCTTCAACATAATCTTTTAGTATTTCAACGTTATTACTTGAAATAGACATATTATTCTTATTCATTAGAGTTGGTTTTAAGTTATCTAATATAGTAAGTATTTCATTACTAGAATTATCTAGTTGTTTTGTTTGGGTATTTGCTTTTTCTATTTTTTGTTCTTTAATTTTTAATTGTTTCTTGAATTTTCTGTAATTACCCATATCTTTAACATTAATATCTTGATTTCTACCTTTTTGTTTTTCTTTTAGTCTGGTATCTACTTCATAGAATTTATTATATGACTTAATACAAGCATTTCTCATTTTATCTTGTATTTGTGATAATGACGTTTTAGTAAACACATGAGATTTACCAACCTGTTTTTTCATTCCTTTTTTACAATTATCAATTACAGGCACTCCAACAACATGCATGTGAGGAGAAGTCTCATCGAAATGAATAGTAGCATTGGCTAATTTAAATGTAGGTACTATTTTAGATAATTCTTCAATTTGTTCTCTATAAACATCTACCATTTTAAGTTTATATTCTTTATCTTTATCATTCCAAAATTCCATATCTCCAAGTTCTATTATAATCTCACAGGCAATATCCCATTGTGAATCACATATTTTTTTATAATAGTTTTTAATCTTTCTATCATTTCTAGTTTGTTTATTATTATACTCTATACGAGACTGTTCAAATTCATCCAAATAAACTTGCTTAACATCATTTACTATATTATCTGTTCCATAAATAGTAGTAATTAATTCTCTTTGATTATCATAGTCTCTTAAATTATGTTTGTTTACTCTAGATAAATCATTAGCATTTTGTATAGCATTATTAGATAGAGAAGTACTACCTGATACATTTCCTTTAGCAACCCTTTTTGCTAGGTTACTTTTGTTTTTATCACTACCTAAGTGAAAAGAATATGCTAGCTCTTGTTCCAATGAAAACACCTCCTAGAATTTTCTTCAACAAACAAAAGTGACATGATTTCTTATCTTAAATTTGTTTAACTTAATATGTCACGTCTTTGTTTGTGTGCCGATTTTATGAAATAAAATCGTGTACAATGTTAGCCGAAGGCTTTATAAAAATACGAAGTATTTTTATAGGACTTTGTCTTGACTCAAGTCCTAACCCCCTAGTTGTTATGACATGCTATCATAACAACGGGGGCTCTGCGAGGCTTAATCAATTTATCTGAATGATAAATTGATTACAAAAATATCTTCCTAAATTTATTTTTCAAAATAAATTTATTAATCTATTTTTGAAAATGCTGCCCCAACAGAACTATTTTCATTTGTATTGCAACATTTTATTTATGCCTTTTCTTCGGTGATTTTTATTGGCTTTACTCCTATGGAAATAGGAGTAGTATCTTTAGTATATAGTATACTATCGTTTGTTTCATCTGGTATAAAATTAAATGCATTATCAACTTCTTTCATTAAAAATTTATCTTCATCTTTTATATAAATAATTCCAAATTCATAAGTTTCCATTTTATTATCTGGATCAATCTTATAGTAATCTTTTAAAGGAAAAACTCTAACAATTGCTGAATTATCTTCATTAAAATTAAAGTAAAATACTTGGTCTTTTACATAGTAAATTGCTTCTGTATAACTTACATCATAGTATTGTTTTAATCTCATAATAATTTGACTTGCTTCTTCTTCATTTAGATAATTGCTAAATCTAATATTGCCTACAACATTTCCCAATATAGCAGGTTTTGTTGTATCAATATAGCCATCTTCATATAATTGTTGGTATGGTTTGCAGATAGATTCTCTAAAATTAATTTTATTAACAGATATTTCTTTACCAACTAAAGCGAGCTCTATATCATCTACATACTTCATTATTAGTTCTGCTTGTTCTTGTCTTGAATAATCCTTCCATGTTTTAGTTTGTTCTTTATATTCTTTATCTAATTTTAGTTTATTAATATAGTCTATATCTCTTTTAAGTAGAATATCTTGTGGAGTAAATCTTAATTCTTCAGCAGAATCTGTATCTTCTAATTTACCTTGTAATTCTTTAATAGCTTTTTCTACAATATGTTTTTCTTCTTTATATTCTTTTACATTAAATGCTCCATTAATGTAAGCTTTCTTTATTCTTTCTAGCTTATTATTTTGATTTTTTATTTCTTTTTCTAGTTGTTCTTTAGGCTCATCAAATTTTTGCTTTATCATAGGTAGAAAGAATTGATTTACAACAGAGTCATATTCAACTAATTCACTAATAAACTGGTTAAAGAATTCTGTTATTATATTTTCTTTGAATTGTAATTTACAATCATTACAGTAATAGTAATAATAGGTTTTACCATTTTTCTTTGTAGTAGCCTTACCGCCTAAAATACGATTACATTTTGGGCATTGTATTTTTTGTAAATATAAATATGTCAATGTTCTTTGATAACTTCTTGAATTTTTCTTTTTTTGTACTTGACAATCCTCCCACATTTCTCTAGATACAATAGGCTCTACTACATTTTTGTAGTAGGTAGGTTGTTTAGTTCTCTTTCCGTGAACAAAATCACCTTTATATATTTCATTCTCTAAAATTGTTTGTATAGTTGAATCTCTCCAATTTGTCTTGTCTAAGACTTTTTCTTCATTAAAGATATTGCTTATCTTTTGGTATGAATAACCATTATAATATAAATCAAATATTCTAATAACTATATCCTTAGTAGAATAATCTATTACAAGTTTTTTATCTTCATGTTTATAACCTAATGGTGCAACATGGGGAATATGTCCTTGTTTAATTGCTCCTGCTAATCCTATTTTAGTTCTTTCACTTGTTCTTTCAATTTCATTTTGACTTACACTCATTAATAATCTTGATACCATTTTACCATTTGCAGTTGTTGTATTTATTTCATCATTAGCACAGTCTAGGTAGGCATTATTCTTATCTAAAAATGTTATTAGATTTTCCCAATCATAAATACTTCTTGTAATTCTATCTAACTTTAGTGCTATTATAGTATTTATCTTTTTAGCTCTAATATCATCTTTTAATCTTTCAAATTCTGGTCTATAATTTCCTGTTTTAGCACTTATTCCTGCGTCTTGGTAGTAATCTATTATCTCATATCCTTTAAATTTACAAAAAGCTTCTAATCTTTCTTTTTGTTCAGGCAAACTAAAGCCGTTCACGAACCTGGTCTTCAGTAGAAACTCTCATATATAATCCACATTTTTTCTTTATATCACTCAATTTAACTCCTCCTAACAAAAAAGAGACACCATAATCGTACACATTAGTACAACTGACATCTCTTATAATTATTTATTTTAATACTTAAATTTATCAAATATTTCAAAATCATATTACTATCTCCTAATAGACATAAATAGTTTACTAGAGATATTATACACTTAATTTAAAGAAATGTCAAATATTTACAATATATTAAATTCTATATGTTCTTTAAATACTCTTCTAATTCAGACAATTTAATCTTTTTAGATAGGTTATTTATATAAACATCACTAGAATAATTAAAAACTAGAAATGTAGTATTCTTAATTTTCACTTTATGTGGCTCAACATAGGAAAGATTAGTTTTTTCTATCTTTCTTATGCTACCATTTATAAAAGTAGGAGCAACCTTTGAAAACTCACATATAAATTGTAATCTTTGTTTTAGACTTTCTTCAAATTGTAATTCTTCTTTAACTATCTGCATTTCAAACACCATCCCTTCATTTAAAATTTAGGATGTTTTTTCACAAAAGAAAAAAACCAACCATCTCTGATTGATTTCATATCTATCTGTTAGTTCGAACAGATACGTCGTTGGTGCGGATGAAGGGACTCGAACCCCCACGCCGTTGGCACTGGTTCCTAAGAACTGTATATTGTTATATTTATATTAATTGATATTGATTTTTAAACTTATATAAAATTTATAAAATCCTTATGTTTCAAGGTATTACTATAATGAAAAACTACTTAATTCTTGGTTTTCGAGATTTTTTAATTTTCATTAAAAATCTTAAAATGTTAGAAAATTAGATAAAAAGTGTTAGAAAATATTAAATATATATGTGTAAAGTCTACTACCTATAGTTATAAAAATAATAACTTTTGTATTTATAGTAAAAATTAATTATAAATTTATGATTGTTTTATATTTTTGCATAATTTTTTAAAATTATACTAGACTTTTTTCGTTTATATGTTATAATAGAACAAAGTTTTGTAATTATATTAAAAAGGAGTTGCAACGAATATGAAAAAAGAAGATATAATAAATAATAAAAACGATGCAATTAAAATATTGAATAATTATTTAGATACTTGTATTTCATCAGATACAAAGCATTTGAAAAAAGCAAATTTAGTTTCATATTGGTTAAAGGACTATATAAAATATATAGAATCTGAAGAATCTTTTGATAGTGCAAAACTAAAAAAATATAATCGAGGAGATATTATAAAAGTTAATCTAGGTTTTAATATTGGTAATGAAGAAGGCGGATTGCATTATTGTGTTGTTCTAGATAGAGTAAATGCAAGAAAATATTCAACATTAACTGTCATCCCATTAACCTCACAAAAAGAAGGTAAAGGAATTCCAAATTCAGCAATATTTCTTGGCACAGAAATATATGATAATTTATATTCCAAAAATAGTAGCCTAAAAGAAAATGCAAAGAAAAAATCTAAGAATTATTCAGATGAATTAAAAGCTATTCAAAATTTGCCTGAAAACAGTGAAAATGAAAAAATAATAAAAACTGTAAAACTTAATAATATAAACGAAAAGATACAACTATTAAATGTTGATATTGAATTAATAAACAAAATAGAAAAAGAAATTTCACAAATGAAGAATGGTAGTATTGCATTAGTCAATCAAATTACCACAATTAGTAAACAAAGAATATATAATCCAAAGTCTGATATTGATGTATTATCAGGTATAAAGTTATCAAGCAATAGTCTTAATTTAATAGATGAAAAGGTAAAAAAACTTTTTACAAAAAATTGAATACAAAACTTTTTACAAAAAATTGAATACAAAACTTTTTACAAAAAATTGAATACTTTTATTGACTTGGAGGCATATTATATAGTATAATGTATTTAGAATACGTTAGCTGAACGATACTTTTGTATTTGCATCAGCAAAATTTAGAATACGTTTGTATCTCACAGAAATGTGAGATACTTTTTTGTACCTAATATTGCAGAATAGGTACATTTTTTACGAAAGAAGGTGAATTTATGCAAGCAAACAATTTAAAAGGTTTATGGATACCTTATGAAATCTTAACAAGCGAAAAGCTTAGTGACAAAGAAAAATATATTTATTCTTTAATTTTATTTTATAGTAAAAATAATGGTTATTGTACTATTACAAACAAATATATAGGAATTATAGTAAATTTATCTGATACAAGAGTTTCTAAATTAATTAGTAGTTTATCTAAAAAGAATTATGTACAAGTAATTACAAATTTTCAAGATCCTTGTAGACAAATAATAAATAGAAAAATTATTCCACTAATTAAATTTGATAATATAACAAATTCAAAATCAACTACTTATATAGACAAAAATAACAATAGTAGTAGTCAAAAAGATAATAATACTATTGCCACAAATGACGAGTATATAAATAATAATAAATATAATAACTATAAAAGCAATTCTGGTAACAACAAAAGAACATATAAACCAAAAGATTTAGACTATTTATATGCTAATGATTTTAATTTTTAACAAGGAGATGATTACATGTTGATTACAGATGAACTAAGTAATTCATTACAAAATTTAAATAATGCATTAAACAATGTTCTAAATTATTCTAATACCCATATAGATGATATTAAATTTGAAAGATTTTTACATACATTAGAAAAGAATAGATTTGAAATATATGAACAAGTAAAATTTCTAAATAACACTATTTTAGATAATAAAATACACTGTTTAAACGATGAATATAAAGCAAATTTAAAAGATAATGTTTTATCTATATATATACCAGAAAAACTCCCTAATCTTATAAATAAATCTTCATATGTAAATAAGCAAATAATTTTAAATATTGCTGAAGTAACTAAACCATATAAAGAATTATTTTATGATAAATTTGTAATTGTTATTATAAAAATTTATGATAAACAAAAAATATGGGATGTGGATAATAAAACTGTTAAACCTATTCAAGATGGTCTAGTACATGGAGGAATTATTAAAGATGATAATTTATTTAATTGTTGTTATATGGTTCAAGGTTTTTATTCTGATACTCCCCACATTAAAGTATCAGTTTTAGAAGCTAATGATATTTTAGATTTTATTGATTTTAAATTACCAAATATATCCAAATAACTATAGCAAAATTTTTATGTTTTTTTAATTCATTTTTTTGCTATAGTTATTTTTGATTTAATACTTATTTTTAAGCATTTGTGCTAAATTTATTTTTAGAAATTTGTGAGTAATAGAGGTATCATATACGCATTACATATGATACCTCTATAGAAAAGATGATAGCAATATAAAATAAGCAATAAACATTATGCAATTATTATTTATAAATAATGGAGGTTCAATCACACATGAAAAAAGGATTAATATTACAAGAAAGAGATATAGAATTATTAATTTTTTTATCTCAATATAAAACCATAACATTAGATAATACAAAATACATATTTGAAACAAAAACATATCAAGAAAAAAGAATTTGTAAATTAGTACAAGAAAACTATATAAAAAGATTACCACATCGAGAAATATCTCTTGGTAGAAAAGGTATTGAATATTTAGTTGCAACAGGAATAAATATAAAAGAACATTGCAGAAGTTCCAATAATTTAGAAAGATTAAAAATAATAAGTGACATTGCAGCATTTACTACAATAAACCATAATTCTTCATTTATACCTAGTTGGACTTTTAAAAGTAAAGATACACCCACAAATGATTCCAGAAGATATCTAGGTCAACTATGCTTTATGCGTGAATTTTATAATGTATATTCATTTTATGAAGGAAAAAATGATAAATATATAACTTCAATTTCTTATGATTTGAAGAAACAACAAGATATTTTGAATTCTATAATTTTTACAACAGATATGGATAAAATACTATATCATAAAAAGAAATTAAACTTTAATAATAGCCATTTATATGTTATTGAATATAATGAGTTTAATAAAAAAATATTTAGAAATTATGAAAAAATTAAAACTTGTATTTTTAGCGATTTATCTAAAGAGCATAAAGTTGAATATATTGATTTTAGACATATGGATTATCTTATAGATGACAAATTATACTTTAAACTAATACTTTTTTGGGATATAAATCAAATACAATATTTACATTATTTTTTTGAAGAGAACCCTTCTTTAAAAACTAATTACTATTTAATCTGTTTTAAAGAATTTGAAAAGTATTTACAAGATTTTGCAAGTAACTGCAAGTCTATTTTTATTGATAAATCTACAATTGAGGAATATTTAGAGAAAGAGTATGTTGAATATAATGGGATAAGAGTAGATTATCCAACATATTAGTTTAAAGAATTAAAGCCTTGCTAAAGATTTTTTATCTTTATTGCAAGGCTTTAATATTTGCTATATCAATTAGTTTATTTTTCTTTTCTTATTATAAACAATTGCCATTATTATTAATAGAAAAATAACAACAAATATGATTATTCCTTTACCTGTTGCAGGCAATATTTTATTTGCAATTGTATTATCTTTACCACTTATATTAGTATCATCTTCTTTTTTAGGTGTAGAATTATCATTAACTTTAACTTTTATAGTTTTGTTTATAGTCTCTTTTCCATCTGCAGTTGATATTGAACAGATTATATTAGTTGTTCCAGATTTAAGTGCTGTTGCAGTTATTTCATTATCTGACAATTTATTTATCTTAACAATAGAATTATCTTCTGCCTTCCATTCATATTTATAATATGTATTATAATCATATCCTTCTGGATATTCTACAGCATATGAACCTAATTGACTAATTCCTGCATATAATTTTTCACTTGTATCTCCAACTTTCAAATTTAAATATGATTTATTGATTATAGGAAATTCATAAGTTGTTTCAAATCCATCTGTATAAATAAAATATGTTCTTTCAAACTCAAAATCCATATTATTATATGTATATTTATATTTAACAGTCAATTCTCCTTCTTCTTTTGCAGTTATAATATTATTTTCTATTGAAACAATATTAGGATCTGAAACTTCAACTTTTATTTCACTTGAATCTATCCTTTCATTTTCAAATTGTTCTGTTTCATTATTCCATAAATAAAATGTTTCATTAACAATACTACCTTTTTTTATCATTGAAGGATTTGGCCCGAATCATTTGAAGTGGTGCAAATATATAATTGCTAGAATTGTTGTTTATTTCTTCATCTGTTTCCTTTGCAAATACAACTAAACGTGATGTACTGTCATCTGTTGATGTAGATAATGTTATTTCCCTTTTTCCATTTGTATCTCTATTATAAAAAGAAGTGTCTTCTGGATTTAGTGTTTCTATATTATATATTTTATAATTAACTATATTATCTTCATTGTCTGTAATTTTAATGTAATCTCCATTTGTTAATTGTGACAAATTAGAAAAAAATCTTCCATCTTTTAAATTATGACCAATAATAACGGTATTTCCAACCTTATTTATACCTGTACCATATAAGAAAGCAACAGATTCCTGTAAAGAAGCTTTAGTTACCTTTTCTAGTATCGGAATATCAAGAGATATTTTTGGTATTTCAATATTTCCAACCACATTAAATCCATGATATGTACTTTCTAATGCATATACATTTATTGTTGATACTAATAATACAAAAATAAATAATAAATAAATAATAATACTTTTTGATAATTTTTTCATTTTTAACCTCTTTCCCCTATTTTTTTATATATTATTGTAACACATATAATATTAGATAAATAGATTATAATGTAACATACTATTTGCAAATATAAATTTTCTTTATAATTATTTAATATTTCAATATATCCTTCCGATTTTTCTTTATATATATTGATAGCTTCTTTTTTAGATATATTTCGTTTATTAACATTTTCTTTTAAACTTACAGTTCCTGTTTTATAAAACAACTCTGCCCATTTCCACACACCTTTTACTAATATATCATTAAAGCTTAACATATAATTATTTTCTTCTTCATAAATATTATTTTCTTGTACATTTAAATCTGGATTAAAATTCAACTCATAATATTCTTGTAAATTATTATGATAAACTGCAATAGATAATTTCAATGTTCTATCATCTACAACTCCCATATTTATAAAGATTAATACTATCTTTGTACTTAAAATTACTAATATTGTTATTATGCTTAAAATATATATTAATTTTGAATTAATACTTACCTTAATTTTTGAATTTAATATTTCTTTATAAGCTAAAACTAACATAACAATTATAATATCAACTATTATTTTTTCATACACCACAATTAGTACAAATTCAAAATAGTTAACCATCCACATAATCTTTAATTTCGAAAGTTCATATACTCCTTCTGAATATAATTTACTTATAACTAACAATACTATTAGTGGAATAATATAATAAATTACAAAGCCTTTTATAAATTCAAATTTGATTTTTTGAAAGTCAATTTTGTCCATATATTTATATAAGATCATAACTGCTAATACAACCGAGCAACAATATACAGGTTTTATAATAAAAACAGATAATATAGCACAACTAATTACTAAAATAATAATTATAATTCTTATTTTTTTTGTAATAAAATTTTCTTTTAGTTTAATGTTTAATAATATTATTGCCAAAATAGAAGTAACAATTAAAGAAGATAAAAAAGCAATCTGAATGTTTAAACCTATTAGTTCAGTAAATAATATTATTATTAAAAAAGCTAGTCCAATAGTAAATCCCTTTTCTTTCACTTTTCAACTCCTATATATTAAACCCTTAATTCTATAGTAGCACAATATATTAAATACTTCAATCACAAAATATTTACATTTATGTTACATTTATATTACATTTTCATTTCGTAGTCAAGCATTTTATATTAATTAAATTTTTGCTATCCATGCCATAAACTCCTCTTTTGTTATTTCTTTTAACTTATATGCATTTTTCTTGTCTTTTCCTTGATGTTTAAATAAATCATATTCTATTTCATACTTTCCACCTTTTGATTTAGCCAATGCTTGTTTTCTTTTATATACTTTTCTATATAAATTATAAGCTTCATCTTTTTCAAGATTCTTTATAAATACTTTACTTGCACCTATTTCTCTACATGTTTTATTATCTTCATAAACATTATCACAGTAAATAACTGATGAATTGCTTGTAATAAAATACTTTCTACAATTTTTACACTTTTTTAGATATGTTTTTTCTTGTAATATCCAATATAATTCTATAAATAATAAGTTATAGAAATTATCTATTTCATAAACTTCTCTTATCTCATATTTGTTATTCTTTTTATTTTTTATTTCTTTAATTAATTCTTTATCTGTCATTTTAGCTGAAGATTTATTGATTTTTATAGTTTTATTAAATTGATTATGTTTTAAAATTGAGTACTTTTCTATATCCTGTATATTAATAAATATCTGTAGCTTTTCTATTGGGCTTAATTCTTTTAATTCTTCTTTTTCACTAAATAGACAATATTCCAATATTTCAATTATTTGCTTTTTATAATCCTCAAAATTCTTTTTGTATTTATTATAAAACTTTTCCATTGTGTTTTCTAAATCTGCTCTTTCATTTGGATTAATAGTAAAAATTTCTTGTCTCTCTTTTTCTGTTAATAATGTTTGAAATCCATAAAATTTAAATATAAAATAAGATATTTCTTTTAAATCATTTAGTATAAAATTAAGAATCAAATCACCTATTTTATTAGATTGTTCAAATACCCTTGTAATATATTTATAATTTCCTTTTTTATCTACTTCATAATCCAACATAGGCACTTTTATTTGTTCTTCTTTTGATTCATTATTTAGATATACTTCTATACTATTTTTAAACTTCATGTTTTCCCCCTATAAATTATTTATACTTTTTAAATAAAATCTATTGACAAGTTGGACAATTATGTGGTATATATTAAATTGTCATTAGACAATTGTATTGTTTGTTGCTTATTGTCATCATTAGTATATCTTATATAAACACTTTTTTCAAGTCTTTATATAAAAATATTTATATTTTAAAACTGTTAGCAGATTTTTGCATTATGAATTTAGGAGTTGATTCACCTGAGAAATACTGATTTAGAACGAAATAATTTGATTTATAATCTATACTTTTCTGATAAATTAAATTTAACAGAAATTAGTAAAAAAGTTGATTTATCAATTAGTCAAATAAGTAGAATTCTGTCTAAATCTCCCCTATATTTGCAAGAAAAAGCTGATAGAAAAGATAAAAATCGCATTAAACATATTGAACAAACAAAAGAATTAATAAAAAGAAAGCGCGATAAGAAAAAAGCTGAAGAAAAAGCAGTTTTAGATAAGTTACATTATCAAGCATCTATTGAATTATCTTCTTTTGCTCCATTATCTAATTTTGCTATAAGAAAAACCTGTTCAAGTGCTTATAATTATAATACCGATAAAAGAAGATTTGAATTAAAAGATGATGTTGCATATTCTACAGATATGCCATCAAAAATTAAATACTAATACTCAAATAGACTTATTTTTAATAGGTCTTTTATTTTATCAAGAATTGGAGGTGATACGATGAATGAAGAATCAAATAATCCTTATAGTATAATGTTTACTGATTATCCTGACATTGTAAATATTAAACAAATGAGAAATATGCTTGGAGGAATTGGTATAACTCTTGCCTATAAATTACTTAAAGAAGGTAAAATAAAATATATAAAAATCGGAAGAGAATATAAAATTCCTAAAACATTTATCATTAATTATTTACTACAAGAAAAATCTAACCTATAATGATGAGTTATAAAATAGAAAAGTTATTATAAGAACAACTGTGGGCTGAAAAATCTTCTCATTTTTTTATACAGCTCAACATATGTATAATCTTATGATACAATAAAATAAACTATAGGTAAGTAAACTGTTATACAGGAAGGAGGAAATTTGGTAACAGGAAGCTTACAAATAAAAGGATTAGTTTATTACATTGTATTAAATGTATATCCTAATAATAAAAGAAATCAAAAGTGGATACCAACAACAGTTATTGCAAATGGTAAAAAAGTAAATCAAATAAAAGCTGAAAAACTACTATCAGATATTCGTATGATATATGATAAAGATTCTTATATAGATAATAAAAAGACAGCTGAACAACTTTTAGAACAAAAAAGAAATTATAATAATAGTAATAGTTTTTCTAGGCAAAATCTGTTTAGTAAACAGGAAACTGAAAAATTAACTTTAACAAATGAAGCTCTATCAAGCGAAGAAGAACTAATAATAACAAAATGTTTATCAAATTGGTATAATACCTCAAAAGAAACTATGATAGATTCTTTAATGAATATAATAAAAGAAAATCCTAATACCCATTTGATTAGAAAAATTATTACAGATTTGGTTAATAAATTATCTGATGACCCAAGGGAACAAAGACTAAAAAAAATGGGCCATTATCGTAATATGTTATTTAGTGATTACATTAAAGAATGGCTAAAATCTATAGAAAATAAAGTTTCCAAGAGCACATATAAAGGATATTACGACCATGTAAATGGTAGAATGATTCAATATTTTGAAACTGAAGAATTGCTTTTAAAAGATGTTACATTAGCTGATATTTATAACTATATAGAATATCTTTTTACAGAAGGATTAAAAACAAATACTATAAAACATCATAGATCAATTCTGTCTTGTGTTTTTACAAGAGCAGTTGAGCAAGAATTATTTGAATATAATTTCATTAATAATTTAAAACCAATTAAATCTGACCAATATATTGGAAATTTTTATAAGCATGAAGAATTATTGCATTTATTTGATGTAGTAAAAGAAACAACTATTAGATTAGAAGTAATTATTGCAGCAGTATATGGTTTAAGACGTGAAGAAGTTTTAGGTTTAAAATGGGATGCTATTGATTTTACAAGAAAAACAATTACTATAAAACATACTGTTCAAAGGTTTAAAATAAATGGTAAAACACAATTTGTATTTAAAGACAAAACAAAATCGCAATCTTCATATCGTACTTTACCATTATTTGATTTTATAGAAGAATTATTAAAAGAATATCAAAATATTAATGCAGAATATAAAAGATTATTTGGCAATACTTATTGTAATACATATAAAGATTACATTTGTTTAATGCCAAATGGAGAACTTATGAAACCAGGATATTTAAGTCATACTTTTTCAAAAGTATTAGTAGATAACGAATTAAAACGAATTCGCTTACATGATTTAAGACATTCTTGTGCTACTTTACTAATACAAAATAAAGTTCCAGTTAAAGATATTCAAATATGGCTTGGACATTCTAATATTCAAACTACAATGATTTACACACATTTAGATGAATCAAATAAAGAAATTTCTGCACAAGTATTAGTAGCTAAATTTCAGTATATTTTAACAAATTATAATGAAAACGAAATTTATGAGATGAAGAACGAAACTTTAAATAACATCTACGAAGATATAGACAAAACAAATAATCTGAAAGAAATAGAAAAAGTTGTTGTAAACACTCAAAACTAACAACAACTCTTTAAAAGTGTTAGAAAATTTGATTAGATTTGTTAGAAAGTAATCAAATTTTCTACATATTTAATATCTCATAAAAGCTTGAAAGCCTTATGTGGTGCGGATGAAGGGACTCGAACCCCCACGCCATTGGCACTGGTTCCTAAGACCAGCGCGTCTACCAGTTCCGCCACATCCGCATATTTATTTACAAAAAGATTTTAAATAGCAAATATCTAAAATCTTCATTGGAGCAGGTAGTGGGAATCGAACCCACGTCATCAGCTTGGAAGGCTGAGGTTCTACCATTGAACTACACCTGCATATTAAATTTATAATTGTCAGGGTTTGGAGCAGGTAGTGGGAATCGAACCCACGTCATCAGCTTGGAAGGCTGAGGTTCTACCATTGAACTACACCTGCATTTTCCTCCTGACAATTATAGATTATAAATGTTTTTTTATATTTTGTCAATAGTTAATTAAAATTTTTTATTACTTTTTTGCTGCATTTATTAATCCTACAAATAATGGTGCTGGTTTGTTTGGTCTAGATTTTAATTCTGGATGAAATTGCCCTGCTATAAAATATGGATGATTCTCTAATTCTACTATTTCTACTAAAAGTCCATCTGGCGATGTTCCAGAAATTTTTAATCCCGCTTTTTCTAATTTTTCTCTATATTCATTATTATATTCAAATCTATGTCTATGTCTTTCTGAAATTTCGGTTTTACCATATAATTTACTTGCTAAACTTCCTTTTTTTAGAACACAAGGATAAGCTCCTAATCTCATTGTTCCACCTTTTTTATCTATTCCTTTTTGCTCTTCCATAATATGAATTACAGGATTTTTAGTCTTTTCATTTAATTCAGCTGAATCTGCATCTTTTAAATTCAGTACATTTCTTGCAAATTCTACAACAGCCATTTGCATACCTAAACATATTCCTAAGAACGGTATTTTATTTTCTCTTACATATTTTATTGTTTCAATTTTCCCTTCTATTCCTCTATTTCCAAATCCTCCTGGAACCACAACTCCATTATATTTAGAAAGTTTTTCCTTTACATTTTCACCATTTATTGTTTCTGAATCAACTAAATCAATTTTTACTTTTACATTATTTACAAAACCAGCATGATGTAAGCTTTCTATAACAGAAATGTAAGAATCTTCTAATTTGACATACTTACCAACAATTGCAATACTTACTCTATCATTGTCATTAATATTTCTTATATTTTCTATCATTGTTTCCCATCTTGAGTTATCTGGTATATATCTTTCCAATCTTAAATGATTACAAACTTCTCTTGCTAATCCTTCTTTTTCTAACATTAAAGGTACTGCATATAGGCAGTCAGCAGTTTTATTTTGTATTACACTTGTTTTTCTCACATTACAAAATAGGGCTAATTTTTCTCTTATACTTTCAGGTATATCTTGTTCTGTTCTACATACTAATATATCTGGTTTTATTCCAAAACTTTGTAATTCTTTTACAGAATGTTGTGTTGGTTTTGATTTTAATTCATTTGAACCAGAAATATAAGGTAATAATGTTACATGTATATAAACTACATCTTCAGGATTTTTTTCTAATCCAACTTGTCTTATTGCTTCTATAATAGAAAGACCTTCAATATCTCCTACTGTTCCTCCTATTTCTGTTATAACTATATCTGTATCAGTATCTTCAAATCCATAAATTTTACTTTTAATCTCATTTGTAATATGAGGAATTACTTGAACTGTTTTTCCTAAATATTCTCCTTTTCTTTCCTTTTCAATTACATTTGAATATATTTTCCCCATTGTTACACTAGAATTTTGAGTTAGATTTTCATTTATAAATCTTTCATAATGTCCTAAATCTAGATCTGTTTCTGTTCCATCGTCTGTTACAAAAACTTCTCCATGCTCATATGGATTCATTGTTCCTGGATCTACATTTATATAAGGATCAAATTTTTGTATTGTTACCTTATATCCTCTATTTTTTAGTAATCTTCCAAGTGATGCTGCTGTTATTCCCTTTCCCAATCCAGATACTACTCCTCCTGTTACAAAAATGTATTTTGTATTCATATTTTCCTCCCATCTAAAATTTCTCGGAAAATAAAAAAAGATTAAAAAAATTTCACCGAAAATTTTGGTTTTTTTTTAATCTATTATTAGTTTAACACTTTTAAATAAAATTTACAAGCATTTTCTATTTTTTTATTGATAATATTTTATATTTCATAATTCCTGCAGGTGCATTTACTTCTACTACGTTGTTTTTTCTAGCGCCAAGTAAAGCTGAGCCTAAAGGTGATTCATTAGATATCTTATTTTCTGCTAAATTTACTTCTGTTGATCCAACTATAGTGTATTCTACTTTTTCATCAAATTCCATATCTAATACTCTTACAATATTACCTATTTGTACAGTTTCTGTATCAATTTCTTTTTCATCTATTATTTTTGCATGTCTAATTTTATTTTCTAATTCTGCAATTTTAACTTCATTTTCAGCTTGTGCTGTTTTTGCTTCATCATATTCAGAGTTTTCAGATAAGTCTCCAAATCCTAATGCAACTTTTATTCTATCAGCAATTTCTGCTCTTTTTTCTGTTCTTAAATAATTTAATTCTTCTTCTAATTTATCATAACCTTCTTGTGTTAATATAACATCCTTTTCTTCCATGTTAAATACTCCTCTCTGTTATCTATTCTTTTAAAAATATTATATATATTACGGCAAAAACTCAAATTTGTCAAGTAAATTTTGTTATTTTCTATTTTATTAATTTTTTAGCACCTTTCATATAATCTATTCCTGAGAAAATTGTAGCAATAGTTTGAACAATCATCATAATTGTTACAAATAAGTTTACTACTAAATCTCCACCTTTTAATGTTCCTGTAAAACATTCTCCAAATGCATTTAAATCTAAAAATGCTACTATTATTGCAATCATTTGAGTAACAGTTTTTAATTTGCCCCATTTTGATGCAGCTATTACTTTCCCACCTTTTTCTACTGCAATTAGTCTATATCCTGATACCATAAATTCTCTGGCTAATACTATAATTGGAATCCATGCTGGTAATTTTTGCATTTCAACTAACATAATCATTGCAGCTAAAACCAATATTTTATCAGCAAGTGGATCTAAAAATTTTCCAAATGTTGTTACTTGATTATTTTTTCTTGCTAAATATCCGTCTAGTTTATCTGTTATTGATGCTAATATAAATATACCATCAATTATCAGCCATGTAATTGGTATTCCTAAAAAAGTTCCATTTATTCCAAAAAAAGGTATTATTACCATTAATGGTACCAAAATAATTCTAAATATTGTTAATTTATTTGGTAAATTCATTTAATATTTCCTCCTATGATTTATTTTAACATTTCAATTGCTTTTTGTAGCTGTGTATCATCTTTTTCTTCAATTGTCAATTTATTTTTTAATTCTTCTGGCAACTCAATTTTTTCATCTGGTTCAATTCCTATTTTATTTATTTTAGTTTTATTTGGTGTTAAATATTCTTCTGATGTTATTTTTAATCCACTTCCATCTTGTAATGTCATTAATTGTTGAATCACACCTTTTCCATAAGTTTTTGTTCCTACTATTTTTGCTTTTTCATGATCTTTTAATGCACCTGCTAGTATTTCAGAAGAACTTGCAGTATTACTATTTGTTAAAATTACTATTGGCATATTTATTATTGGATCTTCTTTTGATTTTTCTATTTTTTCATTATTGTTTTTGTCTACTTCATATAGCATTACTTTATCTTTTTCTAATATATAATCTGCTATACTTAAAGCTTCACTAACTATTCCACCACCATTATTTCTTAAATCTATTATTAATGATTTTATTCCTTGAGATTTTAATTCTTCATATTTTGTTTTAAATTCTTTTGAAGTTTCTTCATCAAATGATGAAAATTTTATATATCCTATATTATTTTGCAAAACTTTTCCTTCTACAGGATTTACCTTTATATTTTCTCTTATTAATTCAAAATTTAGATTTTCCGTTCCTCTTAATAATTCTAATTTTACAGTTGAACCTGCTTCTCCTTTTATTTTATTTGCTGCAACTGACATATCGTCTGCTGAGTATTGAACACCATCTACAGAAATTATTAAATCCCCTGGTAGTATTCCTGCTTTTTCTGCAGGGCTTCCTTTTATTGGAGATAATACCATTACTTTATTTGAGTTAGTATCTTTCACCATATATATTCCTATTCCTACAAAATTTCCTGTTGTTTCTTCTAAATAATCTTTCATATCTTCTTTGGAAATATATTCTGTATATTGGTCATCTAAACCTTCTATGTATCCTTTTATTGCTCCTTCTTTTAACTTTTCTTCATTTACTTCGCCCAAAAAATATTTATCTATTAACATTTTATACTTACTTAGTTCACTTGCTATCTCTCCATTATCTGAAGAAGTAACAACTAAAGTTTTTCCTAATTTATCATTATCTTTCAAGAATTGATATGTTCCTACTGCTGTAATAATAAATGTTACAAATGCAACTAATATTATTAGCATTATTATCTTAAATATTTTATAGCCTCTTTTTTCTCCCATTTTGCATTCTCCTTTAACTTATAAACTGGGCGGATTTATTCCGCCCATATATTTTAATTATATGTATTTTTTATATTCTAATGATAATTTTTATAGATAATTTAATGGATTTTGTCTATTAGAATATTCTCCTGGACTTGTTCTTACCTCAAAATGTAAATGTGGTCCGGCTAGAATTTCCAGTTGAACCCACTCTCATTATCTGTTGTCCTTGTTTTACTGTTTGTCCAGCAGATACTGTTCTTGATCCTGATTGTCCATGTGCATATAATGTGTATAATCCATTTGGATGTGCTAACAAAATATAATTTCCATAACTTCCACTTAATTCTGTTGATGTTACAACATATCCATCTGCTACTGCATATACTGGTTGCCCATTAATTCCTGATGGTCCAAAATCTATTGCTCCATGATATCTTCCACTTGAATAATACATGCCTGTTGTTACTGTTGCATATGCTGAAGGTACTGGATATATAAACCCTGATGCACTTGGATTTGTTGTTCCTCCTCCGGATGATGAACTTCCCCCACTACTTTTTCTTTGTTGTTCTTGATATCTTTTTATAGCTTCTTGGGCAGCTCTAATTTGACTGTCTATTGATTTATTTGCTTTATTTAATTCATCAATTTTTGCCTGCAAAGCTTTTTCATCTTCTGATAATTTTGCAACTTGGCTGTCCTTTTCTTTTTTTGCAGATTTTAGCTGAGTAGTCACTCCTTCTTTACTTATCTTTGATGTATTTAGTTCTTTTTTATCACTTTCTAATTGTTCTTTTGCTTTCTTTATTTCTTCTTTTTGTTTTTGTATTTGTTCTAATAATTCTGTATCATTAGTTGCTATTTCTGAAACCAAATAATAATTTGATATTAAATCTGTTAAACCTTCAGAAGAAAGTAGAAAATCTAAATATGAAGTATCTCCTGCTTCTTGTATTGCAATCAATCTTGATTCTAATAGTTTTTGTTGTTTTGTATAATCTTCTTGTGCTTTGTTTAATTTTTCTTCAGAATCAGAAATCTTTGTATTTAATTCTCCTATTTTGTTGTCTAGTTCCTCTATTTGACTTTCATAACCAGATATTTCAGAACTTAATTTTTCTACTTCTGCTGCTGTTTTATTTTTTTCTTGTGTTACTTGTTCTTTTTCTTTTTTGGTTTCATCGATTTTTTCTTGATTTGACTCTTTTTGATTATTTAAATCATTAACATTTGCAGCTAAAGAAATAGTTGTTTGTAACAACATTACTATTGCAATTAATACTCCAAATATTTTTAAGGTAATCTTTTTCATAAGTTCCTCCTATTTTTACTACTTTTGTAGTTTTAGTTATCCTTTTTAAGGATTTGTGTTTGTAGTTGTATTTGTATTACTTTCTTGTTCTGCATTTGTATTTTCAGTTTGTGTTGTAGGTATTAATCCATTTGTTATATATGGCATTGGGTCTGTAACTATACCATTTAATCTTACTTCAAAATGTGCATGAGGTCCTGTTGAATATCCTGTTGAGCCAACTTTTAATACTGCTTCTCCTCTTTTTACAATTTGACCTACTTCAACTAAAATTTGTGAACCATGTGCATATAGTGTAGATACTCCTCCTCCATGGTCTATAATTACCATGTTTCCATATGCCCCATTATATCCTGCTTTTACAACAATACCATCATTTGCTGCTATAAAATTTGCTCCCATTGGTGCACTTATATCAGTTCCTGTATGAAGTTTATATACACCTGTTATAGGATGTGTTCTCATTCCATATTTTGAACTAATTCTAGTATAACCAGGTACCGGCCATGCTAGTTCTCCTCCTATATATTTAGTATCTATTCCTTCTAATGCAATAGAAAGTATTTCTGAATTTATTGCTGCAAATTGAGTATTATATTCATCTATTTTTTCTTGTATTCCTTTTTCTTGTTCTGATAATTTTGTTATATAATTTTCTCTTACTGTTTTTGTATTTTCCAATATTCTTGCTGTTTTACTTTGATTTATTTTAATCTCAGCTAATTCTTTTTGCTTATCTTGCAATTGTTTTTTGTTTTTTTCTATTTCTTCTTTTTTATTTTGCATATCTTCTAAAAGTTCTGTATCATATCTTGCAAGTTCTGTAATTAGAAAATAATTAGATAAGAAGTCAGAAATACTTTTAGAACTTAAGATAACATCTAAATATTCAGTATCACTAGATTCTTGTACTGCAATTAGTCTGTTATCTAATAATTTTTTTTGCTTATCATAATTTTTTTCAGCTATATCTAATTTAGCTTGTACTTCATTCATTGTAGCTTGTAATTGGCTAATTTTAATTTCTAATTCTGCTAATTCTTTATTAGATTGTTCTATTTTTTCATCTAATTTTTGAACTTGTTGTAAGTTTTGTGATAATTCATCTTGTACACCTTCTAGTTCTTCATTTGCTTCATTTAATTGATTCTGCAATTCATCTTTTTGTTTTTGTAAATCTGAATTTTCATTATTTTCATTTTCAGCATATACATAAGAAAAAATACTAAAACTGCTAATTACAAAAGCTAAAACAATACATAAAACTTTACGCATGTTTTCTCCTTTATACTTTTAAATATTTTCTCATTGATATAACACTTCCGCAAAGCTCCTATTCCAATACCAAGTAACATATATACAACTATAATTGAGTTAAGCATATCTCCAAAACCAATTAAGCTCATATTTATTACTTGCATGAATTGAGAGTTTACTAAACTTTCAGCTATCATATTATAAGCAATTCCTACTAATGTAATAGAAATCACACTTGCAAATACACCTATTATCATACCTTCAACAATAAATGGCCATCTTATAAATCCATTTGTTGCCCCAACATATTTCATAATTGAAATTTCTTTTCTTCTTGCATGAACTGTAAGTTTTATTGTATTTGCTATGATAAATACTGATATTATTATCAATAAACCTAGTATTACACCTGTAACAATTTTTATTCCATTAGCTAAATTAATTAAAGTTTCCACAGTTTCATCTTTACTTGTGATTTTTTTAACATTTTCTAACGTTAATATTTGATCTTGCACTGTTTGGCTTTGTTTTAAATCTGTTAATGTTACAACATAAGATGCTGTAAAGATATTATTTTCTCCTTCATAGCCTTCAAGTAAGTCTTTTTTATCTCCAAATTTTTCTTTCATTTGGTTTAAAGCTTGTTCTTTAGAAACAAATTCTGTTTTACTTACTCCATCTATTTTTCTTATTTTGTCTTCTAATTCTTCTATTTGTTCTTGTGTTGCTTCATTTTTAATAAAAACTTGTATCCCTTGTGCAGACTCTACTTCTTTTACAAAATGATTTATATTTTCTCCTAATGTTAAAAATATTCCGAATATAATCATAGTTGCACACATTATCATAAGGGAAGCACCTGTTGATTTTTTATTTTTGAATACATTACTAAAACCTTCACCTATTAAATATCCTAAAATGTTATATTTCATAATCATACCCACCTTTTCTATCGTCTCTTATGATTTCACCTTTACGAATATGGATAACTCTTTTTTTCATTTTGTCCACTATATCTTTAGCATGTGTTGCAACAACTACTGTTGTTCCTCTCATATTAATATCATTTAGTAAATTCATAATATCCCATGCTGTATCTGGATCTAAGTTTCCTGTAGGCTCGTCTGCAATAAGCATAGATGGATTATTAACTAATGCTCTAGCCAAAGCTACCCTTTGTTGTTCTCCACCTGATAATTCATTTGGATACATTTTAGTTTTTCCACTTAATCCAACTAATGATAATACCATAGGTACTTGTCTTCTTATATGTCTTGGTGTTGCTCTTACAATGTACATTGCATAAGCTACATTATCATATACTGTTTTGTCTGGTAATAATCTAAAATCTTGAAAAACAACTCCCATACTTCTTCTTAAATATGGAACTCTATTTGGTTTTAAATATGTTGTATCTTTTCCATTAATAATTATATTTCCTGATGTTGGTTCTTCTTCTTTTAGTATTAATTTTATTAATGTTGATTTACCACTTCCAGATGATCCTACTAAAAAAGCGAAATCACCTTTATCTATTACAAAATTTGCATTTTTAACGGCTTTTGTTCCTGTATCATATGTCTTTGATACATTTCTAAATTCTATCATTTTTTGTACTCCTTGTTTTATTTTTCTATCTAAAAAATTATTTTCTTTTTTATTCTATCATATAATAACAATAAACTCTATTTTTTGCAATAGTTTTCAGTAAATTTTAAGTGAATTTTTTGTAACAATTTTATCCAGTTTTTGTTGACTTTATATGTCATATAATATAAAATAACTCTAGTGACAAAAAGCGTCATGATTATATCTTATTAATAGTAGGAATACTATATAAAAGAGAGGAGAAAACAAATGACAAAACAAACTAAAGGTATAACTTTGATAGCACTTGTTATCACAATTATAGTCCTTCTAATACTAGCAGGAGTAACAATTGTAACACTAACAGGTGATAATGGATTATTACAAAAAGCAAATGAAGCTAAAAATACTACAATAGAAGCAGAAGGTTTAGAAAGAATTAAACTTGCAGTAATGGCAAGTCATGATGAAAATGGAATTAACACAACTTTCCTTGCAAAAAACTTAAGTCAAATAAATAATTTAACAGATTCAAATAATAAAGCAATAGAAGAAAGTACAGAAATAACATTACCAAAGATAATAAAATTAAATAGTACAACTTATGAAATTAATGCTGATGGAGAAGTTTATAAATATTATAATACAGATGGACTTATTTTATTGTTAGATGGTATTAACAATACAAGAAATGGTCATAGTACAACTACAACAACCTGGGAAGATTTAAGTGGGAACAATAATGATTTTACTAAATTAGATTCAGCTTTAAATGCTATATGGAGTGACAATAGTTATGTAGGAGATGCAACTAATAGAACTTTGGTTTTAAATAAAGCAATTTTAGAAAACTCAAATGAATGTACAGTTGAAGTTTGTTATGATATTCCAAAATTTAACAACAACTATATTTGGATTTTTCAAAGCAGACAAAAAGTTAATCCAGCGAATGGATTTCAATTCAATGTAAGCCCAAATAATAGAGAAATTTGTTTATGGACAGGTAAAAACAATTCTAATTATCATTCTTTATCAAATTTTAAAAATTTAACTGATTTAGGAAAACGAACAGAGGCATTTTCGGTAGGTAGCAACAATATTATATTTTCTGATGATTTACAATTTTATAATGAAGATATAGAAGAAGGAATTATTAATTCAGTAATGCAGCGAGATTTCTATTCTATAGGAAGTGCTTATCCTTGGAGTGGAACCAATTATAGTTTTAAAGGAAATATATATTCTATAAGAGTATATAATAGAAAGTTATCTGAAGATGAACTAAAAAATAATTATGAAATAGATAGATCGAGATTTAATATGGATTAAGATTTTAGAGTTTCCAAATTGGAACCTCTATTTTTTTCAATATTTAATTAATAATTTTGCATATTTACACACTTTTTAGTAATGACACTTTCCTCTTCTATTTTGTTTAAGATGACAAATTGTCACCTTAAAGATTTATATTTATCATCTTTTAGTTTTTAGATATTCATTTTTATTTTTGTGTTACCATTTTTTCTATAATACTTATATCTTCCATTTTATTAATCGCAAAACATTTTTTACCTAGATCTTTTATTGAAGCACCACAATGATATAATTCTTTATTATCTATTATAATAAATCTGTCATGAAATTTATTAGTTTTTGAAACTTTTAAAATAGGGTATTCTTTATTAAATTTATTTACATCAATTTTTTCTATATTACTTTTATCAGATGTTAATATTATAACTTCTACATTTTTATTCTTCTTTGTTAACATTTTTAAAATACTATCATCAATATAATTATCAATTATTGTAATTTTATTATTTGCTCTTTTTAAAATATCAATTATTAAATTATAACTATCCCAAATTTGGCCTTCAAAAAATATTTTTTGCTTTATATTTTCTTCTTGGTGCAAACTATTAAATACCTCATCAAATTTCTTATCATGTTCTAATAACTTATATTCTACATTTATTAGTCTATCAAATATTTGTCCGTTTGAAGCTAAAAATTTCCTCATTTCTACAAATGCATCCATTATTTTAATACTTACATTTATTGCAACATCTGTCCTTATAATTGTAGCTAGCATTGCTACTCCCTGTTCTGTAAAGGCATAAGGCAAACTTCTTATTTTAGATATTCTATTTTGCGGTCCCAACTTGTGACCGCAAAACGTTATATTCATTTTCATTTACTTGAAACATAAATCTTTCTGGAAATCTGTTAATATTTCTTTTAACTGCTTGATTTATCGTTTTAGTACCATTTTTACAATTATATAATTCGGCCAAATCTCTATCTAGTATTACTTGTTTTCCTCTTATTGTATATATTAGATTTTTTATTTCTTCATTTGTAATTGTATCTTTAATAGTTAAATCTTTTATTTCATTTGGCATATTATCACTTCCTATTTCAATTTTATGTCATTTTAAAACATTTGTTTGTGTTTGTCAAGTACTTTTTATTATTTTTTCTTTTTATAAAATAAAACACCTAGAATTTGTTTTTCTAGGTGTTTTTTTATTTATTATTTTTATTAAAATTTATTAACTATATCATCTGCTGTTATATGGAAGTATTTCATTAGTTCTTCTGCTTTACCTGATTTACCGAAAGTATCATTTATTCCTAGTCTTTCTATTTTTGTTGGATATTCTTCTGTTAATACTTCTGATATAGCAGTTCCAAGTCCTCCTATTATGCTATGATCTTCGATTGAAATAAGTCTTTTAGTCTCTTTTGCGCATTTTATAATCATTTCTTTATCAATTGGTTTTATTGTATGAATATCTACTACTCTTATCTCTATTCCTTTTTCTTTTAATTTTTCTTTTGCAATTAAAGCTTGTTCTACTGTTATTCCTGTTGCAAATACAGTAGCCTCTGTTCCTTCTCCTATTTGAACTGCTTTTCCTATTTCAAATGTTTGGTTTTCATCATAAATTTGTCCTGTTTTCATTCTAGCTAGTCTTAAATATACTGGTCCTTTTATTTTAGATATTTCTTTAACTGCCCATTTTGTTTGTATATCATCTGATGTTGACATTACTGTCATATTAGGTAAAGTTCTCATTAATGATATATCTTCTAGCATTTGATGTGTTGCTCCATCTTCTCCCACTGTTATTCCTGCGTGCGTTGCACATATTTTTACATTTAAATTTGGATAACATACACTATTTCTTATTTGGTCATATGCTCTTCCTGCTGCAAAAATTGCAAAAGTACTAGCATATGGTATTTTTCCAGTTGTTGAAAGTCCTGCGGCTGTTCCTATCATATTTGCTTCAGCAATTCCCATATCAAAAAATCTATCAGGAAATTCTTTCGCAAATATATTTGTTTTAGTAGCTGTTGCTAAATCTGCATCTAAAACTACTATATCTTTATTTTCTTTTCCTAATTCAAGTAAAGCTTCTCCATAACTTTGACGTGTGGCTTTTTTTTCTTTTTCCATATTAATTCCTCTTTTCTTATTTATTTTAATTCTTCTATTGCCTTATTATATTCTTCTTCATTTGGAGCTTTTCCATGCCATTCTACTTTATTTTCCATATAAGATACACCTTTACCTTTTGTAGTTTTTGCAATTATGCATGTAGGCTTTCCTTTAATTTCTTTTGCCACATCAAAAGCTTTAATTATTTCATCTATATCATGACCATTTATATTTATAATTTGGAATCCAAAACTCTTAAATTTTTCTTCTATTGGATAAGAACTCATAACTTCTTCAATTGTACCATCTATTTGCAAATTATTATTATCAACAACAACACATAAATTATCTAACTTGTATTTGCTTGCTGCCATTGCCGCTTCCCAAACTTGTCCTTCTTCTATTTCTCCATCTCCTAAAATACAATAAACTCTATAGTCCTTATTGTCTATTTTTCCTGCAATTGCCATACCATTTGCAGAAGATAATCCTTGTCCTAAAGAACCTGTTGTCATATCAACTCCTGGAACTTTATTCATATCAGGATGACCTTGTAATCTACCATTTATAGTTCTAAAATCTTTTAATTCTTCTTGTTCAAAATATCCTCTATTTGTCAAACAACTATATAATGCAGGTGCACAATGTCCTTTAGAAAGAACTACCCTGTCTCTATCTTCCCATTTTGGATTTTTAGGATCTATATTTAATTCGTGAAAATATAATACTGTTAAAATATCTGCTATTGAAAGAGAACCTCCTGGGTGGCCAGAGCCCGCTCTATACACTTGATCTACTATTCCTCTTCTTATTATTTTTGCGGTAGCTTGTAATTTTTCTATTTCTTTTTCCATTAAAAAATCACTCTCCTTATTTTTCTAAATTTAATATAACACAACTTTATATTTTTTACTATAAATATTTAAATTTTTTCTAAAAACTTTACGTATATTTTTTTGTATACTATAATAATTTGTATATGAAAGGACTGGTTATATGTTAGATAATTATATTGATAATTTAAAAGATGAAATAATTGAAAAAACTAGAAGTGTAATTCAAATTCCAAGCGTGTATAGTGATATAAATACTCCTTCTATACCTTTTGGGAAAAATGTAAATGATGCTTTAGAATATGTTTTAAATTTAGGAAAAAACCTAGGATTTAGAACTAAAAATCTAGATGGTTATTGTGGATATATTGAATTTGGTGAAGGCAAAGAAATGTTAGGAATTATAGGCCATTTAGATGTTGTTCCTGAAGGAGAAGGATGGACTTACCCTCCTTTTAGTGCTACCATTCATGATGGAAAAATATTTGGTAGAGGCTCTATTGATGATAAAAGTGCTGTAATAGCCAGTTTATATGCTATGAAAGCAGTCATGGATAACTGTAAAATTAATAGAAGAGTACGACTTATTCTAGGTTTAAATGAGGAAAGAGATTGGAAATGTATCAAACATTATAAAGAGTCAGAAGAAATGCCAGATATTGCATTTAGTCCAGATGCTGATTTTCCTTGTATTTATGCAGAAAAATCCATCTTGAATTGTTCTATAAGTTCAGATTATTTTGAAAATGAAAATTCTAATATAATAATTAAAGAAATTGATTGTAATAATAATGCATTAAATGTTGTTCCCAAAATTTGCACAGCTACTTTAGTTATTAATAACAATAATGTATCTATTGATGAATTAATTAAATTTATAAAATCTGAAATACATACTAATAAATTTGAAATTGAAATTTTAAAATCAGATGATAGTGAAATAAAGTTAATATCTCACGGTATTCAAGCACATAGTGCTCATCCTGATTTAGGTATAAATGCAATTTCTAGATTAATTACTATTTTAAATAAAATATTTAAATTTTGTAATGAAAAAAATGAGATTTTAGACTTCTTTAATAAATATATAAATACTGATTATTATGGAAAAAATTTAGGATTGAATTTTGAAGATGAATCAGGAAAACTAACTTTAAATGTTGGACATTTTTCTTTTGAAAATTCAAAATTAGAAATTAAAATGAATATAAGAATTCCTGTTACAATTGATCCAAATAAAATTACACAAAAATTTATAGAACTTTGTAATTTATATAAAAATTTAAGTTTTAAAGAAATAGACTTAGCAAATGCTTTGTATATACCAAAGAACAATCAATTAGTTTCTACTCTTTGTAATATATTTAATGAATATACCAATTCTAATTATGAACCTGTAGCAATTGGAGGCGGTACATATGCAAAAGCATTTAAGAATTGTATATCTTTTGGGCCAAATTTTCCAGGCCATAAAGATATGTGTCATAAAACAAATGAATTTATTGAAATAAATAATTTAATATTATGTTCTAAAATATACGCAAAAGCTATATTAGAACTTGCATCAAAAGATTTTAAAATCCAGTAGCAATACTGGATTTATTTTTATATTTTAATTAATTTTAAGCATAAAAATACCCCGCCTTAGCCGTCAGATGTTTGAATTTTTAAGGACCTGCTCCTAAAAACAGGTGGGTGCCTACCTGAATATTCATGGGCTTCTTACTATATTGTAAGCTTGCACGCCATATTCATGAGATCTGGCCCCTCTTAATATGTGTTGGTTCTAAAAATTCTGTCTATACGCACTATGCAGGGAAAATTATTTACTTATATTTATTTAAGTTATTTATATTTTAACATATAGTTATTTACTTTACAAATAAAATTTTTGTTAAAAAAATTTATTATTTTAATATACTACCTATTATCTCATTTTTTCACTTATATTCTCTCTTATTTATACTTTTTTAAACCTTGCTTTTTTTATAGAAATATGTTAAAATGAATTAAGATTTGCGGGTAAATATATTCGTTTTTAGACATATTGTTATATGTCTTTTTTTATTTACATTACATATAACAATATACACAAAAATTGTAATAAACTAGCTATTACTATTAGTAAATGAAATATTGAATGCATATATTTATATTTTCTACCTAAGCCATAGAAAATAGCTCCTAATGTATATAATATTCCACCAGACACTAATAATATTAATGCCATTGGACTAAGTACTTCTGGAAGCAAGCTTGCTTTTATTATGATGCACCATCCCATTGCAATATAAGCTATCATTGAAAACACTCTAAATTTTTTTAAATCAATTGCATTTAAAACAATTCCAAGTATTGCTAAAAGCCATATAAATCCAAATATTGTCCACCCCCAAGCTGGATCATACTGCCTTATAGTACATAAGGCAAATGGTGTATATGAGCCTGCAATTAATAAAAATATTACGCAGTGATCTAAAATCTGAAATACTTTTTTAGATGTCCTTTTAGGACTTAATCCATGATATATACTTGATGTTGTATATAACAATATCATACTTACTCCATATACTATTCCGCTTACAACCCCATATCCATTTCCATGCACTGCTGCAAAAATAATACAAAGAATAGTTGCAACAACTCCTAAAACTGCTCCTACTATATGTGTTGTCATATTAAATATTTCTTCACCTTTTGTGTATGTAGGTAATTCTCTATCTTTTAATTTTGTTCTTTTCATTTACATCTACATCCTTATTTTTATTTTTTGCAATTATAACATATTTTATTACAAAAGTGAAGTTTTGTTTTATTATTTCTTATAACATTAATTACTCGTTAATTACTTTTTTATCAAATTAAAAATATAAAATCCTAGAATTATGCATATTAAACTAATAATCCCATTTATCACAGTTGTTTCATCTGGTAACAACACAAAAATAGACCCTAAAGCAAATCCTATTATTGAATAAAATGTTTTTTCATAAAAATGCTTTAATAAAAAATTTGTTATTTTCATTAATATAATACTTCCTAATACTATTCCTATTCCCATAGGTATAAGGACTGGAAAATATAAATTTGAAATAGATGAAAGATATATGTTATATATTCCCATAATCATTAAAATAACTGTACTACTTACTCCTGGAACAATAATTCCAATAGACATACTAAATCCTGATAAAATCAAATATATATAACTAACATTTTGGTTTACACTATTTATTTCAATTTTATTTTCTAAAATTACTGATACTATTCCTATTATAAATGCAATTAATGTATATAATAAGTACTTTAATCTAAATTTAGAATTTTTATTAGCTTCCTTAAATAGAGATGGTATACTTCCAAGTATCAAACCAATAAAAATCGATTTTGTTTGTAATGGAAATTGAAACAAGAAAAATTTAAGTATATTACTAAAAATAAAAACACCTATAATAACTCCGGTAATAATGGAAAATAAAAATTTAAAATTATTTTTTACATCTTTAAAAAAATTTAAAACACTATCAATTAATTTCTCATATATACCAAAAATAACACATATAACTCCGCTGCTAATTCCCGGAAGTATTGCACCACTTCCAATTACTATTCCTAAAATACAATTTAATAAAAAATTCAATCAAATACACCTCTTTAAACTTTATTACTTAAATTTTAAAAAATTCTAAAATAGTTTTTTATTTGGTCATGCACTTTTATCTTTTTAACACATATAATTTCGTTATAAGAATAAATTGGAGGTGCATTTATGTTATCAGCACTTTGTATGACAGGTATACTTGGTTTTTTTGAATTTTTAAAATCAGCTGTCTTTCTCGTTCGGATACATTCAAGGAGGAAATTTATTTCCAGAGCCTTTAACTTCAGAAGAAGAAAAACAATATCTAATTCAAATGTCTAAAGGAGATGAAGAAGCAAGAAATATTTTAATTGAAAGAAATTTAAGATTAGTTGCTCATGTAGCTAAAAAATATAGTAACTCAAAAGTTGATCAGGATGACTTAATATCAATTGGAACTATAGGTTTAATAAAAGGAATTAATAGTTTTAATATAGAAAAAGGATCTAGACTTTCTACATATGTATCTCGTTGTATTGATAATGAAATATTAATGCATTTTAGAGCAACTAAGAAATTGCGGTGCAGAAGTATACTTAAATGAGCCGATTGGTAAAGATAAGGATGATAATGTTGTTACACTGCAAGAAGTTTTAGAAAATAATGAAAGAAATATTGAAGATATTGTAGATATAAAAATGAAGATAAAAATATTATATAAAAAAATGAAAGAAATTTTAAAAGATCGCGAAAAAACTATTTTAGAACTTAGATTTGGACTTCGGAGGAAAAAAGCCTAAAACTCAAAATGAAATTGCAAAAATGATGGGGATTTCTCGTTCTTATGTATCTAGAATAGAAACAAAAGCTATTAATAAATTAGCAAAAGAAATAAAAGAGTAAATGAATGAAAATTCATTTACTCTTTATCTATAATATTTTAATTATTTAAATTAAACATTGAAACAAAAAATGTCTGTCCCCTTTGTTTCATTTTATTTTTTTCTTCTAATTATCCAGTCTTTTTCACATTTGATTGGTAATTTCATTTTTACTTTTTGTCCTTTCACTCCTGGACTTATTTCATTTATCTTTTCTTCTGTATCCACATCATAAAGTTCTTCTATCTTAAATTCTAAAGGTTCTATTTTATTTGGAATAATTATTTCTAAAGTATCTCCTACAATAAGTTTATTTTTTATTTCTATTGTAAATAAATTTTTAGTTTCATCATACTCTACTACTTTTCCACCAAATTCATAATCTTCATTATATTGTCTTCCTGAATATTCTTGAATATCTTTATTATTTCTATCATTAAAATAAAATGTTGTTAATCCTCTTGTTTTTACTTTTTCTAATTCTTTTAAGTATTTTTCATAATTATAATTTTTAGGATCTTTTTTATAATCATCTATTGCATTTCTATATGCATTTACAACACTTGCTAAATAATATTCTGTTTTTAATCTTCCTTCAATTTTTAAACTATCTACTCCCATATCAAGTATTTCAGGTATTTCTTTTATTAAGCACAAATCTTTTGATGAAAATATACTTGTTCCATATTTATCAATTTCAATTGGCATAAATTCTCCGTGGGTTGTTTTTTTCTTCAGCATATAAATTATAAGACCATCTACAGCTTTGACTACAATCTCCTAAGTTTGCACTTCTACATGATAAAAAGTCACTTAAGAAACATCTACCAGAAAATGCAAAACATATTGCTCCATGAATAAATATTTCTACTTCCATACCTTCTGGCTTATTTTCCATTATATATTTTAATTGCTCTTTATTCATTTCTCTTGCCATTATCATTCTTTTGCAACCTTGATTATACCAGAAATTACAACTATGCAAACTTACTAAATTTGCTTGAGTACTTACATTTATTGCTACACTTGGTGCATATTGCTTTAATACATCTATTACTCCACCATCTGCTGCTATTATTCCATCAGGTTTTAATATTTCTAGTTTTTTTGCCATTTCGATTATTTCATCATATTTTTCATCCCAAGCAAATATATTTAATGTTACATACACTTTTTTACCTATTTTATGTGCATATTCTATTGTTTTTTCTAAATCATCATTTTCCATATCAGCCCTTGTTCTAAGTGATAGTGATGAAGTACCACAATATACTGCATCTGCACCATATAGAAAGGCTATTTTTGCTTTTTTGAAAGATCCTGCTGGTGCTAGTAATTCTACTTGTTTCATTTATTTTTCTTCTCCTTTTTCTTCTCCTTTTTCTTCTCCTCTAGCCCTTTTAGTTATTAATTCTGGATATAATGTCTCTAACGTTTTACGGGAAGATCTAATACGCATAGGTATAATTTTTCCGTTTTTGTCTCTTTTTAAATCAGAAGTATACATTGTTGGAACTTGAGATAATGGTATTTTTCCATTTAATTGATCATATACTTTTTGCATTTCACTACTTGAAAGTCCTTTATAGCCATCATGCCTAGCTTCGCCAATATTAGCTTCTATTGCCACTTGTATAGTTTTAAATTGGAATTCTATAAAAGGTATATTCTCATTATTTTCAATCTCTTTTTGCTTTTCTAGATATTTTTCTTCTGCCTTTTGTAAATCGTTTTCTAATTCATTAATATGTTTATTACTCATTCTTAATTTTATTGAATTACTATAATTTTCAAAATCATTTTTATATTCATCAAAATATTTAATTTTCTTTTCTTTTTCTGAATTTTCTTTTTCTTTATTTTTTTCTGATAAACCATTATAAAAATTATTATATTCTTCATTTATGTCTATTTTTCTATCCAATAAATCCTTAAAAGTTTTTGTTAATACATTTCTACTAACTGGATATCCTATAATATGATATGCTTCATATCCATTATCTTTTTTATGTATTTTTTCTTGTATTGTTTTAATAGTTCCTTTAATTAGATCAGATACAAAAAATTTTTCACCAGGTGTTGCAAAATCAATTTCCATTCCAAATACATCATCTAAAGCTTTTTCACCATTATCATTTGTTATAGCACTTTCCGGTGCTTTAATACGAGCATTAAACTTAGTAAAGTCTGATACTATTCTATAATCTTTTAAAATACATAATACTTCGTTAATATAATTAATATACAGTTCAAATTGTTCTTCTTGTTGGGCTTTATATATTTCATATAATTTTGCTTTTTGTTGATCATTTGGTTCAGCTACTTTTATACTATCTCTAAATGATTTTTCTTCCATTTTTTAAATTCCTCCTACTATTTTACTTACAGCAAGTCCATCTCCAACTTCTAAAATTTCAGTTTCCAAGTTTGGATTTTCACTAATTTCTTTTATGTATTCTCTTAAATTTCTTACAGCAGTACGTTGTTTATGTTTATTATAATCACTTAATACATATCCTTTATACAATATATTATCTGCAAATATAATTCCATTTTTATTTATCATTCTTAATGATTCTTTTAAAAAAAACGGATATTTTCCTTTTGCAGCATCAATGAATACTGCATCATATTTATTATTCAGTATTGGTAATATTTCTACAGCATCACCTTCATAAATATGTATTACTTGTTCTAAATCCATATTTTTGATATTTATTTTTGCTTCTTTTATTCTTTCTTCATCTCGTTCTATTGTATCAATAATTCCGTCTTTGTCAAGAAACTTAGAAAAACATATTGCAGAATATCCTACAGCTGTTCCTATTTCTAATATTCTTTTTGGTTTCATTTTTACTAAATATTTTTCAATTACCTCTAATGTATCATCCATTATTATTGGAATATGATCTTCTAATGCTTTTTTCTTTATTTTATCTAGCATCATCTTCTTCATCCTTACCTTTTTCTTCTTGAATTAATTTTTTACTTTCTTCTGCTACCCATAAGTCAACATCTTCTTTTCCTATTACAGGGCTTCCTATGTTTCTATTTAGTTTATTTGCTGCCTTATATGCATCTTCTATTCTATTTTCTTTTCTATATGCTTCAAATATTGTTTTTATAGGATCAATTCCAATCCAGCCCATTAATATTATATCAGAATATACCTCTTTTCCTAGCCTATCATTTATCATTTTTTTAGCTGAATTGTATCCATTTTTTTCATATTCTTGTAAAAATACTTCTCTAAGACCATTTTGTCTGACTCTTTTTTCTTTTTTATGCATCATAACATCAGTAAGACTACATATTCTCTCATGATGTATTTTTCTTTGAATATCATTATCTGGTCCAAATTTTCCAGTTTTATCATTAATATATCTATTTCTCATAATTACATTCTACCTTTACTAATCATATTATTTTATTGTTTACTTCTTGCTGCTCTTTCTCTTTCTTTAGAATCTAATATTTTCTTTCTTAATCTTATTGATTTTGGTGTTACTTCTACTAATTCATCATCTTGAATAAACTCAATTGCTTTTTCTAAAGACATTTGAATTGGTGGAACTAAACGAAGTGCATCATCAGAACCAGAAGCTCTAGTATTTGTTAAATGTTTTTCTTTACATACATTTATCGCTAAATCTTCTCCTCTAGAATTTAATCCAACAATCATTCCTTCATATACTTCAACACCAGGTCCAATAAATAAATCACCTTTGTCTTGTGCATTATATAATCCATATGTTACAGATTTTCCATTTTCAAATGCAACTATTGTTCCTCTAACACGAGCTTGGATATCTCCTTTATATGGTTCATATGAATCAAATATATGATTCATTGTTCCTTCACCTTTTGTATCTGTTAAGAATTCTGTTCTATATCCAATTATACCTCTTGCAGGTATTTTAAATTCTATTTTTGTATGTCCTAGTTCTGCAGGTTCCATATTAACCATTTCAGCTTTTCTTCTACCTAATTTTTCTATAACATTTCCTACACAATCATCTGGTACATTTACAACTAATAATTCAATTGGTTCACATTTTACTCCATCAATTTCTTTAAATATAACTTTTGGTCTTGAAACTAATAATTCAAAACCTTCTCTTCTCATTGTTTCAATTAAAACTGATAAATGAAGTTCTCCTCTTCCTGATACTTCAAAGCTATCTGGTGAATCTGTTTCTTTTACTCTTAAAGATACATTTTTTTCTAGCTCTTTAAATAATCTATCTCTTATATGTCTTGAAGTAATAAATTGTCCTTCTTTTCCTGCAAAAGGTCCATTATTTACACTAAATGTCATTGAAACTGTTGGTTCATCTATATCTACAAATGGAATTTTTTCTGGATGTTCAAAATCACAAACAGTATCTCCAATATTAATATCAGAAAGTCCTGCAAGTTCTATAATATCTCCTGCTTTTCCTTCTTCTACTTCAACTTTATTTAATCCAACATGTGTATATACTTTTGCAATTCTTCCTTGTGTAATTTTATCTTCTTTTCCACAAATAGAAACTGGCATTCCTGATTTTATAATACCTCTCTCTACTCTTCCTACTGCTATTCTTCCAACATAATCATCATAATCGATATTAGATACTAGCATTTGAGCTGGGCCTTCTTCATCACAATCAGGTGCTTTAATTGTATTTATTATTGTTTCAAATAGACATGATAAATCATTTGTCTCTTCATTCAAGTCCATTTTTGCAATTCCATTTTTTGCAGATGCATATACAACTGGAAAATCCAATTGTTCATCTGTTGCATCAAGTTCAATAAATAATTCTATAACTTGGTCTACAACTTTATCTGGAGTTGCTCCTGGTCTATCTATTTTATTAATAACAACTATTGGTTTTAATCCTAATGCTAATGATTTCTTTAAAACTTCTCTTGTTTGAGGCATTGCTCCTTCAAAAGCATCTACTAATAAAAGAACTCCATCTACAGTTTTTAGAACTCTTTCTACTTCTCCTCCAAAATCAGCATGTCCTGGAGTATCAACTATATTTATTTTAATATCTCCATGCATAACAGAAGTATTTTTAGAAAGTATTGTTATTCCTCTTTCTTTCTCTTGGTCATTTGAATCCATTATTCTTTCTTGTACTTGTTCATTTTCTCTAAATATGTTACTTTGTCTAAGCATGGCATCTACTAATGTGGTTTTTCCATGGTCTACGTGTGCAATTATTGCTATATTTCTTATTTTTTGATTGTTCATTTTTATTACCCCTTTACATAACTTAAGACGTCTTCAAAATTTTCTTTGAAAAACGTCTATTCTTCTCTTAAAAAGCTTCTAATATTATACTATAATTAGGCTATTTTGTCAAACTTATAATGTTATCCATAATTTCTTTTGTAACCTTATCTAATGTTTCTTTATCTTTTGCTCCTTTATACTCACTAAAATCTAATGGTTTACCATATGTAACAGTTACTTTCCAGTTTCCTCTTTCTCCACCTTTTATTCCACATGGTATTACTTTTGATCCGCTTCTTAAAGCAAAAAATGCAGCTCCATCTTTTACATCTTCACCTTTTGCTAAACCATTTCTTGTACCTTCTGGAAATAATGCTAAACAGTCTCCATTTTTTAGTGTCTTTAAAGATTCTTTTATAGCAGTAACTTCTTTTGAATCTTTTTTGACTAGTATTGCATCAAAAACTTTTCCTAAAAATTTTAAAAATAGATGTTTTGTTAATTCTTCTTTAGCAAGAAATCTTGTATATCTTCCACAAGTCACTTCAATTACTGGTGGATCTAGAAAGCTCTTATGGTTTCCACAAATAATTATTGGTCCTTTTTTAGGAATATTTTCTTTTCCTACAACTTTCATTCTATATATAATTTTACAATAAATATAAATTGCACCTTTAACAATTCCTCTCCCTATTTTCTTAAAAAACTCTTTCATTTTATTATCCCTTCTTAAAAGTATTAATATTTTTTCATTTTTCATTTTCTATTTTTTCGTTTTCTGTTTATTGTTTCTGTAACTTTATTTACTACTTCTTCTATAGACATATCACTTGAATCAATATAAATAGCATCTTCTGCTTGTTTTAATGCTCCTATTTCTTTTTTCTTATCATTTTCATCTCTTTTTCTTATATTTTCCAATATTTCTTCATAACTCATTTCAATTCCAGCTTCTATATTTTGTTTATATCTTCTTTTTGCTCTTTCTTCTTCAGAAGCATCCAAATATATTTTTAAATCTGCATTTGGAAATACATATGTTCCAATATCTCTTCCTTCCATTATAACATCCTTGTCTTTTGCTAAATTTCTAAATATATCATTTAACTTAAATCTAACTTCTTTAATTGCTGAAACTGGTGATACAATTTTCGCAACATCTTTTTGTCTAATTCTATCTGTCACATTTTCTCCATCTAAATAAATTACATCTTTACCATTTTCAATTTTAAATTCTATATTTATACTTTCTAGTAATTTAATTATTTTTTGAGGTTCATCTATTGTTATTCCTTCTTTTATTGATTGAAGTGCAACACATCTATAAGCTGCCCCTGATCCAATATTTATTAGTCCCAATTTTTTACTTATTATTTCTGTTATTGTTCCTTTTCCAGAACCTGCTGGTCCATCTATTGCTACTATAAATGACATATATTATTCCTCTCCTTTTTGTGGTACATATATATTTTTAGCTACTACATCTAATTCTACGACATTCATTGCTGTTAATTTTTCTATCTCTTTTTTTGCTTTTTTCTTAAAATCATTTAATCCGTCTCTTACATTAAAGCCATAAACTATACTTACTTCCATATAAATTTTAGCACCTTCACCAAAATTATCCACTCTAGTTTTTAATATTTTATATATTGCTGGTGTTTGTACAGCTAAATATTCCAATATTTGTCTAAAAACTAAATCTGATATAGTAAATTTACCTAGATAACTAAATGTAGGTCTTATTATTGATTTCTCTGATACATAAGGTTTTTGTCCTTTTCCTTTTGATTTAAATATTTGAAGTGGATCTAATAAATATCCTGAAAAATCTTTTTTAATTTCAAATGTTGGAACAGGAATTACATGTTTTCCTTCTGTTACTCTAATTCTTCTTGCAGTTTGCATTTCTTCTTCTGTTGCAACATCTGTTATATAAATAGTTTCTGTTATCTCTGGTAATCCTAAATTTGCAGCTATTTTTTGTACCATTCCATCTGATGTTCCAAGTATCAAAACACTTTCAGGTTTATACTTTTTAAAAGCTTTTATTACAGGTTCTCTTTCTGTTTCTTCATAAAAAAGAGCATGCTTAACAGTAGCAACTTTTGTTGCAGCTTTTTTTGCAGATTCTCCAGCTACTACTTCATTATCTTTTATTAATAAACCATCATCTATAATAAAATTTATATTTCTTTCACTTGCTACCATTTGAGCTCTATAGCTTTTTCCAGTTCCAGAAGGGCCAACAAATGCATATACTTTTAATTTATTTACAAATGGTAATTTTAAATCTTTTAATAACATCTTTATCTCCTACTTTTAAATGGAACAATGGGGACAGTCACCAAATGTTTCATTTTTTATCTTTAAATATTATATCATTTTTATTTCTATTTCACAATATATACAACAAAAAAATCTGGCAAATGAGCCAGATCTTTTGTTCCAAAAAGACGAATGAGATCTTTTTAGAATTCAAATGAAAACATATTATAATCTTAAAATTTTTTCCCATTTTATAGAATATTTCAGATCAATAATTTTTTCATTACCATCAGAAAAAGGTATCCATAAAAAGCCATTTCTGTAGCCTTTTTTATGGAGTTCTTCGATAATAAAGTCATGACATGTAACATATGTTTTACCATCTCTGTATACAAATGCACATATGCCATTTCTGATGGAATATAATCCTATCTTTCCTAATATGCTATTATTTTTTATGTATCGGATTGCAGGATAATGTGTAAAACGGCTTCCATCAATACGTTCGACTTCAACACCTTCTACAGGAATTTCAAAGCAATATTCTTCAAGAATTCCTTCATCTATACTTCCATATCCTCTCTTTTCTGCATACTTAACACATTTTTTGGTATAATCTTCGATTTTCTCTGCTTTTTCTTTAATTTCTTCCCATTCATTCTGCTTATCAATAGGATATGCTCCTCCTGAAAGCGGAACATAAAAATGCTTTTTTTGGAAATCAGCATGAGTTAAGATTCTTTCTGCATTTATGTAATATGGCATAACATATAATGTCTTTCCATATATAAATGCAATTACATCTGTGCCAACAGAATAGCATTGGTCATAAAAGCAATAGTCTGATGGATTTATTGTCTCCCGTATTCTATCACTTGTGGGCCAACATATTTCTGTAGGCCCTTCGATTTTTAATGCATTTTGCATTAAATCATTAAATGTTTTCATTTTGAACCTCCTTCGTTCATATAATAATATTTTTTGTAAAGCCTAAGATGTATAAGTTACGAAGTCATCAAAGGGTTCACTTTATGATTATACTATATTTTACATAAATTTTCAAATTTGATTTTTTATAACAAAAAGAACACTTTTTAGTGTTCTAAATTTTTTCTTCTTAATTGTCCACAGGCCGCATCTATATCTGAACCTAATTCTCTTCTTATAGTTGCTACAATTCCATGATCATTTAAATAATCTCTAAATTTTATTATATTTTCATTTGAACTCTTATCAAACTTTCCATTTTCTATTTTATTTATTGGTATTAAATTCACATGGCAAATCATACCTTTTAAAAGTTTTACTAGTTCTTTTGCATCTTCTAAATTATCATTATTATCTTTAGCTAATGCATATTCAAATGATATTCTTCTATTTGTTTTTTCTATGTAATCCTTACAAGCTTTAATTAGTTCTTCAATAGGATAGCTATCGTTTACAGGCATCATACTACTTCTTTTTTTATTATTTGTTGCATGAAGTGATATTGATAAAGTACATTGAATATTTTCTTCTGCTAATTTATAGATCTTTGGAACTAATCCACTTGTTGAAACACTAATATGACGCGCTCCTATATTTATTCCTTTAGGATTGTTTATTATTCTTATGCTATTTACTACATTATCATAATTATCTAACGGTTCTCCTATTCCCATAAATACTACATTAGATATTTTAACTCCTGTATCTTGTTCTACTGCAATTAATTGTTCTACTATTTCTCCAGAACTTAAATTTCTTATAAAGTTAATTCCTGTTGATGCGCAAAATTTACAACCCATTTTACATCCAATTTGTGTAGATACACATATGCTATACCCATGATGATAACTCATTAGTACAGTTTCGATTGCATTTCCATCCAATACATCAAATAAATACTTTATTGTTCCATCTTTTGATTCTTGTTTATTTAATATATTGAAATTACATATTGTATAATTTTGTTTCAATTTTTCACGAAGTTCCAATGATAAATTTGTCATATCATCAAAAGATTTTACCTTTTCTTGATATAGCCATTTAAATATTTGCTCTGCTCTAAAAGGCTTTTCTCCTATATTTACTAGTTCTTCTTTTAAATCATTTAAATCATAATCTTTTATATTTTTCAATTTTTATCTCCCTTGGTATTACAATATTTTTTGGATTTGGTTTATTTGCTTTTATGATATTATTTATCTCCATCTCAAGAAAATACTCTTCTTTGAAGAATATTCTATATAATGTTCTTCTTAATTTTTCTATGTTTGATTCTTTTCTTATTATCAAACCTGTTTCTAATACTTTTGACATAATATCACCTATGACACTTTACATATGAAATTTTCTAATAATTGTTTCTTTTAAATCTTTTGTACATAATATTAAGCTTAATGCTAAATTAAGTATTGATATTGCAGTTGCAATAATTGCTATTGTTTTATTATGCATTATATTTTCCATTATAAGTATAATTGGTAATATACTAAATAATGATATCGCTAATTGATACATTGCATATTTTATAAAATTTTTACGACTAACTATTGTAAGTACTAACATTGTTATATTTGCAATTATTATTAATATTGGTATTATAATATCTATTGACCAAGCTTTAAATCCTAATTGATAGTCAATAAATACAGTTACTGCTGATAACGCTATTGTTTGTAATAATACATGTCCTGCTATATTAATATTTTTTCTAACTGTGTAAAACGCTACTACCCATATATAAATTATACCTACATTTGCAATTGATGCCCATGGTAATTGTGGTTTATAAAAATAATTGATTATTAATAACAAAATTGCAACTACTAAAGATATTATTACTCCTAATCTTACTATTAAATTTCCTTTTTTACTATTTAACTTCTGTGGATATATCATCTAAAACCCCATTACTTTCTATTTCAACATTAATATTTTTTTCTCTTAAGAAATTATAAAATCTCTTTTGAATTTTGTTGTCATCTAAAATTGATGTAAATGTAAATACCATTTTATTACCAAATGAACAACTTGAACATTTAATTTTTTCTACAGATTCTGGAGCTATAAGCATTAAAAAATAATCTATATAATCTTGATATTTACCAATAATTCCTATTCTTCCTATGTTTGAAAATGTTGTAGTTGTATATTTTCTAATTTCTATATAACTTAATCTTACTAATATTTTTTTAAGTATTAATGGTACTACTCGGACTAACGGATTATTTCCTAATCTAACATTTGCAGACATTGTTTTTATAATTTCTTCTTCCGTCAATCTCTTCTTAAAATCATTTTTTACAAATTCTAATATATTTTCAAATGTATCCATACCTTCATTTTCCATATAAGCTTCTAATGTTATATATGAAAAGAAATTCGACATTGTTTTTGATATAAAATATTTTTTTAAATTTACTGGTATACATACTTTAATAGGCTTTTTAGTTCTATTGTTTTTATAATTTGCTTCATAAATTGAATATATAAGTGCTGCTGTTAAATATTGAGTTATAGTAGCTTCATATTTTTTGCTCTCTCTTTTTAAATCTTCTAAATTTATTATTTCATGTATTGCAGATACTGCTCCTAATTTAATATAATTTCCTTTTAGTATATATGCTTTTTTAGAAGATGCATTTGGTTTTGCTTTTCTATCATAATTTTTCATATAGCTATCTTCTGTATTATATACTACTTTTTCTATTTTTCTTGCTGTTCTTTCTTCTTGAAATACTTCCGGATACATTAATTCTAAATAATTATAAACAATTTCTTTGAAAAATGTTGTACCATTATTTCCATCTGTTAGAGCATGAAAAATATCAATATTAATTTTATTTTCAAAATAAGTTACTTTAAATAAATAATTATTATTAGTTCTTGGATTAATGTATTGGCAAGGATAATCCTTTTCTTCTTCTATTATTGGAGATTTTAAGTTTTCTTCTAAATAATACCAAAAAAATCCAGGTTTCATTCTAACTTTAAAAGATTTATATTGTTCTAAAGTCATATTGACTGCTTTTTCTAAAACATTAGGATTTACTTTTTCTTTCAATAAAACTGACAATCTAAAAACTGTACTATATTTTTTCCCTGCTGATATCGGAAATATCTTTGCAGAATTGTCTAATCTTCTCCAATATAACTTTTTATCTTTATTATTTTTCATAAGTTACCTTTCTTTTATTTTCTCTATTTTTATTTTATTTCTTCTAAAATATCTTTATACCCTCTATTGGTTAATTCTTCTCCGCTATTTTTTTCTATCATCCAAATGTGAGATGCATTTTCATATTCTTTTATTTTTATTTCAATTCCTTGTTCTTTAGCTTTTTCTTGTAGCAAATATATATCTGGATTTAATATATCATTTGTTCCAATAAATATTGTAATATTTTTTAATTTTGATAAATCTCCATCTATTGGATTTACTAAATAGTTGTCATCTCCACTAGAATATGCAACTCCTGCAAGTTTTAGAGCTTCTTTGTTTAATTGTTTATCTTTATCTTGAAACTCTGAAATTTTAGGATTCTCTAATCTTGTATCTAACCAAGGAGATATCAATATAGTTTTATTAGGAATCTTAATTTCTTCTTGTGATATTTTTTCCTCTAATGCAAGTAACATTCCTCCTCCTGCTGAATCCCCCATCATAATAAGATTATTTATATCTGTTTTTTCTGTAATTTTATTATATAATGGTTCTAAAAAGTCAAACACATCTTTATAATTATGTTTTGGAGCTAAAGGATAATCTGGCATAATAACAGTTGCACTTAAATCTTTTGAAATTCTTTGTAAAAATTCCCAATGATCTTTAGTTGCTTCTGCTATATATGATCCACCATGTAAATACAATATAGTTAAATCTGTTTTTTGTTCTTTTGGTGTTATAATAAATACTTTTCTATCTTTAAAATTTATAGTTTCAATATCACATATTTTTTCAGATACTTCTGGTTCCAGCGTTTCCCTACTATATATAAAATAATATGATATAACAACAACTATTGGTATTAATAATGCTAATATTAATATACTTAAAATAAAATTTTTATATTTTCTATCCATTTTCCTTCCCCATTCGTTTTAATTCTATCATATAGATATTTAAAACTCAAGGATTTAAATTTATTTTTCACATAAAAATGACGATATCTAATATCGCCATTTTTACAAATTTGTATTTCTTATTTTATCCAAATAATCCACGTTTTTTAATTGGTGGTTGTTCATTCATTGTTTTTGCTAACTGAACTAAAAGTTCTCTTTGTTCTTTTGATAATCGTTTTGGAGTTTGAACAGTTACTGTAAATACGAAATCTCCATAGTTTGTAGAATTAATTGCTTTAAATCCTTTATTTCTAATTGTAAATTTAGAGCCTGTTTGAGTTCCTTCTGGAATTTTGTATTTTTCTTTAGTTCCATCTACCATTGGTATTTCTAATTCCGCACCTAAAGTTGCTTGTGTTATAGTAATTGGAACTTCACATAATACATTGTTTCCTTTTCTAGTAAAAATGTTATGTCTTTTTATCTTTACAGTTATATATAAATCTCCTTTTGGTCCACCTTTTTCTCCTGGTTCTCCTTCTCCACGAAGCACTACTGTTTGATTATCATCAATTCCAGCAGGTATTTTAACTTTTATTTTAGGTTGTTTTCTAACTTTTCCTTTTCCTCTACAATTTTCACATGGTTCATTTATTATTTCACCACTTCCATGACATTGTGTACATGTTCTAGTCGTTTGCATTTGTCCTAAAATTGTATTTTGAACTCCAGTTACTTTACCTGTTCCATGGCATGTTGGACATTTTATTGGGGATGTTCCAGGTTTTGCACCACTACCATGGCAGACATTACACTCTTCATCTCTTGTAACAATTATTTCTTTTTCTATTCCAGAAAAAGCTTGCTCAAAAGTAACTTCCATACGTACATTTAAATCTGCACCTTTACGTGGTCCACTTCTTTTAGATGAACTTCTTCCTCCAAAGCCTCCTCCAAAAAATGAAGAGAAAATATCTCCTAGATCGCCAAAATCTCCAAATCCATCAAACCCTGAACTTGTATATGAATAATATCCATTTTGTCCCCCAAAAGGTCCTCCAGCTCCACCAAATCCTTGAGGTCCATCATGACCAAATTGGTCATACATTCTTCTTTTTTGAGGATCTGATAAATTTTCATAAGCTTCATTTACTTCTTTAAATTTAGCTTCTGCTTCTTTTTTATTATCAGGATTTGCATCTGGATGATATTTTTTTGCAAGTTTACGATAAGCTTTTTTTAATTCATCATCTGTTGCATTTTTATTTACTCCTAATACTTCATAATAATCTCTTTTAGCTGCCATTTTCTTCCTCCTAAAAGTATTTTATACTCTTAAATCAGGGTTGGAGTTTAATTCCAACCCTAATTAATTATTAACGTTCTTCCTCTTCTTCGATTCTTCTTTTTCTTTTTTCTTCCTGTTTTTGCTTTAATTCTTCTAAGTAAGAATCAACAAAGTGGTATCCTTCTTCATGATAACCTCTTAAAGCCATTCTTTGCGAATCTGATAGTTTACTAGAATCAAATATTATCATTTTGTATTCACCTTGCTCGCTTCCTCTCATATATCCACATTTATCTTGTAAGAAGTTTGCTGTACTCATTCCTTTGTTTTCTTCACTTTCATATTCATTTTTTAAATTTTCGTCTTTTTCTAAAATTTCAATTGCTAGAGCTACATGAGAACCTATTTTTTCATCATAAATTTCATTTCCATCTTGGTCTACAAAAAAAGCTTTACTTGTCATTTTATATTACCTCTTATTCTTCTTTATTATCATCTTCTACTTTATAATCCGCATCATATACATTTCCATTTTCATCAGTTTTTGGACCTTCTTCTGAAGCTCCACCTTCTGCTCCTGCTGCTCCATTTGGATTTGCATTTTTATATAATTGTTCACTCATTTGATAAAATACTTGTGTTAATTTTTCTGTTGCTTCTTTAATTTTAGCAGTATCATTTGTCTCTAATGCTTTTTTAGTGTTTTCTATTTCTGTTTCAACTTTTGCTTTTTCTTCTGCGCTTATTTTATCTCCTAAATCAGATAATGTTTTTTCACTGCTATAGATTAAGCTTTCTGCATTATTTTTAACTTCAACTTCTTCTTTCTTCTTTTTATCTTCTTCAGCATGTGCTTCTGCATCTTTAACAGCTTTATCAATATCTTCATCTGTAAGATTTGTTGACGCTGTAATTGACACATTTTGACTATTTCCTGTTGCCATATCTTTTGCAGATACGTGAACAATACCATTTGCATCTATATCAAATGTAACTTCAATTTGAGGTACTCCTCTTGGTGCTGCTGGAATTCCTGTTAATTGAAATCTACCTAAAGTTTTATTATATGCAGCCATTTCTCTTTCGCCTTGTAAAACATGTACTTCTACTGATGTTTGACCATCTGCTGCTGTTGAGAATATTTGTGATTTTTTAGTTGGTATTGTTGTATTTCTTTCAATTAATTTTGTAAATACTCCACCATATGTTTCAATTCCTAGTGATAAAGGTGTTACATCTAGTAATACTAAATCTTTTACATCTCCAGATAAAACTCCACCTTGAATAGCTGCACCAATTGCAACACATTCATCTGGGTTAATTCCTTTATCAGCTTCTTTTCCTATTATTCTTTTTACAACTTCTTGAACTGCTGGAACTCTTGTAGAACCACCAACTAATAATACTTTATGAATATCATTTGCTGTTAATCCTGCATCTTTTAAAGCTTGATTAACTGGTCCTGCTGTTGCTTCTACTAAATCATGGATTAATTCTTCAAATTTAGCTCTTGTTAAATTAACATCTAAGTGTTTTGGTCCTGTTGAATCTGCTGTAATAAATGGTAAATTGATTTGTGTTTGTTGAACACCTGATAATTCTATTTTAGCTTTTTCAGCAGCTTCTTTTAATCTTTGCATTGCCATTTTATCTGTTTTTAAATCAATTCCATTTGATTTTTTGAATTCATCTACTAAGTAATTGATAATTGCTTCATCAAAGTCATCTCCACCCAAGTGAGTATTACCACTTGTTGATAAAACTTCAAATACACCATCACCAATATCTAGAATAGAAACATCAAATGTTCCTCCACCTAAGTCATATATTAATATTTTTTGATCTTGTTCTTTATCCATTCCATAAGCAAGTGCTGCTGCTGTTGGTTCATTTATAATTCTTAATACTTCTAGTCCTGCAATTTTTCCGGCATCTTTTGTTGCTTGTCTTTGGCTATCATTAAAATATGCTGGTACTGTAATAACAGCTTGTGTTACTTTTTGTCCTAAATAATTTTCAGCGTCTGCTTTTAATTTTTGTAATATCATTGCAGAAATTTCTTGTGGTGTAAATTTATCTCCTTCTATATCTACTTTATCTGCTGTTCCCATTTTTCTTTTTATTGATATAACAGTATTGTCTGGATTTGTAACTGCTTGACGTTTAGCTATTTGTCCTACTAATCTTTCTCCATTTTTAGAAAAAGCAACTACTGATGGAGTTGTTCTATTTCCTTCAGCATTTGGTATTACAACTGCTTCTCCTCCTTCCATAACTGCTACACATGAATTTGTTGTTCCTAAGTCAATTCCTATAATTTTTCCCATTTTAATCATCCTTTCTTTTAGTTATTCAAAGATAACTAACATTTAATAAAATTTATATATTTTTTAAAATTAATAACTTAAAATAAATTAATTTGCTACAACTACCATTGAGTGTCTAATAACTTTAGATCCTATTTTATATCCTTTTCTATATTCTTGAGCTATTTCTTTTTCTCCTAAATTATCATCTTGAATACTTCCAACTGCTTCATGTAATTCAGGATCAAAAGTAGATCCTACAGCTTCTATTTCTTCTATTCCTTTTGATTTTAAAACATCTTTAAATTGTTTTAGTACAAGTTCTACTCCTTGTTTATAATTTTCATCTTCTGTCTCAACTTTTGCTGCATTTTCTAAATTATCCAATATTGGAAGTATAACTTCTACTATATCTGAAAGAACTGAATTATATAATCCTTCTCTTTCTTTAGAACTTCTTTTTTTGAAGTTTTCAAATTCTGCTAATATTCTTTTATATCTGTCATCTAATTCATCATAATCTTGTTTTGGTACCATGTCTTTATTTTCTGATACTTCTTTACTTTCTTGAACTTCTTCTTTTAATTCTTCATTGTTTTTGTTTTCTTTCATTGTATCCCTTCTTTCTCTTAATTTTTATTATCATTTAATTTTTGATTTATATATTTCATAACAGAAATTACTTTTGAATAATCCATTCTTTTGGGTCCTATTATTCCTATAGTTCCTAAGTCTTTACCATTTACTTTATGTTTAAATGTAACTATACTAAAATCTTTTAATTCTTCTTTATTATTTTCTTCACCAATATAAACTTTAATATCTTCAGCAAATCCTGATTCTAACATATCTGCAACTAAGTCTTTTGTGTCTAATATGTTTATAAAGTTTTTTGCAACTTCTAAACTATTAAATTCTGGTAAATCAAAAGATTTATTTGCACCTTCTAAATATATTTTATTATCTTCTTGTAAGACCTTTTTTAATTGTTCTATTATTGGTTTTATAACATTTACACTATATGTCATTTCATCATATAGGTATTCTTCTAAGGGTCTATCTATTTTTTCTAATGGCTCACCTTTTAGTTTATTATTAAACATATAGTTCATTGTTTCAACTTGTTTTTCGTTTATATCTTCATCAAATTTAATTATTGTTTCTTTAACTAATCCACTGTCTGTAAGTATCACTGCCATCATCATTCTTTGACCAAGTAATACAAATTTTATTTCTTCTATTAGTTGAGTATTTGTTTTAGGTCCAATTGATACTGTTGTATAATGAGTTACTTCTGATATTGTATTTGCTGCTATTTTTGTTAAGTCTTCTATTTCATTTACTTTAGTTTCTAATTTTGAACTTATATATTTTATTTCTTCTAAACTTATATCATTATCATTTACAAGTTCATCAACATAGTATCTGTATCCTTTTGCAGAAGGAACTCTTCCACTAGAAGTATGTGTTTTATCTAAAAAACCACTTTTTTCTAGTTCTGCCATTTCATTTCTAATTGTAGCACTACTACAGTTTAGTCCATAATTATTTGTTAATGCATTTGAACTAACTGGTTCTGCTGTATTTATGTATTCTTCTACTATTGCTTGTAGTACTTTTTTCTTTCTATCATCTAACAATTTTTTCACCTCTTTTTATAAAATTGTTAGTTTTATATTTTAGCACTCTTTTGCTTTGTCTGCTAACTTTCTATATATTATACCCGATTTTAGCACTTGTCAATACTTTCTGCTAATTTTTTTGTGAATTTTTTGTGAATATATATTTTATAATTAATAACATATAAAAATAACGAATATAAATCTAATATTAAACTATCTTTAGATTTACACTCGCTATATGTTTATATTCAAAATTCATAATTTATGATTTAAATAATTTTATAATTTCTCTATTTCTTCTTTTGTTAATTCTGTTACCTTCTCAATTAAAGATGTTTCTGCACCTTGTTCTTTCAATTTTTTAACTACTCTTATATCTACAGCTTTTCTTTTTCCCAGTTCTATTCCTTCTTGATATCCTTTATCATATCCAGCAGCATATATTGCACGTTTATCTAAAATCCATTTCTCTTTTTGCTCTGCTAAAAATTTTTCTCTTTCTGTACTATTCTCATCTTCCATTATTTTCCATGATTTTACTAGTTCTTCTCTATCCCCATTTTAATCTCTCCTAATCTATAATTCTTCAACTTGTTTTTTGCTTAATCCTGTTGCTTGCATTATGCTTTCTATAGAATGTTTTTGATTTTTTAAATTAATTGCAATTTCTATTTCTTTTTGATGTTTTCCTTCTTCAATACCTTCTTTTTTTCCTTTATCAAATCCAGCGGCATGTATTGCATGTTTATCCATTATCCATTTTTCTCTTTGCTCTGCTAAATATCTTTCTCTTTTCGTCCTACTCATATCTTCTAATATTTCTCGTGCTTTTATTAATTCTTCTTTATCTCCCATTTTTGGTTTCTCCTCTGGATTATTTATAAATTCAAGCCAAGCTTTTAATGAACTATTTTCTTTACTGTCTTTACTTACTTTTCTTAGCTCTATTATATATATTTCTAACACATCTGTCAATATTAATTTGTGAGTTTTTTCTTCTCTTATTTGCCACTTTGTTATGTAGTTATTATTTTCTTTTAAATTATCGATATTATAATCTGATAATAGTACTACTATTCCTTTTTCTAGTTTATCAAAATCATCACCTTTTTTAATACTACTTGTATACATTTTAGACCAATAATACAAAATTCTTTTTTCAATATTTTTTCTATCTACTATTTGCATTTCAATATTACAGTTAATATTATTGTTTATTTTTGCTTTTATATCTAATATGCTTATTTTATCGTCATATAAATCTTTTTCTGTTATTGGATTACAATCTAATTTTATATCAGTAATATTTTCTTTTGTAATTGCTCTTAAAAACTCCTTAGTTATTTCTTCACTTCCAATAGAACCAAATATTCTCTTGAATACATAGTCTAGTTTTGGATTTAATAATTTCGCGATACGCATCACTTCTTTCTTATTTGATTTTTATTTTAATTTTTGGAAATTTTGGCGAATTGCCTAAAAGAAAATTTTGAATATAAACAAATAATTTAAGTAAAATCACTTAAACTAACCTCTTTATAATATATTTTAAATATTTTGTCAATATTTTACAATTTGATTTTTTCAAAATAATATAATTTTATCTTTTATTGTATTATTTTTTATTTCTTTGCAAATACTAATAAAAAATATTTATGGAGGTTTTGTTATGGATAATAATAATGATAATAATTCAGAATACATTTTAAATGAGGTCAACAAAGGAATAAAAATGGGTATGGATTCTATATCTACTATTTCTGAAAAAGTTCAAGATGCTAAATTTAAAGAAGATTTACAATTTCAATATAACAAGTATAATGACATATTAAACAAAGTTAATGATAAATTAGCTGAATATGGAGAATTTCCAAAAGAATTAAACCCTATGCAAAAAACTATGGGATGGATTAGTATTGAAATGCAAACCTTTGATGATAAAAGTGATTCTAAAATTTCTGAAATGATGCTAAATGGAACAAATATGGGAATTATAAAAGGTGTAAAACTATATAACCACAACCCTGATTGTGATCCTGATATAAGAAATATTTTAGATGAATTTATCAAATTCCAAGAAAACACTGTTGAACAATTAAAAAAATATCTATAGAAAAGTAGCGAATATAAATCTTATTTAATATTTAGATATATATTCGCTATATATTTACTATTATTTTGATATTTGTTTGTATAATTTTTTAATAATATAATTAAATTTTAAAGAATATATAGTAAAATAATTTTTACTTTTTATACATTAACTGTTTCATCTGAACATTTTACTTGAGTAATGTTGGAATTATTATTCCATCCAGATTTTTTATTAATTAAATCCCATTGTGCTTTTGTTCCTTTATAATTTACTTCTTCTACTTTTTTACAGCCATTAAATATTTTAAACTCCATAAAATTAACATTTGTTCCTATGTCTACTTTTTTCAAATTTATACAACCAAATGCCCATTGACCAGTTACTTTTTCTGCATTTAAGTTTATATAAGTTATGCCACCACAAGAATCGAAAGCAGAAGTTCCTACTGTTTTTACTGTTGATGGTATATCCATATAAGTAAGATTTGAATTATTATAAAACGCACTACTTCCTATTTCTTCTACTGTAGATGGTATTATATATGTTTCTCCTTCTTTTCCATTTGGATACATATAAATTTTCTTTTCATCTTTTGAATATAGTACTCCATTTATTACTTTATATTTATTATTATCATCATTTACTTTTAATTCTTTTAATGATGTACATCCATTAAATATTTCTGCATTTATATCTGATTTTTCTGTATAAATTGTTACGTCTGTTAAATTTTTGCATTGGTGAAATGTTCTTGAATCTATAGAGCTAACATTTGACCCTATATCTACTCTTCTCAAATTTGCACATTGAAAAGCCCACGTTCCTACTACTTTTTCTGCATTTAAGTTTATATAGTTTATGTTTCCACTAAATTCAAAAGCAGCCTGCCTTATTATTTTTACTGTTGATGGTATATCCATATGGGTAAGATTTGAATTACCATAAAATGCACTACTTCCTATTTCTTCTACTGTAGATGGTATTATATATGTTTCTCCTTCTTTTCCATTTGGATACATATATATTTTCTTTTCATCTTTTGAATATAACACTCCATTTATTACTTTATATTTATTATTATCATCATTTACTTTTAATTCTTTCAACGATGTGCATCCATTAAACATTTCTGCATTTATATCTGATTTTTCTGTATAAATTGTTACATCTGTTAAATTTTTGCAATTGTGAAATGTTCTTGAACCTATAGAGCTAACATTTGACCCTATATCTACTTTTCTCAAATTAGCACATTCAAAAGCCCATTGTCCATTTATTTTTTCTGCATTCAAATTAACATAAGTTATATTACCACAACCAGAAAAAGCAGAACTTCCTATTATTTTTACTGTATCTGAAATTATTACATTTTTCAATGCTTTATTTTGATAAAATGCTTGACTTTTTATCTGTGTTACTGCTTTCCCATTATATTCTCTTGGTATTACAAGAGTCTCGCCTATAAATGTTTCTATTCCTGATACCGTATATGTTCCATCACTTAGTTCTTCATATGTCAAACCTTGAGATTCACTATAATATGTTACAATCATATTTATATCTTGATTTGATTTGCCTTCTACCTTATAATGATCTGGTTCATAACCTTTTATTATTGGTGATTCTACCACGCAACTTCCATCTGTTATTACCTTTTGATATGTTGGAGCAGCTTCGTTTCCATTTTCATAGACATAACTTATTCTTAACATCCCTGCTAATTTTATTGCTTGAGCAAGCCAAGATCTTTCTTGTTCATCCTCTCCGATGTATTGAAGCTCATCTTCTTTTATTTCTAGTTTATTAGCATATTTTTCTTTAAAACTTGGTATTTTAGTTTTCATAGCATCTGTAAAAGATTTTTCATCATTATGACTACTTCTTCTTACATTAAATTTATTTTCTCTATTTCCCATACTATTTGTATAATCTTCTGCTATTGCAAGTTTTAATTCTTCATTATATTGTTGTATTTCAGTTATAAATTGAGCTTCACTTGTTTTTCCTAATAATCCATTATCACCTGTTAACGTTGAAATTGTTACTCCCGCTAATATTAGAAGGACAATTATTGTGATTACTAATGCTATTAATGTTATTGCTTTGTTATTTTTAACTTTTAATAAATTTTCTTTAGTTTGTTTCATAATCTTCTCCCTTTCTTTTGCAGGTTCAACCTGCAAATTTATTATAGAATATTTACTTATTTATTTCAATAAAATCTATTAATGTTATTAATTTGTAAAAATTTCGACATAATATTGTAATATTTACAGGCTGTAGCTGTAATGTGTTTTAAATTTTTGATATAGAATTATAGTTAATATTATACTTATAGTTAATATTTTTAATTATAAAAAATGTTTTTAATTGTTAGAGGTAGTGGGTATATGAAGGTTAAGACATTAAATGGAAATTTAAATATAGTTGGAAATAATTTAAGAAAATATAGAAAGCAAAAAAAGATTTCTCAACCCGAAATTTGTCGTAAATTAGATTTGCTTCGGAGTTACAATGTATAATTGTGATATCTATGAAATTGAATATGGTAAAAAAACAGTTAAAGATTTTGAAGCTTTAGCATTTTGTAAAGTGTTAGGAATTACATTAGAAGATTTATATTCTGATACTGATAAATATTATGAAGCATAAAACAGTTAAATAAACTCAATCCTATAAAATAAAGAAGTAGAATAAATTATATTTTTTAATTTACTCTGCTTCTTTATTTTATAATTATTAATCACTTAAGAAATTCATAACCAAATCTACAATAATATCTTTTTCTTTTGGATTTGATTCAGCTATTAACAAAGTTAAAGCTGCAAGTGTATTATTGTCTATTGTTTTCTTTCCATTTTTATATAAAATATCATAGAAATTTAAAAAATATATAAATAATGTAGCTGCTATTCTTTTATTTCCATCAGCAAATACATGGTTTTTAACAATTAAATATAAGAAATTGGATGCTTTTTCTTCTATACTTTTATAAATATCTTGTCCTGCAAAACTTTGATAAATGTTACCAATAATAGATTCTAAACCTTTATCTCTTTCAACTGCAAAAAGTGAACTTTCTTCATTAAATCTTAAAGTATTTATAATATTTAAACATTCTTTATATTCCACTTGTCTATCATCAATATTTCCTTTTATTTTCTTTAAAGTTCTATGATCATAATCATCTAATAAATCTAATGCTTTTGAATATTCGCCAATTACTTTTAATATTTCTTTTGCATCATTATTTTCTAATCTATCATCAATACGATTTGCAATATCAATTAATTGAATAGTTTTTTCTAGCTATTCTAATCTCTTTTGATTTATAGCATATCCTTTTAGTAAATAATCTTTTAAAATCTTATTTGCCCATTGCCTAAAAATAATACCATTTTTTGATTTTACACGATATCCAACACTTAAAATCATATCTAAATTAAAATATTCAATAGTTCTTCTTACTTTTCTATTTCCTTCGTTTTGAACTGTCGCAAATTTTGCGACAGTTGGAATATCTTTTAATTCTTCTTTTAAAGCATTATTAATATGCTTATCAATAGTTTTTACATACCTATCGAATAATTCTGAAATCTGTTGTCTATTAAGCCACACAGTTTCATCTTTTAAATTCACCTTCAATTTTACCCCTTGATTTTCAAATAAGATAATTTCGTTTTTCTTATCAGCCATAAAAACACATCCTTTTCTTTAAAATTTAGTTCTTAGTACATATATTGCTGCATTTAGAACTACATTTATTATTTTTTTGAACCATTGTTCGCATTTTATGATATTTAAAATTAAAAGCCAACCATTTTTTGTAATTTTTTAAATTTTTTGAGTTGTTTTTACAAATAAGTACTTTATAATAAAAAATTCAGCATGATTTTAACTCATACTGAATTCTATAATTATTATTAATTTAAGTTTCTTTTGGTCATTATTCTTCATTTACATCAATTAATGAGAATAACTCTTTATTATCATTTAGTTCAACAATATTCATAGCAACACCTTGTCCAACAACAATTCCGCCTAAACCTTCTATTTCTTCTTTTATAGCTTTCATAGTGTTTCCCGTTGCATAAATATCATCTATAATATAAAATGTTTTATTTTCATATTTATCATTTACAAGTTTAGGAAGTTCTAAAATATCTTTTCCATATTCTTTTTCATAACTAAATTGTTTTTCAACTGCTGTTGGTGGTAGTTTTCCTTTTTTTCTTACTGGAATACAACCTATATTTAATTCATTTGCAACTGAAGTTCCAAATAAAAATCCTCTTGCCTCTGGTGCTACTATATAATCAATTTTCTTATTTCTTAAAAATTCTACAAATAAGTCTGTTATTTCTTTTAAAGTTTCTTTTTGTAATATTAATGGCGTTATATCTATAAATTCAATTCCCTTTACTGGAAAATCTTTTTCTGTCCTAATATTTAATTCATTTTTTAATACATTTTTTATTATTTTCATTATTTATCACCTTCATATTTTATATTTTTATTAAATGCTAATATACTTTGGAATATTGGTTGTAAGAATAACAGTCCAAATCCAAAACTTGTACCTCTTCCAAATGATTTAGCAAGCATAAATCTTTTCATAATAGCTATTGCAATCATAACTAGCCATCCAAGTACTGGTATTAACCATATTAACATTAAAAAAGGCGAAAGATTACATATTTTATACATTACTATTTGCCTATATAATGGAATTATAGCTGCCCAGCCATGTTTTGAAGCTTTTTTATATATAATCCACCTAAGAATAGTTCCATAAACAAATAATACACAAATAATTATTGATACAATAATTATAATTGTTCTAATTATTGTGTTTGACCATATCAATTTTATAGCCAATATCATTTTATCCTTTAAAGGAGTTTCTTCAATAGCTTGTGTTACAGCTTCTTTTGCTTCATAACCTTGTTCTAATTTTTTATTTAAAGTTTCAAAATCTATATTTTCATCTATGATTTCACGTATATTTTCTTTATCAGTTGTTTCTAATAATTCTTTTCCGTAGTTTATAATTTCTTCACTTACTCCTTGATCTTTTAATTCACTTTTATGTTCTTCTAATAGATTAGAAATCTCTTCATTATCATAATTTTTTGTTATTTCATCATACGCTTTTAGTACATCTTCTTTTTTTATATTATTTAAATCAATATTTTGTGCATATTCTTCTACTTGTTTTTTTATTTGTTCTTCTTTAGAATTTGTAGCTATAACATTACTAAAAAATATAAACTGAAATATCATAAACACCGATATAATTAAAATAATAACATTTAGATTTTTAATTTTTTTCATCAAAAGTTTTCCTCCTTTAAAATTTTATAAAATCTTTCTTTTTTATTTTCTAAATTATTATAATCAATAAACTCTACTATTCCTTCTTGAATTTCTTTTAAATTATTTTCTTCTAAGACTTCACTTAAGTGTTTTGCTAAGTTTGGTGTCCCATTAAAGAAAGTTATTTCATCTCCTAAGACTAATTTTATTTCTTCTTTTATCAAAGGATAATGTGTACATCCGAAGTACCACATTTTTGACTTTACCTTTATATTTTTCTAATAAATCTTTTAAATATTTTTCTATTTTTTCTTTATTACCTTCTTCAATTAAATCAGCAAGTCCTATGCACGGTAAAATTGTAGTTTTATGATTATCATATTTATTATATAAAATGTTAAATCTTTCACTCTCAATTGTGCCTTTTGTTGCCATTACTAATGTTGCATTGTCATATGCATAATCATGTACCATTTTGTATGCTGGCTCTATTGCAATAAAAGGTATACTTTTATATTTATTTCTTAAATATGTAACTGCTTTTGCACTTGCTGTATTACAAGCAATTACAATTACTTTACAATCTCTATTGATTAAATATTTAACAATATTATCACAAATTTCTAATATTTTATTATCACTTTTATCACCATATGGATTATTTTTAGAATCACTATAATAAATATAATTTTCTTTAGGAAGTATTTTTTTTATTTCTTTTAAAACTGTTACTCCTCCAATACCAGAATCAAATATTCCTATAGGTCTCAATATTATACCTCTTTTCCATATCTAAAATTACTCTTAGTATATATTATGTTTCTATTTAATTCAATAGTTATTAGTTAAAATTAAATTAAAAATATGTACTTTATATTTTTATAAAATACATATTTCTATTTTTCTTTTTATAAAATTAATTTATTGCAGATCCATTTACATATAATTTATATCCATTAAAATTAATATTGCTATAAGATGTATCTTCATCTTCTAGAGTTGTTACATAAGTGTCTCCTGTCAATTTTAAAGAAGATGATTTATCTAATTTTAAATTCACACTTTTTGCTGTATTTTCACCATTTATTGTACTTTCTAACGAACTATTTTCATTTAAATTAATTGTAATTGAACTTAATTTATCTATCTCTATATTTCCTGATAGTTTTTGATTTGTAGTATTTAATGTAATTTCTCCACCATTACTTCCTGATTTTCCCCATTCGCTTGTTCCTTCTGCTTTTAGCAATAACCCACTTTGGTATTTTAATGTGTTATTTTCTAAATTTATAACAGCTTTTGTATTTGTTATAAAGAAAAATGGAGCTGTCTTTCCTTCAGTTGTATCAGATACTTCTAATGTAGAATTGCTTAAATTTACGGTTCCTGTTCCTTCACCTGCATCTCCAGACATACTTTGGTAAATCATAATACCACAATTATCTACACTATTTCTATTGCCTTTACCAGAACATACTAATGTACTATTTTTTACTGTTGCTGTATTTTTTCCTTCTACTACAACCATTTGTGATCCAGTTGCTGTTCCTTCAGAATTTTCTATTGTTATATCTCCTGTTGAATATATAATTGGTGATCCTTTACCTGCTGTAGAAAGCTTAGAATTTTTTGCAATAACGGTTCCTTCTCCTCTATCTGTTGCAAGTGTTGCACAACTTCCACCTTGTGTTGAAATTGTTACATTATCAGCTTCTATATATCCACCATAAGTACTATCTAACCCTCTTGCAGATGATGAACCTGTTGTTGTTATTGTACTATCTGATATATATACTTTAGAATTTTCTCCTGTTGAAAATACTGCATTTGCACCTTTTGCATTTGTAGTTATATTACTATTTTTTATTGTTGTAGTACTATTTTTAGTTGTTAATATTCCAGCATTTATTCCATAAAACTCACTATTTTCAGTATTGCTTGAATCTCCTGTTTTGTTAATAGTTGCATTTTCTAATGTTAGATTTCCTCCTTCAGACACTAATATTGTTGATTCATCAGATGTAGTAGTTTCAAAGTTTCCTGTTAGAGTTTGTTCATCTGTTACTTTTGTTTTTCCTGTTGCTTCTACAGAAGAATCACTTTTTCCCATTTCTCCTGGTTTTTGCATTTGACTTTGTCCCATTTGCATTTGGTTATTGTTATTATTTTGATTTAATCCAAAATAAATTAAAACACCTAATGTTATTAATAACACTATAATAATTACTATTTGAATGATTGTACTTTTTTTTATATGTTACCTCCAAAATTATATATTTTTTATATTACTTTTATATAATTTCTTTTTGTCCTTAGTGTGTTTTATTTGTTATATTTTTAAGAATTATAGTTTTTCAATTTTTCATTAAGTTTTTGGTATATTGTTTTCATTTTTTCTTCGTTTGTAAGATTTACCGCTTCATCAATATCTACCCATTTTACGCCACTGTTTTCATCTTCTTTTATTCTTAAAGCATCATTTTCATCTGCTTCAAAAAGATAACAACAATCTAAATGTACATGTGATGAAACAAATTCGCCTCTTTTAATATGACTGTCTACTGCTACTATTTGTATTCCATATATTCCATCACTCAACAGCTTTAAATTATTAAGACCTGTTTCTTCTTCCGCTTCTTTTTGAGCAACATGTAGTAAATTGCTATCGCCATCACTATGTCCTCCTGTCCAAGCCCATGATTTATAAATATTGTGATATATCATTAATACTTTTGTTCTTTCTTTATTTACAATCCAATTAGATGCTGTAAAATGACACATTCTGTTTTTTCTAGTTAGTACATCATCAAAAGTATTTATGTATTCAAGCATTAGTTCTTTATCTTTTCTTTCTTGTTCATTATATGGCTCATATTTTTCTATTTCTTCTTTTAAATTCATATAACATTTTCTCCTTTATATTCTAAACATATTAATCACTAAAATCCGCATCTAAAATTACATTAAATTTATAATCTTTATATTTATTTTCCATTTCTTTTATAATTTTATTTTTAATTTCTTCCGGATTTTCACAATCAAAATCAAATATCAAATCAAAATATACATTATTGTTTTCTTTATTTATATAAAATCCATGTAATTGTTTTATATCTTTATATTGTTTTATAATATTTCCTAAATCTTTTCTCATTTCTGCAAATTCACCTTTATCATTTGCCGCATAAATACCTATAGTTAATAATATTCCATATTCTTCAAATACATCTACTGATATCGTTCTTGTTAAAATATGAATTTCTTGAGCTGTCATATCATCTCTTACTTGTATATGTACAGTTGCAATTGTTTTTGATGGTCCATAATTATGAAGCGTTAAATCATAGGCTCCTTGTACTTCTTTATAACTACATACTTTTTCTCTTATTTTTATAGCTATATCTTTATCTGCTCTTTCTCCTATCATTGTGTTTATTGTTTCTTTTAATATATCAATTGCTGCTTTTACTATAAATAATCCTATAATTATACCTAAATATCCTTCCAAACTTAGATGCCAGATAAAGTTAATTATAGCTCCTAACAAAGTTGAAAATGATAATATTGAATCCATAAAAGCATCTTGACCTGACGCAACTAAGCTTTGTGAATTTACTTTTTTACCAACTTTTTTTACATATCTTCCGAAAATAAATTTAACAATTACAGCTACTGCGATAATAATAAGTGAAGCTATTGAATAATTTGATTCTTCCGGATTTATAATTTTATCTATTGATTCTTTTATAGCAGTTATACCTGCAACCAATACTAAAAAAGCTACTATAACAGATGCAAAATATTCAATTCTTCCATGTCCAAATGGATGGTCTTTATCTGCTGGTTTATTTGCAAGTTTAGTTCCTACAATTGTTACAATTGAAGAAATAGCATCTGTTAAGTTATTTACTGCATCAGATATAATTGCAATGGAATTAACAATTAATCCAACTGTCATTTTAAAAGCAACTAAAATAATATTTACAATAATTCCTAATATACTTGTTTTAATAATCTTCTTTTCTCTTTCCATATTAATCTTTCCTTACTTAATTTTTAATTTTCTTAGTTTATCTTTTTCTTCTTTGGTAATACGGTATGATTCTATTGATTTTTGTATCCCCTTATTATATGTCCACTTATCTATTTTGCATTCTTCTTTTAAAAATTTATATGTTCTGTCATAGTATTTTATAACACAATATGATATTAACCATGCATTTGCCATTTTTACATAATATTTATCTAGTTTAACTTTATTAATTATTTTATAAATTTTTTCTAAATATTCATCCTCTATATAATAATTTAAAATCATAACTAATCCAAATCTTACTTCAAATTCATTTTTTGATTTTAAATATTTATTGTTTATTAAATTCCATATTTCTTTTTTATATTTTTTTGTTATTTTTAAACTATTACAAAATGAATCACATATGCCCCAATCATCTATTTTAGGAACAAATATATTAATCTGTTTTTCTAGTTCTCCAAACTCAAGATTTTTATATGTACCTATTAAAATTCCTTTTAACATAAGTTCTTCATAATATTCTTCATCAATATTATCAATTAGAAATTCTAATTCATATTTTTGACTAAGCTCTTTTGCATAAGCTCTAATCAAAGGAATTTTAACTCCAATTTGTTTATGATCTTGATTGTGCATATTTAATTTTTTTGAAAATTCTAAATATTTTTTATCCTCTAAATTTAATAAATATTGCTTTACTTGTTTTTTTAGGTTCATTTTATTACCTCTTTATACTTATCAAATATACTATTTCTTAAATTCTCATTTCCGCTTGCAATAAAAGTTATTTTTTCAGTTGGATTTGTTAATGTTTCAATTGATAACGGTTTTCCATCTTTTCCTATGATTTCTCCGCCTAATTCTCTTAAAATACATGTCACAGCTGCTAAATCCCATGCTCTTACTTCTAGATGCCATGTTGCTAAATTATAATCTTTTGGTCTATTTTCTTTTCCTAATGCCATTTTTAATATATCTAAACTAATAGGTCCTACTGTTTTTAAACTTGCTCCACTATAATATAGCTTAGAACATACTTTTAATGTATCTTCAAAGGCTTCATTTCCATATGGTATATCATAACAAATTACTGCTCTTTCAATATCACTTCTATCATATATTGGAGTTTTTACTTTTTCTAGTTTTGATATGTCATAAATACTAGTTTTATATACCCCTTTATTCTTTATCCCTAAATACACTGTATCTTCTAATATTTCATATATTATTCCACCTATTAATTGATTATCATTTACTATTCCAATTGCTGTAGCATATGGCCAATCATTTGTAAAATTTGTTGTTCCATCTATTGGATCTATGACAAATTTTAATTTTATGTTTTCATTTTCAATTATTTCATTTTCAGATTCTTCTGCTATAAATTGAACATTTGGAAATATTTCTAGGATTGATTTTTTTAAATAATTTTCTATTTTCTTATCCATATCAGTTACAAAATTGCTATTTCCTTCTTTTTGTTCAATTTCTATATTTTTACTTTCTAGGATTTTCTTTACTTCATGCATAATATTTAAAACTTTTAATACAATTTCCTCATTATTCATAATGACTCTCCTATTTTTTAATATTTTAACTCTTATTTTTACTTGTACTATTCTTATTTTCTCTTTGTTAATTCATAACTTTGCTCTATTAATTCTTTGACTAAATTTTTATCTACATCATTTTTATTTATAATAATTGTATTCCAATGTTCTTTATTCATATGATATGCTGGTATTATATAGTCATAAGTACTTCTTAATAAATCAGAATAATTTGGATCAGTTTTTATATTTAAGTATATATCATTATTTACATTCATAATTAAGGCAAACCATTTATTAGTACTTTTATGTTTCATTACTACTGAAAAAACATCTCCACTTTTTGAAAACGGATAATCTTCATATGTATTATTTAATGATAAACAGTATTCTATTACTTCTTGTTTTTCCATTTATTTTCTCCTTTTTTATATTTCCATCTCAGTAATTACCCAATCATATTTTTCTAAGTTAAAAATTGTATGACAATAACTGCATCTTCCGGTTTGAATTTACATCAATATTTGCTCCGCAAGAAGGACATTTTCTAACTACTTTAAATTCTGCCGCATTTTTTAATTTTGTAAATGTTATATTAGTATATTTTTCAGTTCTACTTTTATTATTTCCTGATAAGTATTTTCTTGTATTTCTATCTATAAAATAATCTAAAGCTTTTGAATGAACTCTTACTCTTATTTTAAAACAATCATCAAATTCTTCTATACTTAAAATTTGCACTTCTGCAACATTTAGTTCGTCATATATTTGAATCCTATTGTTTTCAACATCATTTTTTACTTTTTTCTTTATTTTTTCGTAAGTTTCATCATTTACAAAATGATCTATTTTTTCTATTCTTCCTGTAACCATTGATAATTTTATTTGAACAAAAGTGTTTTCAACTTTTGATTTAAACTTTGATTCAGAGTAATCTCTATCATGTTTTAATAGATTTTCTAATACTTCACTCATTTTATTTTTCCTTTCAGCAATCAATATGGCTAATGATAATCAAAAGCCATATTGAATTAATTTTTATACTAATTCTTGATTTTTAACAGTTTTTTCAGTTAATACCCATTTAGTATTTTCTGTAACAAGTTTTGTATGACAATAACTACATATACCTGCACTATTCATATCAATTTCAGCTCCACAATTTGGACATTTTTCTACTTTCTTTTCTTGATCTAGAGTTTTTCTAAACTTCATTTCATATGTCACTCTCATTTTTCTCTTGTCTGTTCCTCTTAAGACTTTTCCTGTTTCTTTTTCTGCTATATAATCATAAAATTCTATTATATATCCTGTAGTTATAGTTATTGTATCATTTTGTACAACAGCATCTTTTAAGAAACCTTTTACAAGATTAAAGTCTTTCATCACATTTTGTTCACCTTTAACTTCAAGTGTTGATAGTTGTGATTCATACATTGAATATAATTCATCTGTTATTATATCTCTTACGTCTTCCAATTTAAAGTCCATCCAAGCTTTTTGAATATCGCAATACATTTTGTATCCTTCATTTAAAAACTCTTGTTTATTAAAGTCTGGTATAAACTTTTTAATTTGCGTTTCCACTACTGAATCATCAAATGTTGGTACATTATAAGAAGGTTTATAATTATTAGATTTATTCGTTTTTATAACTATATATATTATAATTCCAATAAAAACTAAAATTGAAAATATCATAGAGCCGGCATCTTCTGAATCATCTGAATAATTATGATGTCTACTACTTGAACTGCTCCAATCACTTCCACTGCTCCAACTGCTACCACTACTCCAGCTACTTCCTCCACTATCATAACTTGTACTAAATCCAGAATCAGCAAAAGTTGGTCTCTCATATGGTATTGAACATATTATATTTATTGTTAATAATAAACTAATTACTATTAATATTTTTTTAGTCATTCTTTTTATTATATTTTTCATTTGTTTTACCTACTTTCTAAAATCTTTTAATGCTTTTGCAATTTGATCTGGGCATGATGTATTTTTGAATCCACATGTTATTCCTGATAGTTTTTCAATTACCTTATCAATTTTCATACCTTTTATTAAAGCAGCTATTCCTTTTAAATTTCCATTACATCCACCAATCACTTTCAAATCTTTAACTATATTATTTTCATCAATTTCAAAAATCATTTCTGAAGAACATACTCCAGTTGGTCTATATCTGTATTCCATTTTTTCCTCCTAAATTTACAATTCTATTTATTTTCTTCATTTTTTAAATATCTTTTATCTCCCCACCAATTAGGTATTAAATCTTTTAAAATAACAGTTTTTCTTGTTTCATAATCTGTCAGAATTTCCATATTTCTATTTTCATAGTTTAATTGCATAAAAAACTCTCTGCAAGCTCCACAAGGCATTCCACCATTATTTTTAGGAGGATTATTTCTAAATGCTATCATTCTTTTTATTTTTGTTTCACCTGTATCTGCATACATTCTTAAGGCCGCTACTCTTTCAGCACATAAATTCATAACTCCACTTGCACCTTCTATACAAAACCCTGTAAAAATTTTTCCACTTTCACTTTCAACAGCTGCAACCACATGATGAGCTTGTATAAATGGCGATACTTCTTCTGGATGATATTCTTTTTTTGCTTTTTCATACATTTCTTCCCAAATATCCATATATTCCTCCATATTTTTTATTTTCAAGCCAATTATATATTATATTGTTTAAAAATACTAGTAAATAATTAAAAAAAGAGAGAATTCCTGAGTACTTTTAAAAACATTCTCATTCTTTCTCTCTTTTTGGTCCGTTATATTAAATTTACCTTTTTCGTGTCAATTCGATCCAGTTAAGATTTTTATCATACCTAAGAGAAAATATTTTTTCTCCCATTTCTTGATCATAAGGATCTTCATATGAAACTTCTATGGTTTTTCCATGATTGAAAATATCATTTTTTAATCCAAATGAACTGATTGGTAAGAATTCTTCTTTTGGCCAACTATGCTTAAATGAAAATCCTCCAATTTCAATTATTATAAAATCTTTGGAAGCTTCCATCTGAACAGCTGTTGGCATAGGTACAGTGTAGATATCAGATTTTTCAAGTCTCATTTTTTCACTTCCAATTGTTAGTTGATATTGCATACCACGGACCAAAATATGCTAGTGCAAAATAATTGCATTAGCATTATATCTTCTCTTTATGTAAATGTCAATATACCTGTATATTATATTTTTTCTTCTTTTTCTTAAACTTTATATAAAATTATATTATTATATACTTAATATATTGTCTTATCACTTTTTTCCATGAATTTATTAAATGTTTTTATTGTTTCTTCTCTATCCATTATTTCTAGTTCTAAAGTTTTATTATTAGTTTTATTTTCTGTCATTTTCTTTATATACTCATATATAAAATCATCCCTAAAACCAATATTTGCTGCATCTTCTTTGGTATTTCCATAATATACTTTTTTTATATTTGACCAAATTATTGCAGATAAGCACATTGGACAAGGATAACAAGAAGTATATAATTCACAACCATTTAAATCATACGAATTAATAGTTTTACAGGCTTCTCTTATTGCCATTATTTCTGCATGAGCTGTTGGGTCATTATTACTTAAGACATGGTTTGAGCCTTTTCCTATAATTTTTCCATTTTTAACAACACATGCACCAAATGGTCCTCCTACATTTGTTTTTAAATTATTCTCTGATAATTCTTTTGCAATTTTCATATATTTATTCATATATTATTCCTCCTAAAGTTTATTTGTCCCATAATTAATTGTAATTTACTTTTTAATTTTCAAATTTTATTGTTATATTTTTATTTTCTAAATCATCTAAACTTTCAATATGACCAATTTTAGTATAACTATATGAAGTATCAAATGACTTATAAAATACTACCAAACAATTATTACCATAAAGCATTATATCTCCGGATTCAATATGCTTTGGATTATATGAATTTGTAGATAATATATTATCTAAATAAGCATATTTTTCATTTCCATTTAATTCACTCATATTAAATTCTTGTGGTAGTATTTTTTCAAACTGTTTAGCTGTTTCATTTTGCTCTAAAGTTGCTGTATAACTTTTATTATTAATATTAACTTTAATAGTTTCATTCATTGTTTCTTCACTTTCCTTATTTGTATTTATACTATTATTTACTATATTATTCATATCATTAATCTCATCATTACTTACTTCATTTTTTGAATTATAAGTACTTTTACTGTTATTAAAAAAATATATAGCTACTAAAACTACAACCACTGCAATTATTACCAATGTTATTAATACTTTTTTATTCTTTTCCACTCTCAATTACCTCATTATAAATTTTTGTAATATTATTTTCTCCTAATATGCTATATCCAATTTTCCACTATATCTTTTGCCTCATTTACCAAAGCTCCTCTTATAGCTAATCCATCATCTAATACATTTGCTCCTTTGCATATTTTCTTTACATCACTTGGTATATTTGCTAGGCCGCTTCCTTCATGTGTTGTAAATACTCTAACTATCTTTCCTGTAAAATCTAATCTCTCTAATTGTGTAAACATTTCTTGTGGCATTGTCCCCCAATATACTGGAGCTCCAATATATATTACTTCATATTCAGAAATATCATCTATATATGATTTTAACTCTGGTCTTTCATTAACTATTTGCTTTTGCTTTGCTTCTTCTATACAAGTATTATAATCTGCTGAATAACCTTTAACTCCCTCAACTTTAAATAAATCTGCTCCTGTAAAATCTTTAATATATTCTGCAATAACTTCTGTATTACCTTTATCAATATATCCTACTGCATAATTTTCATCTGCTCTTGAAAAGTATATAACTAAACTTTTCTTATCTTTATAACTTTCTTTATTACCTCCAAATAAACTCATTTTAAATTTTCTCCTTATACTTTTTTGTATTTTATAGGTATATAATAACTTTTTTAAGAATTATACATTAATTATCAAGAAAATAAAAGCGAACATGTAAAAAAGTAGAAATTTAATTTCTACTTTTTATCATTTTTAACTATAAAACTACAAGTTATCTCACTCGTAATATTAAAACATTTTATACCTTTTTCATAAATTTTCTAATTTTAGTATTAATAGTTATATTTATTTTTACCTCTTGAAATCTCTTATTCAATTGCCATAAGGTTTTTAATAGTTTTTTTCATTGCAAAATTGTTTATTATAATCGCTAGAACAAAAGTTATCAGTATAACAACAAAGCATATAATTAAACCTTGCTGCATTAAATAAGAAATATCCATATTTGATGATATTGCTATATCAACCACAAAAAGCACAAATGAAATTAAACCTAATATAATAAAAATTATATTTATTACACCAAGTTTTCTAGAAATCTCTGTCTCGCTATCCCAGTTTAAATGTGGTCTTTTAGAATTCTTTAAAATCAAGCAACTTATGCAAATTAGATTAACAAGAAAACTAAAACAAGCACTTACTAGGATTATCCAGCTGTTTTCAATAGATACAGCACCTACGATTATAGAAATTATTCCTAAAATAATCACATATAATACACTTCCAAGTGAACAAATAAATAAAGAAAAATTTCTCTTACTTTTGTAGTAATCAGTATAATCAAGTGGTAAAGTTCGAATTATACTAAGATTATTACCTTCGCGTGAAAATGCCGTTCCCGGTAAAACATTGTATCCACATGAAAAGCAAGACGCTGCTAGTGCAAATAACATAAATGCAATTAATGCTTCTACATTGTCAAGCGATAATTTCACATCATTTATTATATTATTCCCCAAAAGAAATGGTAATACAAAAATTACTGGCCATGCGAAGCTCATAACAAATCCATAAATCAAATAAGCAGGATTTCTTTTTGCACTCTTTGCTTCATAAGCAGTTAATGATTTTTTTGCACTTCCCTTTTTTTCATTTTGATTCAAAGCTTTTGAAACATCTCTATTCTTATTGCTTGTATTTTGCATAGAAAGCGCTGTATTAAAGTAAAAAGCTTTTACAGCAAGTGCAGCCAATAACATCAACGCAATAGTAATAGCCAAACTAATTAATAACCCAACAATATTTCCTTCAATCATGAACTTGTTCATAAAAGATATATTAGGAGCAGCCTCTGAAATATATGAAATCATATTGAATGTTTCAGAAGTATCACCTTTATATATATTAGTTATTACAATATAACCTATTGTAATTGCAAATGTAAATATTCCTCCTAATGCCACAGTAACATCTCGATTTCGCATAACACCAAATATTCTAAAAACCACCACAACAAGTAAAGTAGCAATTGAAATTCCAGTAATAGGAATCAGAACACTAGAAATAATAATACCAATTATATATGATATTCCAACTCCTGCGTGAAGACCTAATCCAATACAAATTGAATTTAAAGTAATAACACTTAAAGTAACAGGAAAAACAGACACAACAGCCAGTTTTGCCATTACAATTTGTGTTGCAGAAAAAGGCATTGGTAAAAGTAGTTCTAGATCATCAGTTGTATAAAGCACTGTTATTATGTCTTTAACTGAAAGTATAAAACTTAAAATTAAAATTCCCATCATCAGTACTTGTGCGATTTTTTCAATTTCAAAAAACAAGCTAATATATGGTTGAACTATGTATGAACCTATAAAAAGTCCAACAGCAAGAATTAACAAACCACAATATAATAATATTTTTGCTGCTTTGGGCGATATTAGTGCTTCTTTATTTCCTACAGCTGCCTTACCATTACATTTTTTTAAAATTGCTATAAGTTTCTTTGTTTTTGATAAATCTCCTGTATTACCATAATTTGTTATCATTATTTAGCCTCCTTACAGGATTTTTTAATTACTACATCAAGTACTAACATTATGACAATAATTGCTATAGCAACAATCAAGTAAATAGTTTGATCAAGAAAATTAATAATTTTTAATACAGAAACTGCAATACAAAATAGCCCACCTATAATATTTGAAACTGATAAAAAAATCTTGTATCTCTTAACTCCTTTAGCTGAATACTCTTTCAATTGTGCTTCTTCTCTTGCGCTAATCTTTCCAGTTGTAATAGTTATAATTCCTCTTATAATACAATAAATACCTATTACTATAAATAGATATTGATTAAATTGACTTATTCCCATAATTACTTCTCTCCTTTATTCTTTTATATCTGTTAATTCAAGAAAAATATTTTCTAAAGATGTCTGTTTCTTGTGATTTGCTTTCAAGTCATCCATTGTTCCTTCGTATAACAGCTCTCCTTTTTTGATTATACAAATTTCATCACATAATTTTTCTGCTACTTCAAGCACATGTGTTGAAAAAAATACTGTTTTTCCTTTTTCTGCATGTTCACGCATCATCTTTTTTAGTTCAAACGCCGACTGTGGATCAAGTCCAGTTAATGGTTCATCAAGAATCCACACACTTGGATCATGAATTAGTGCTCCCATAATCATTATTTTCTGACGCATACCATGTGAATAAGAATTAATTTGATTGCTAAGTGAATCATAAATTCCAAAACGTTTTGCGTAATCTTCAATAAATTCTTTTCTCTCTTTCATTGGCGTATCATAGATATCTGCTATAAAATTCAAATATTCTATTCCAGTCAATCTTAAAAAATGATCAGGGCTATCAGATACATATCCAAATTGTGTTTTAGCTTTTTTGGGCTCTTTTACAACATCAATACCATTTATCAAAATAGTCCCTTCTGTTGGTTTGATTACACCAGTAATTGCTTTAATTGTAGTAGATTTACCTGCACCATTATGTCCAATAAATCCAGTAATGGCACCATCTTTTGCAGTAAATGAAATATTCTTAACCACCTCACAATCACCATATCTTTTAATATAGTTTTTTACACTGATCAATGATATCTCTCCTTTCTACTTTTTATAACAACTTTTACATAATATATATATCATAGCATTATATGATTGTCAATAATTAAGTTTTAATTAAGTATTGTTGAGATTTTTATATAAGTTAGATTATAATAATGGTTTCTATGTTTATACTAAGCATGATAATATTTCTTCTATTAAACAAACTATTAAATATATCGTTAGATATACTGGTAGGCCTGCTATGGCTTAGTCTCTTATTATTAACTTATTAACTATTATTGTGAATATGTTACTTTTTTGTATAATAGACATGAAGATGGAAAACGTGTAGAAGAAACTCTTCATGTTTATAAATTTATTAAAAACTAATTATACACATTCCTGATAAAAATTTTAAGGTTGATAGATATTATGGAGTATCTGCTAACAAACACAAACACTTAAATTTATTTTTGCTTTTCTTTTATTTATAAGTATGACTTTCCTATAACATAAAAAACAAATCTGTTCATAAAAAGTTCGAACAGATTCGTTATTGGCTCCATTTCGAAACACATTTACAAAAATACGTATTCAGAAATTTTGCTCTAATATAACTCGATTAATTTATATATAATTTAGCATAAATAATAATATTATTATTATTATGCAATACTTTTTTAAAATGTTGTAGCAAGGCGTACAGAGTGTATTCCATCAACACTTCGTTCACCCATGAAGTTTCTGTAAAAAAATATATTCCAAGCAGTACTATTACTTACTTGTGAAGAAGACCAATAAAAACCACTAAGCTTGAATAATGAACTATGATTACTATAAGTTATTTCAAATTCATTTGCAAATGCTGCCCATTCAGCTCTTGATGGTATAAACCATCCTTCGCTATATTTTGTTTGTATATGTTTCCAGATATCTTGATTTCCTTGTATTGCATCTGTATATCCATCTGATGTTCCTCCTAAATTCCATTTTTCAATCATTTTTCTTGTATTCTCTTTTCCTTCACCAAAATCACTTGAAGTTATTAATGGGCTCATTTTACCATATGCATTTTTATAAAAACTATAAGATGTATAAGCTTGATAACTTTTTGTTTCATCATTTTTATCTGTATATGCTGGTGTAGTAAAATCACTTAATGCCATTACATAAAATCTCTCTATACCCTTTCCTTTTGGTGATAATACTGGTTTTGATTCTTGTATATTTGCCCATTTATAGTTATCTTGGCTTATATAGTAGTTTTTTACATCACTTGCACTTCTTTTATCTATTTTATATTCTCCATCACTATTTCCCCATTGCTGTGTTTCTCTTATACTTCCTGTTAATAAATCAACAAATATTACACCATCCACTGTTCCATCTGCATCTATATCCGCATAATATCCTACAAAATTTTCATCCTCAGATTTTGATATATTATTTGTATTTGTTAAATCTATAACTTTTCCCGTTGAAATATTATATGAGTATATTTTAATATCTTTAAATGTAACCATAAGAGAATTTCCTGTTTTACATACGTCTTCTATACTATTGTCTCCATAAATTTTTTCTAATCTATTTTTTATAAAATCATTAGCATTTTCTGTTGTTCCTGTAAATTGTGCTAATTGCCATTCTTGATATGCTAATTTTATTTTTTCTTCTATTTCTCCTTCTGAATATTTATCTACTGCAGATTTTGACTTAGTCAATAATCCATTATCTCCTGTTAAAGTTATAATTGTTACTCCTGCTAATATCAATAATACTATTATTGTTACTATTAATGCCACCAATGTAATACCTTTTGCATTAGTTTCTTTTGTTTTTAAATTTTGAATTTTCATATTTTAATACCTATCCTTTCTTTGTCTTTTGTAAGACTTTTTGATATAATTAAAAGGCTATTTTTCTTGTAATGTTTTTATATCATTATTAAAGATATTTGTCAATATCATTCTTAGAGATATTATAAAATGTTTTAGGTGATAAAATTGTTAAGAGTTAAAGAATTAAGAGAAGATAATGATATTAAACAAAGAGATATATCTAAACTGCTTGGAATTCAACAAAATAGTTATTCACAAATTGAAAATGAAAAAAATACAATACAAGTAGATCACTTAATTAAATTAGCAAAATTCTATAATACATCTACAGATTATATTTTAGGTTTAACTGATGAAATTAAGCCATATCCTAAAACATCCAAAAAATAATTTTTCAAACATTAGATTTGACAAATCCAAAAATAAATGCTATAATAACATTAGCTTAAGCGAAGTTGTCTAGTGTAGCCTGACAATAACGCATCGGATATGTGGGGAGAAACACATATCTCTTTTTTTATGTCTAAATTAGAAAACAGAGCAGGGAGAACTGCTCTGAAATTACTATGTAATTTTTTAGTTTTCGTTGTCTTTTCGATATTTCTTCAATTCTTCTTCCAATTTTTCAATTTTCTGAAGCAGAATCCATATCAACATGTAGCCATTCAAATAACTCACCTCCTTCACACAAAGATTTCCTTTGGCTAGGATGGTATTATAATACAATATTTTTTCTTCAAATACAAGCGAACAATTAAATTTTTACTTATTTTCCAAATTTAAATTTAGGTTCTATAATAAATGTTGGGGTGATTAAATAAACCTCAACATTTTTTGTAAAAA
>CAMKEH010000002.1 GCA_946411515.1 uncultured Clostridium sp.
TTGGTATTTCCTTTTTATTTTTTAGTGTGACATATCTATTGTAAACTAATATTTTAAGTAAATTATACAATCTATTTATACCATTGAAATTTTAAAATTGATATAGTATAATAGCTTTAAATAAAAGGGAGGAATAGAAATGTTTAATCTAATAAAAGATGAATTTGAAGAAAATACAGAAGATATATTAACATCTATTAATAAAATGTTAGAAAAACAGAAAAAAGAAAATGAAGAAATAAAACAAGACGGCAAAGAAAAAAATGATAAATAGGGGGAATGAAAATGGGAAAATTATTTGTAATAGATGGAACAGATGGTAGCGGAAAGCAAACTCAATTTCAAAAGTTACAAGAAAGATTAACGAAAAATAATATAGAGTATAAAGTAGTAAGTTTTCCAAATTATGATAGCGAAAGTTCATCATTAGTAAAAATGTATTTATCTGGGGAGTTTGGTAAAAATGCAAAGGAAATAAGTCCATACATAGCTTCAACATTTTATGCTGCAGACAGATATGCTACATATATAACAAAATATAAAGAATATTATGAAAATGGTGGAATTATTTTAGCAGATAGATATACAACAGCTAATATGGTTCATCAAGCTGGAAAAATATCAGACAAAAAAGAAAGAGATAAATTTTTAAAATGGCTTTGGGATTTTGAATTTAATCTATATGGATTACCAATTCCAACAGAGGTATTTTTCTTAAATATGCCAGTAGAAAAATCTTTAGAATTGATTGCAAATAGAGAAAATAAATTTACACATGAATCAAAAAAAGATATACATGAAAGTGATAAAAACCATCTAACAGATTCATATAATGCTGCATGTGATGTCGCAAAAGATTATAATTGGTATGAAGTAAAATGTGTAAAAGATAATAAAATAAGAACTATTGAAGATATACATGAAGAAATTTATAAAGAAATTCAAAAACACCTATAAAAAATCAAACAATTAAACATAAAGAAAAAACGAGTATAAACGAGAAAAAAGAAGAAAAACAACAAAAAACAAGCAAAATAGAAATAGAAAAATACAAATTTAAACTATAAATAAACTAAAATAAATTTGGAATAATTTTCTAAAAATGTTATAATATATATCGATGGTGCATTATTCTAGTCATGCAAACTTTACGAGGGTGGGGCTAAAAATCCACTAAAGGGCACATCGTTGAAGTTTCTTGTTTATGCGCGAAATGCCAGTTTTGCGTGTATCCAGGGAGTAAAGAAATTAGGGAAGTATGTAATGGCATATATATGATACCCTGGTTTCGTGGAGGCTTAAAAATATTTTTAAGTAAAACCTATGTTGAGTGCCAAGACACAAAATACATAGAGTAGCCTGTCTTGAGTGATTATATTGGGATTAATTTATACATAAATAAATTTTAATTAGGCCAATTGAAATTTATTTTCAGATTATGAAATTATAATTGCAAAAAAGACTAGTAAAGAGTAAAATTGTATGTTAAGGAAAACTTCTAGAATGTTTGCTTTAAATCAAAATAGCATAGAAGTCTAAGGATTAAGGTACAGATTTAAGTGGCGATCTGGTGTCTATTTCAAGTAATAAATAGATATTCTTCTTAATCGGAAACGGCTATAGCAGTAATGCTAAGCGAGGAATAGAGAAATTCAACCAGACCTAAACTGTAAAATTTACTTAGACTTTGACCATCAAAATGAAAGCAAAATTCAAGCGGGTACAAGTTAGCTAGAAAGTTAATCTGTATCCGTTTTAGTATAAATAAAAATAAGGAGAAGAAAATGAATAAAGAAGATTCAAAAGTAAAATGGTTTATAGAAGTATTTATAATAACATTTATTTTATCAATGTTATTTTCATATATATCAGCAAATGGAGTATCAAATTTGAGCTTAATACCAGCTATATTAATATTAGTTTTAGTAATTTTAATAGGAATTATTTTTGATATTATAGGTGTTGCAGTAACAGTTGCAAATGAACATGAATTCCATGCAAAGGCAACAAAAAAAGTAAAAGGTTCAAAAAATTCAATAAAATTAATCAGAAATGCACCAAAGGTTGCAAATATATGTGCAGATGTTATTGGAGATATATGTGGGGTACTTAGCGGAGCAATTAGTGCATTAATATCTATGAAAATTACAGAACAATTTGGATTGAATTTTAATATACAATTTGTATTAAGTGCAGTAGTTGCAGCACTTACTGTAGGAGGAAAAGCTTTAGGAAAAGGAATTGCAAGTAATCACTCAACTAAAATTGTTCATAGAGTAGGTATTATTTTAAATAAATTTAGCAAAAATAAAGATAAATAGGAGGAATACTATGAAAGTATTAATAACTGGTGCATCTTCTGGGATTGGAAGAGATATGGCAAGAACATTTGCAAAAAAAGGATATGATCTAGTTTTAGTTGCAAGAGATGAAAATAAATTAAACGAAGTAAAAAAAGAATTAGAAAAAGAAAATATAAAAGTGGATATAATAATTATGGATTTATCACTTGAAGAAAATTGTATAAAACTTAATAATGAAGTAAAAGATATAGATATATTAGTTAATAATGCAGGATTTGGAGATTGTGGAAATTTTACAAATACAGATTTAGATAAAGAACTAAAAATGATAAAAACTAATATAACAGCTTATCATATTTTAACTAAATTATATTTGAAAGATATGAAAGAAAAAAATAGTGGTAAAATTTTAAATGTTGCATCAATTGCAGGTTTTATGCCAGGTCCTTTGATGTCAACATATTATGCAACTAAGGGCTATGTAGTTAGATTATCAGAAGGAATTAGAGAAGAACTAAAAAAAGATAAATCAAAAGTAAAAATTAGTATACTATGTCCAGGCCCAGTAGATACAAATTTTAATAATGTAGCAAATGTTAAATTCAGCTTAAAGGAAGCAAATAGCCAAGATATTGCAAATTATGCAATAAGAAAATTAGAAAAAGGAAAGTTTTACATTGTTCCAGGAGTAGGTGTTAAACTTGCAAAATTCGGAGCAAAAATATTACCAACTAGTCTTATGAGTAAAATGGCATATAATGTTCAAAGAAGAAAGCTTAACAGGTAATAATAATTGAAAATTAATAAAAGTTATAATATTAATTATAAGGAGAGAAAAAAATGAAACAAAAAATGCTTAAAATTCAAATTATTCAAACTATTTTTGTTGTAATATTATTTATTATAGCACAATTACAAAAAAATGGTATTATAAACACAAGTGAAAGTATAATGCCGTTATACATTATTACAATTTTTATATATTGGATTACAATTTGTATTGTACTGATTATATTCATGAATAAAAATAAAAATGAAGAAAAGAAAATTTTGATAAATGGAATTTTAATATCGATAGAATTACTTTTGTTAGGAATCTTTTGCGGAAGTGTTGATAGAAAAATTGATAGAACAGAGTTTTTGAAATATTGTAATGAGACAGTTGCTGAAATCTATTATGTAAATAGAGATGTGGATCGTAATACTGGTCTAGGAGTTGTTGATGGTATGGAATATTGTACTACAACTTATACATATTATTTAAGATATTATGTAGAGGGGAAAGAATATAAATCAAAATTTTATACATCGACTCAAAAAAAATCGACCGATCAATTAAAGGCTCGAGATGAAGCAGAAAAAGTTAAACCAGAATATAATATAGGTGATGAAATTACTATATACTATAATACAAAAAATCCTGAAGAGTGGAGAAGAGATATTAGCTATGCTTCAGAAGAATCATTTATTATAATTGCAGTAATAATACTTGGATTAAGAATATTTGGATTAACTAAGTCAATAATTAATAAAAAATTAATAAATAATGTATAAAATTATGAAAAAGTAATATTGAAAAAAGGGAGAACATACTTCCTTTTTTAGTTTATCTAAAAATAATAAAAAGAGATAAATAAAAGGTTGACAAATACGAACAAATATTCTAAAATAAAATTGGTGATAATATGGAAAGACAAATATTACATGTAGATGTGAATAATGCTTTTTTAAGTTGGACAGCAGTAGATATGTTAAAAAAAGGAAGTACAATAGATATAAGACAAATTCCTGCAGTTATCGGTGGAGATGAAAACAGAAGATCTGGTATAGTACTTGCAAAAAGTATGAAAGCAAAAGAATGTGGAATAAAGACAGCAGATACAATCTATCAATCAAGAATAAAATGCCCTAATTTAAAAATATATCCATCTAATTTTAGTATATATAGAGAATATTCTAATAAACTATATCAATTATTATTAGAATACACTGACAAAATAGAAAGATTTAGTATTGATGAATGTTTTTTAGATATGACAGGTTATTTGATGAAAGATACACTTTTAAATAAAGCAAAAGAAATTAGTAAAAGAGTAAAAGAGGAATTAGGATTTACGGTAAATGTTGGAGTAGCACACAACAAATTACTTGCAAAAATGGCATCTGACTTTACTAAACCAGATAGAGTACATACTTTATTTGAAGAAGAGATTCAAACTAAAATGTGGCCACTTCCAATATCAGAATTATTTATGCTAGGAAAAAGAACTGTTCCAAAACTATATAATATGCAAATAAAAACTATAGGAGATTTAGCAAAAGCGGATGTTAAAATGCTAAATAAAAAATTTGGAAAGCATGGTATTATGATGTGGGAGTATGCCAATGGAATTGATAATTCAGAAGTTGCTTATATACAAGAAAAACCAAAAGGGGTAGGAAATTCCATAACGCTTCCAGAAAATATAAATGGAATAGAAAGATTAGAAGAAATTGTACTTGCTTTAACTGAACAAGTTACATATAGATTAAGAAGATATGATTTATTTGCAAATACTGTTAGTGTACAATTAAGAACAAAAGATTTTGAAGATAAATCACATCAAGCCAAATTATTGATGCCAACATCTTCTACAAAAGAAATATACACAAAAGCCAAACAATTATTGACAGAAATGTATAAGGAGAAGACACCAATACGATTAGTAGGAGTAAGAGTAGATAATTTAGAAGAAAAAGATTCTATACAAATAAGTTTTTTTGAAAATGAAAAAAGTAAAAAACAAGAACAACTAGATAAGGCAATCGATGAACTTAAAAATAAATATGGTTATAGTAAAATCACAAGAGCTGGGAAAATGAATACAGATAAATTACTTTTTTTAAAGGATATAAAAAAATAAATTTTATACTTGCTTATATAATATATTTGTTTTATAATAAGGTAAATAAAATTAGGAGAAACTTATAATGTGGAAAAGAAAAGAGTTAAAAAGTAAAGCTAAAAAAGTGGTTAGAAAAAATTATTGGACAGCAATAGTGGTATGTTTTTTAATAGCTTTACTTACTGGTGAGTTTGGAACTTCAATAATAGGACTTTTTCAAGAAGATGATTCAATCAACCCTTATTATATAATTACAAATACAAATGAATTCTTTGATGAAAAAGAAGATGAAATTAAGAGTGATGCTATGAAGAAACAAACTGAAATAGCTAAACTAATTGAAGAAAAAAAGGGAAGTTTAACCGAAACAGAGAAGAAAGTATTAAATATTGTTGAAGCAAACTTAAATAGTATAACGAAATCTAAAAAATATATATTTAAAGTATCTGATGCGGTAAAATCATTTGTTTTTGAAAGAAATGATATAGCTATTGAATTAATAATAATGGCTGTAATATCATTTGCATTTGCAATTTTTATAGCAAATCCACTTGTGGTAGCTGGTAAAAGATATTTTATAAAGGCAAGAAAGAAGTCAAGTGCAAAAATTGGTGTTATATTAGAAGTGTTTAATAAAAAATGCTGGATTAATGTATCTGTAATTGTTTTCTTAAGAGATATATATAATCTTTTATGGTATTTAACAATTGTAATGGGAGTAATAAAAACATATGAATATAAAATGATTTCATATATTTTAGCAGATAATCCAGAAATTGAAAGAAAAGAAGCTTTTAAACTTTCAAAACAAATGATGAAAGGAAATAAATGGAGAGTATTTATTTTAGATTTATCATTTATAGGCTGGGAAATATTATCAATGTTTACTTTAGGATTATTAAATATCTTCTATGTAAATCCTTACAAAGTAGCAACAAAAGTAGAATTGTATGAGATACTAAAAAAAGAAGCAATAAAAGAAAAATATGATTATTATGAAAAATTAGAAAATATAAATTAAAACATAATATATAAATAGTAGTAATATAAGTGTTACTACTATTTTAAATTTAAAAATAAAAGAGTAAAAAGTAAAACTAAACATAGTTTTTTAATACTAATATAATTATTAAAAAGTGCATAAAAAAATATATCAAAATTTGTAGAAAATATATGAAAATATTTGATAATAAGAATGAAAAATAGAATCATATGTAGATAAATATAAAAAAATGTAAAATAGTATACAAAAATGTAATAACCTGCGATGAAAAAATCTTGAAAATATACTAAAAGAAGAGTATTATAGAAAACGTGATTAAAAGAAAGGAGAAGATATGAAAACGTTTTTTGGAAGTATATTTATCAGAAAGGAAGATTTAGAAGAAGCGGGAATAAAACATCCAATAAAACTAGAATATTATAAAATAATAAATGAAGATGAATTTATAAACAAAAATAATGCAAAATATGGAATAAATATAGTAAAAACAGAATATATAAACGATAATGCAAAAGTAGAAGATAAAACTATACAGTATTTAACAAGTAATGAACAAAAAGTGGAAAATATTTTAAATATTTTTAAAGAAAATGAAGTTACTCCTATATCTGTTCAGGATATAATTTGTGACTTTTCAAAAAATACATTTTTTTATGATTAATGCAAAATTTATAAAAAATGCTTGCAAATTGTATAGATTTAGTCTAGAATAACTTATAGCAATAATTAGATTGTACTAAAAACTTAAAATTTGAGGGAGGAATTTATGGCTGATAAGTTAATAATAGTTGAGTCTCCAGCAAAAGCAAATACAATAAAGAAGTTCTTAGGAGGAAGTACTAAAGTAGTAGCATCTATGGGACATATCAGAGACTTACCAAAATCAAAATTAGGAGTTAATGTAGAAAAAGATTTTGAACCAGAATATATAAATATTAGAGGAAAGGGAGATTTAATTAAATCTTTAAAAAAAGATGCAAAAGCAGCTAAAAAAGTTTATCTTGCAACTGACCCTGACCGTGAAGGAGAAGCTATTGCATGGCATTTAGAAAAGATTTTGCACGATGATGCAAAAGATATAACTAGAGTAACATTTAATGAAATTACAAAAGGAGCTGTACAAAAAGCTATAAAAAATCCAAGAGATATAGATGTGAATTTAGTTGATGCCCAGCAAGCAAGACGTGTACTAGATAGAATAGTTGGGTATAAAATTAGTCCACTTCTTTGGAAGAAAGTAAGAAGAGGATTATCTGCAGGGCGTGTGCAATCAGTTGCTGTAAAATTAATAGTAGATAGAGAAGAAGAAATAGAAAACTTCAAGCCAGAAGAATACTGGAATATATACATAGATTTAAAAGATGAAAAAAGTAAAAAACAATTTGAAGCTAAATTTTATGGAAAAGATGGAAAAAAACAAGAAATACATAAAGAAAAAGAAGTTAAAGAAATATTAAATAATATAAAAGATGCAAAATATATTGTGGAAGAAGTGAAAAAAGGAGAAAAGAAAAGAACTCCTGCACCACCTTTTACAACAAGTACAATGCAACAAGAAGCTTCTAGAAAATTAGGATTTACTCTTAAAAAGACTATGTCAGTAGCACAAGGGTTATATGAGGGAGTAAAAGTTGAAGGAAGAGGAACAGTTGGATTAATCACTTATATGAGAACAGATTCTACTAGAATATCTGAAGAAGCAAGAAATGCTGCAAAAGAATATATTGTAAATACTTATGGTGAAAACTATTATGAAAATAGATATTATAGAACAAATAAAGATTCTCAAGATGCTCATGAAGGTATAAGACCAACATACGCAGATTTATATCCAGATAGCATAAAAGAATCTTTAACAAAAGATCAATATAAATTATATAAATTGATATATAATAGATTTATGGCAAGTCAAATGGCACCAGCTATATATAATACAATGGCCGTAACTATTAATGCCAATGAATATAATTTTAAAGCAAATGGACAAAGTATAAAGTTTAAAGGATTTATGACTTTATATGTAGAAGGAACAGACTCAAAAGAAAACGATGAAGAAAAAATGTTACCTGAATTAGAAGAAAAGCAAACTTTAAAACTGGAAAACATAAATCCAAAACAAAGCTTTACAGAACCACCACCAAGATATACAGAAGCAAGTTTAGTAAAAGCTTTAGAAGAAAAAGGAATAGGAAGACCAAGTACATATTCACCTACAATAACAACAATTTTAGATAGAAGATATATAGAAAAAGAACAAAGACAATTAATTCCAACTGAACTTGGAAAAGTAGTAAATAAATTATTGATAGAAAATTTCACAGATATAATAAATGTTGAATTTACTGCAAATATTGAAAACGAATTTGATGAGATTGCAGAAGGAAAAGAAGCTTGGAAACAGATGATTAAAAAATTCTATGGGCCTTTTGAAAAAGAACTAGAAAAAGTAGAGAAAGAATTAGAACATGTAGAATTAGTAGAAGAAGTATCTGATGTAAAGTGTGAAAAATGTGGAAGAATGATGGTTTATAAATATGGAAGATATGGAAAATTCTTAGCATGTCCTGGATATCCAGAATGTAAAAATGCAAAGCCTATAATAGAAACAATTGATGTACCTTGCCCAAAGTGCGGAGCAAAGGTACAAGTAAGAAAGACAAAAAGAAAAAGAAATTACTATATTTGTGAAAATAACCCCGCAAGCTGTGATTACATATCTTGGAATAAACCAAAACCAGGAGAAGAATGGAATCCAGAAGATGTACAGGAAATAGAAAAAGAGACAAAAAAAGTAAGAAAAACAGCAAAGAAGAAAACAACTAGAAGAAAAAAAGCAAGTAAAAAATAAAAACAGTAATGTTAAAAATACGCCATAACTATTGACAATATGGTGTATTTTTGTTATTATTTTATTTGTAAATTAAATAATGCAGGTATAGTTTAGTGGTAAAACGAGACCTTGCCAAGGTTTAGTCACGAGTCCGATTCTCGTTACCTGCTCCAGATAAAATAGCAACTAATCAGTTGCTATTTTTTATAAGAAAAAAGGAATTAACATAACTTGAAAAAATTGATAATATATAGTATAATGTATACTATTATTCGTAGCCATACGAACTATAATAAAAATGGCAAAGCAATATTAATCCTATATTACAATTGTAAAGGAGGATAGTTATGAAAAGTTATAAAAAATATTCGAACTGGTTAGACAGTTTCGAACAAACTGAACTTCTAGTCGATGACAAGTATTTTAAGACTGATGGTTCAGTTGCACGGAAGGTTGACAAACAAAACAAATTCAAACACTACTTTGGAGATACTACTGTATTCGAGTTAGATGAAAATACCAAAAGTAAAATTGCTCGAATAATCAGTATTCTCTACAAACAACTTCCTGAATGCTTCTGTGAAATAATACATAGTTATACAATCCACATGACACTACACGATTTGAGTAGCGCCGAAAAGATTGAAGATGTAAAAGCAGAAGTGGAAGAAAATGAAAAAAGAATAAGAGAATTATTAAAAACAAATCCAATTTTTCCTCAAACCATACGGATGACAACAAACAATATTTATAACAGCTGCCATATTAGCCTTGTAATGGGGTTAAAACCGGCAGATAGATATGAATATGAAAAACTTTTAAAAATCTACGAGCTTTTTGATAAAGTAAGAGATTTAAAACGTCCGCTTGTACCACATATAACATTAGGGTATTATAATCAATATGGTTTTGATGAAGACTTGGTAAGAAAACTCAAAAAACTTATAAAAGAGTTAAATCAACAAAGTTTTGAAGTTGTTTTAGATACCCAAAAGCTTGTCTATCAAACTTTTACCAGTATGAATGACTACAGAACAGTATTAAAATTAACCGACCTGTAAATACTTTGATAGCCTACCTTATGCTTAAGGTAGGCTACAATTAAAATAAAAGCCAATAAAAATTTAAAAAAATCTTGAATTATTTAAATTTATATTGTATAATACTATCGTTGCAATTCATAATTGTAGAATAAATACTGCATATTATGAATATATATAATTAATGAGGAATGGCGATATAGCCAAGTGGTAAGGCACGAGTCTGCAAAACTCTGATCCCCGGTTCGAATCCGGGTGTCGCCTCCAGTAACGTTTCTGTTCGAACTTTTTATAGAACAGACAGATATGAAATCAATCAGTATATTGGTTGATTTTTTTTAATGGAAAAATCATCCTAACAAAATAATGAAAGGATGGTGTTTGAAATGCAGATAATTAAAGGAGAATTACAATTTGAAAAAAGTCTAAAACAAAGATTAGAGTTTATATGTGAGTTCACTAAAGTCAATGCTACATTTATTAATGGTAGTATTAGAAAGATTGATAAAACTAATCTTTCCTATATTGAACCTCATAGAGTAATAGTTAAAAATATAACATTATTAGTTTTTAATTATTCTAATGATGTTTATATAAATAACCTATCTAAAAAGATAAAATTATCTGAATTAGAAGATTATTTAAAGAATTTATAGAAATTAAATCATTGTAAATATTTGACATTTCTTTAAATCGAGTGTATAATATCGCTAGTAAACTATTTATGTTTATTAGGAGAAGATATTATGATATTAAAATATTTGAAATATATAAGTATTAAAATAAATAATTCAAAGAGATGTCAGTTGTACTAATGTGTACAATTATGGCGTCTCTTTTTATTTTGTAGGGGTCGGCGTCTCGACGACCTGTGAGAACAAAAACATATAGAGATGTTATTTTAGATGTAGGGGCGGACGACCCTGTCCGCCCAAAAGAAGAGGAGGCAAATAAAATGGATAATGAAAAGAAAAAATGTGGATTATATATGAGAGTTTCTACTGAAGACCAGGTTCGCGAACGGGTTTAGTTTACCTGAACAAAAAGAAAGATTAGAAGCTTTCTGTAAATTTAAAGGTTATGAAATTATAGATTACTACCAAGACGCAGGAATAAGTGCGAAGACTGGAAATCTTAGACCAGAGTTTGAAAGATTAAAGGAAGATATTAAATCTAAAAAAATAAATACCATTATAGCATTAAAATTAGATAGAATAACAAGAAGTATTTATGACTGGGAAAATCTAATAGCTTTTCTAGATGAAAATGGAGCATATTTAGATTGTGCTAATGATGAAGTAAATACAACAACAGCAAATGGAAAAATGATATCAAGATTATTAATGAGTGTAAGTCAAAATGAAATAGAAAGAACAAGCGAAAGAACTAAAATAGGATTATCAGGGGCAATAAAACAAGGACATATTCCCCATGTTACACCTTTAGGTTATAAAAGAGTAGATAAAAAACTAGAAATAGATTATTCTACTAAGGATGTTGTAATTAGAATATTTGATTTATATTATGCTGGATATTCATATAAGAAAATAAGTAATATATTTAACGAAGAAAAAGTATTAGGAAAAGATAAATGGTATGACTCTACAATTGTTGGTATTCTTGAAAATGAAATATATAAGGGCGATTTTGTTCATGGCAAGAAAACTAAAAATCCAACTTATTATAAAGATGTTGCACCTGCTATTATATCAAGAGAAATGTGGGAAGAATGCCAAGTACAGAAAAAGAAAAATTCAAGAAGTTATCAAAGAACATTAACATACATATACTTACAAAAGCTAAAATGTCCTAAATGTAATCGTATTTTAGGTGGTAAAGCAACAACAAAGAAAAATGGAAAAGCATATTTCTACTATTATTGTAATGACTGCAAGATTGAGTTTAAAGAAAATATTATAAATGACTATTTTAATAATTTTATAGACGAACTAACACAATATGACTCTGTTGTAAATCAATTCTTTCTTCCAATGATAAAGCAAAAGTTTGATGAGCCTAAAGAACAATTAGAAAAAGAGATAAAAAACCAAAACAATAAATTAGATAGAATAAAGAAAGCATATATTAATGGAGCATTTGATGTAAAAGAATATAAAGAAGAAAAACATATTGTAGAAAAGGCTATTAAAGAATTACAAAGTAAATTAGATGATACAGATTGTGCAGAAGAATTAAGATTTACTCCTCAAGATATTCTGCTAAAACGAGATATAGATTATATTAATAAACTAAAACTTAACAAAGATTATAAGGAACAAACTAAAATATGGAAAGATTATACAAGAAAAGAAAAAGCAGAACTAATTATGAAATATGTAGATGATATTGAACTTTCTTTAGTTGGTAATAAAATATCAGTAAACAAAATTAATTTTAGAGAAACTATTTGCAAACCATACCAACAATTATATGGTGATGGTTATATTGATACAACAAAACCTGCTATATTTGGAAATATTGTTGGCAATATTAGATTTAGTAATTATCTAAATGAAGAAGAAGCAAGTAGTATAATTATGAGATTAAAACAATACTATGATGTAAGTTATACAGAAGCAATTTACTATGTAAAAGACCAAGTATTCTACTTCAATTTTAACGAAGATAACTCTGCAATTGTTAGAGTATTTCCATTAAAAGATTATTATAAAATAGACAAAGAAAATAAAATGGAGACTTATGAATTCGGAATTATTTATATAAAAGAAGAAGATAAATTTCTTATGAAAGAACTTGATAATGCATTCAATTTTATACCAAATGAAACTAATAAAAGCATACTTTATACCAAAGATACTACTCCAATTTCTATAGGAGTAAAGCCAGTAAAACTTACAGAAAATGATACAGAATAAGTTATAAAAATTAATACTAATGAGGGAATAATAATTCCTAAAAAGAGATTTTAATACATCTAAAACAAGTACTTTTAGTAATAATAATGGTACAATTAAAGTAAATATAAATTGAAAAATAACAGTCTAAAAAGTTCATAATAAGGTACAATAAAATAGATTTTTACCAACTAAAAAGGGAAATATAATGTACCATAAAAAGTACCTAATAATTTGGAAAAACTAAAAATCTTGTCCTAGCAAGCAATGAATTTGTGTGGACGGATTTTCCGTTTTTCAAAATTCTGCATAGTTGGGATTAAATCCCAAACCCTTTATAAAAAATAAAAAGAGAGGAAAAATTTGATACTAAGCTAAAAGAATTAGATGAAAAATATAGAACTACACTCATAGATTTTGCAAAATATAAACTTGTAATGTTCACAATGGCTAAACTTATGGAAATGAAGACAACAGAACAAAATAAAGTAATAATATATCTATTTAATATATTAGATACTTAAAATAAATAGTAAGACAAGAAAAATTTAATTCATAGCTTTACTTTTTTATGTAAATATGGTAAAATAAATATATTCTAGTGTATGCTAGACTTATTTTATCTCCCTGTTTTCAGCACAGGTTTTATATATATGCAGCATTTGTAAAAATAATTTTTAGGAGGTATTGCAATGATGTTTTCTAGTAATCAGGTATTTGAAGTATCAGGTTGTTTATCAATGCGGAATGAGTTAGAAATGGCACTTGAATTTGCTTTAAATTACTCTGGTGAAGCAAAAAACATGAAGCAAGAAGAAATTGATAGAGGATGTAAATTACTCTATCAAATTACAGAAGATGGGAAATATTGTATAGGATGGGGATTTGAAGAAGTTCCTGAAGGATGGTTTGAATATCCCTTTAGATTTGATGTTGAAATCGTCAGCAAAATAATCAGACAGCATCTTGAAACTTTTCCTGTAAAAAGAGGAGAATGGGATGGATCATACGAAAAAGGATTTGTTATGAAAATAATTCACAGCGCTTACAACTACAATAAAGAGGGAATAAAGAACCATTTCTATGGTATTGTATATTTCGAGCCCTATACCTGTTTTTATGCTAAATAACCCATCTTATGCATGTAAGGGGATTTAGTATTATTAACTAAATCCTCTTTACCTATATTTAACTAATAAATAATTATTGCAACAGAAGATAATTTAAATTTCAAATTTAAAAATGGAAACCTCAGTATATTTAAATTATGATTTACTCTTTTTCTCTGAAAATTTTTTAAAAAGATATACAAAAATTAAAAAATATGATAAAATAGCTTTAATATATTTATTAGAGTAGAAAATAAATAGTTAAGACTTAGTAGACGGGAAGTTGCTATTAAGGCAAGAAGTAATTCGCTTATTTATTTTCGCATTCCGCTAATAAGGATAATGGAAAGAATAACTCTCTCCTTTTCTTTTGATGCGGAATAAAAGAAAAGGAGGATTTTTTATGTCTAGAAACAAAAAGATTATACTAACAGCTATACTTTTAGCAACACTTATAATATTATCGCGTTTTTTATCAATAAAAACACCTATATTAAAAATCAGCTTTGCATTTATTCCAAGCATATTATGTGCTATATGGTTAGGTGCTAAATGGACAGTTTTATTGAATGTTCTAGGAGATATTATAGGGGCAACATTATTTCCAACAGGAGCATTTTTTATAGGATACACTATAAGTACTGCTATATCAGGGTTAATATATGGCTTATTACTATATAAAAAAGAAGATAATTCATATACTGATAAACAATTTATAATAAGACTAATTATTTCGGTAGTTTTAGTTACGTGTATTTCAAATATAGGATTAAATACTTTGTGGATAAGTATTACTACAGGAAAAGCATTTATAGTATTGCTTGGAACAAGAATTATAAAAGAACTTATTATGATTCCAATTCAGATAGTAGTAATCTTATTTATTGAAAAAGCCTTAAGAAAACCTTTTGATACATATATAAGGAGTAGCAATGATTAAAGTTGAAAATATTTCGTTTAAATATAAAAATAGTGATACGATGATATTAGATGATTTGAATTTTGAAGTTAAAGATGGCGAAATAATCGCCATTGTTGGACAAAATGGTTCTGGTAAATCTACTATTGGGAAATTGATTTCTGGAATTATAAAATTAAAGCAAGGAAGTATTACTATTGATGGTTTAAATATAAAAGATAAAAAATTTCAAAATAAAATAGGCATTGTTTTTCAAAATCCTGAAAATCAAATTATATTTAATAATATATATGATGAGCTTTCTTTTTCGCTAAAAGGACTTCAAAAAGCAGAAATTGAAAGCAGAATAGAAAATAGTTTGAAACAAGTTGGAATGCTTGAATATAAAAATAATGATTTATATTCGCTATCATTAGGTCAAAAACAACGAATAATGATTGCAGAAGTTTTAGCTAAAAAGTCTAAGTATATTATTTTTGATGAGCCAACAACAATGATTGATAGTATAGGTAAACAAACAATTTACAAAATAATAGCAAATTTAAAAGATGAAGGCTATACAATAATATGTATAACTAATTTAGCAGACGAAATCCTAATTGCTGATAGAACATTAATATTAAAAAACGGAAAAATAGCTCATGAAATTAAAAAGAAAGATTTATTAAATAAATCTTATTTATTAAAAGAAAATGGAATAAAAGAGCCTATATTACTTGAGATTCTAAGCAAATTAAAAGAAAATGAAATAATTTTAGATATAAAAAATTTTACTGTCAATGAACTAATCTATAAGTTGAAAGGAAAATTAAAAGATGAAAAATGTAATTAAGCTTTTATTTTTTATAACATATGTTACATGTATATTCTTTTTGCCTAATGATAAATTCATAATGTTTTTTATTATCTTTAATCTATTTATAATGCTTATTAATAAAGTGAAGCTTAAAAAGGTGATGGCTAAATGCGTGCAATTATTACCATTTATTGCTTTTACTTTCATAATTAATTATATGTTAGATAATTTTTATAATGCATTATGGATAGCAATTAAATTGCTTATAGTATGTAATATAACAATTGTATATTCTGAAACTACAAATGTAGCACGGCATAGCAGAGACAATAAAAGCCATTTGCTCTCCACTCAAGATTTTTAAAGTTAATACAGATGATATTAAAGTAATGGTCTGTATATCTTTATCTGTAATACCTATATTAAAAAAAGATTTATACGAACTTAAAGAGGCTTGCACATCAAAGAAAATTACTTTTAATGTAAAAAATATGAAAATCATTTTAGCAAAGTTTTTATTATCACTTATATCAAGGGTTAATGAAATAGAAGAATCGTTGATTGCAAAAGGATATAGTAATGAATAGGAGTTGATAGTTTATGAAAAATAGTTTCAAAGGAATAATACAACAAATATGCGATGAAAATAGTATAAAATATAAATTATTATCAAAGGATTGGGTTATAATGCTAGAAAAAGATGGGAAAACTAGATATATTTGTGGATATAAGTTTGACTTGAACGGACATGGGACAGGACTGATAACAGATGATAAGTTTGCTTTATATGAAGTTTTAAAAGCAAAAGGTATTCCAGTAATAGAACATAAGATTGTTTATAATAAAGATAATAATTATGATTATGCTATAACTTGTAATACATATGAATATGTAAAAGATTATTTTCTTAAACAAAATCAAAATATTGTAATTAAACCAAATAACGGAATGTGTGGAAATGATGTATTTAATGTAACTGATATAAATGAAATAGATAAAATTCTAGATAAATTATTTATTAAAAATTTTTCAATAAGCATTTGTCCATTTTATACTATAAAACATGAATACAGAGTCGTGATGCTAGATGGAGAAAACAAATTGGTATATAGAAAATATTTACCAATTGTTATTGGAGATGGAAAGAAAACTATAAGAGAGTTATTATTTGAATTTAATAATGATTATTTTCAAGATAAACTTCAAGATTCGAAATATGATATAATACTTTCAAAATATGAGAAATTTCAATATGATTGGAAATTTAATCTATCACAAGGAGCAATAGCTAAAAGATTAGAAGATGAAGAATTATCTAAAAAATTGTTAAATCTAGCAAAACAAGTATGTAGAGAAACTAATCTAAAGTTTGCAAGTGTTGATATAATAGAAACAACCAATGGTGATTTATTGGTATTAGAGGCTAATAGTGGTGTAACGATTGATAAATATGTTAGTTTAAATCCAGATGAATATATAACTGCAAAAGAAATTTATACAAGTGCAATAGATAAATTATTTAATAATTAATATCTATTTGTCTAAGGATTATAAAATTTTATGATAAATAACTTGAAAATTTTTAAAGAATTTGTTAATCTATATATAGCTTGATTGATTTTTATATCAATTGTTAAGAGCAAAAAAGTTGTAGATAACTACGACAATCGCTCCATAGAAAAATCGAGAAAATGTTGATATACCAATACTTTTCTCGATTTTTTATAACTTTAATACCAATAATAAAAACATTGTATTTTCAATAGTTTTAGCGATTTTAGCATTTAAAAATTAAATAATAAGGGTTAAAATTGGGTTAAAACGAAAAATTTATTGTGTTAAAAATGAGTTAAAAATTCTTAAGAAAATTTGTTTTGTTCGCTTGAAATCCATAACAAAATATTGTATAGTATTAAACATAGAAAATGAGATAGTAGATATGTGTTGCCACTTTACTAGATAGTTTTACTATCAGAAAGTGAGGTGGTGTTTATGAGTTTTATATTATTCTTAATAATAGCCATAATGGTATCATTAACCATAAACGTAGCCTTATTGACGATTATATACATACAATATGTAAATAGAATTTTAGATAAGGAATAAAAATAACAACACATTCTGCTTTTTGACCGAAGTGAATGTGTTGTTATTACTTAATATAAGTGGTAACCACATCATCTGTGGTTCTCATTTTCTATCTATATTATACACATTTTAATGACAATTGTCAAATATATGGGAGGATTTATCTTGAATGAAATTTTTTATCACATTCATAAAATAAATAATAAAGATGAAGTTTGGAAAGTAGAAAATGAGTTGGAAATAGGAAAAGATAATAATAAATTTTTTGAAGAATCTATGAATTTTGAATCAAAAATTTTAATGGATAATAAAAAATATCCATTTAAAAATGTTTATGAATATTATCTTTCTACAAATAATATACAAGGTGAATTGAAGTTATTAGATTATTCTAATAACTTTATCAATGAATTTCAAATATTAATACGAGAATTAGGAATGGAAGAAACAAGAAGAAATTTATTTCCACAAATACCTAGTAGACAGAAATGTATTTGGCTATGTCGCAAAGAACAGATAAACTACTGGAAGAATAAAATAAGTGGTAAAATTGATATATTCAAAGTTGGAATTTTTGAGGAACCTTTTAAAACTAGAGAATCTTTTATTCCACTACCTTCTGATTCATATAATGAAATATTGAGAAAGTCTAAAGAATATTGGAAAGGAGTAGATAATACATTAAATGAAGATGATGAATATTTATATGTTGGAAAATTAAAAATAATTGATAAATTTGAAGAAACAAATAATTAAACTCTATTGTGTTAAAAATGGGTTAAAATGAGAAAATTGAATTTTGAAATGCACTGTTTAAGCTAGTTGTGAGGCGAGTCGTGTTGACAAAAGCGTCCATAAATAATAAAAATAATGAGCTTTATACTCATTATTTTTTTTTATTTGTATTTATAATAATTTTAAATTACTTCTCTGAAAAATCTGTATTGATTACCAGTTGTTGTTTTACCTTTATAAGAATATCCATTATAAATTCCACCGTTATTATCATCTAAGTTGACATCAAGGTTCATATTATAAGAAAATTTTTCATTTAAGTTATTTACAATATGAATTGTGAAATTTAATGTGTAGTTTATATCATCTAAACTTATATTAGCTTCTTTTAAAACTTTTCCGTTGAAAGAAACTGTAGATGAATCAGCTGATACAGAATAGTTTGTTAAAATATCTTTATTTAGATATCCTAAATTAATAGGATTTGAACAATCTGTAAAAAATGTTGGTTCATCATAATCATTGTTTTCATTTTCTTGATTTGTATTTATTATTTTAAAATCAATTCTATTATTAGTTGGTTCTTCAATATCTTTATATTTACCAAAATTTAAAGGGTTTTTATAATTTAAAATTTTAGTTCCTTTATCTAATTTTGATGTCATAAAAATATTATCAATATACAACTCTTTTATAGTGTTTTCATTTGTAAGTTCGGAATTTGCTTGACCATTATCAATATAAATTGCTAAATCAGAATATTGACAAATACTAACATCACTTAAAGATTGATCTTTAGAATTATCAATTGCATTTGCATTACTGTATAAAGTGATTTTTTGAATACTAAATACAGTTTCTTCATTATTATCAGAAATTTGTATCATATCACTTGCAAAGTCATCTTTTGTAATTGATTCAGAAAGTACAAAATGTGAGTATAGTAATATTAATATGATTGATATTACTATTAATATTACAAATGCAAGTTTAACATTTTTTATCTTAAAATTAATCTTACTCATTTTAATTCCTTTCCAAAATTATAAAATTAAAGTCTATTATATAATAATTCTATATATGAATATACTTTTGTATGCCAACTTTGATCAGATGCATATCTTGTGTTTACACCAGATAAAGTAGGTCCATTATAATACCAACCAGCAGCTGTTTCTCCTCCGTATATAATAGTTCCTGATGGGTTTAAATAATATTTAGATAATGATTTAGCCACAGTTTCAATTCCTTCTGAATAATCTGTAAACTCGAAAGATGATTCATAAGGAGTACTATCGTAAGAACCATAACCAAATAAATTATTCTTTTCTCTAGCAATTTGAGAAGTTCCCCATCCACTTTCATGTATAGCAATTGATGCTAAGAAAATTCCATTTATATTATATTTCTTTTCAGCATTATAGAATGCTTGGTAATTATTTTCAAATATTTTATTTGTATCATTTGGTAATCCTGTAAATATTTTCTTATAATCATTTAATGTTAATCCACTAGGCTTATTTAATTCCATATTTACATTAACTTTAAGTAAAAGTCTTTGAATTCGGTTCTTTTCTATAATACTTGGTGTTGAGAAAGCAGATGTTAGATTAGATGTTTTTACATAACCTTCAACTCCATCAAAAGAAACTTTAGCTAATTCTTCATTAGGTAAATCTATCAATTTTACATCTAAACTTTTTTTAACTTCAGCAACATCTGGAGAAGTATCTTCTATATTTTGCTTTAATTTTGCAGTATCTACAAAATACATTGTGTCTCCAATATGTACTTTGTGTTTTGCTAAAAATTCTGAAGTTCCTAAATTTATTAATTTTGGAGTAGGATCTACTATTTTATCTTTAGATAGAATAATTTCTTCAACAAAATTGCCATTTTCATAAGTTTTGACAGCAGTTACTTTATCCTTTCCTAGAATACCTTCTTGAGTGATAACTTCTTCTCCTTTTGGTAATGTTGGAGAATCATTATATGTAGTTTCAAATTCAACTTCACGCTCTTCAATAACTTGTTCTTTTACACGGTCTATACCAGCATTTTCAGAGATAATACTTTGTATATTTAAACTATGCCTATTTAGTTCATATTCTATTGTTTCTGTTGATACTTCTTCTCTTGCATAACTATTTCTAAAAGAAGTAGATTTTGGGAAAAATAGGCCCATTGAAACAACTAAAATACTACAACCGATTATAATATGAGAAAGTTTTAAATCTTCATGTTTAGATTTTAAATTAGCATTTTGCGCATTAAAATTAAAACCAAAATTATTATTTGATTGTCTAGTTTTTAATTCTTCAGATGGATGTTCAGAATTAGAATTACTTTGTATTGATTGTAATTCTTTAAATACTTCTGATAAATTTCTATTTTTATAATCATAAGAAGTTTTATTATCTGACATAATTTTACTTACTCTCTTTCTAAATATATTAATACAACATTATTATACAATAATAAATGATCTATGTCCACATATTTTGATAAAAAAATATAGAAAAAAATACTAATAACAGTATTTTCATGCTTGCAAATTTTGTGAAATAGTATATAATATAAAATAATAAAAAAGAAAAGAGGTGAAAAGATGAGTGTAGAGCAGATAGAAAAAAGTATAGAATATACATTTAAAAATAAAGACCTTTTAAAAACAGCATTTACTCATACATCTTATGCATATGAAAATAAAGTGGAAAGTAATGAAAAACTAGAGTTTTTAGGTGATAGTATTTTAGAATTTGTATCAAGCAAATATATTTACGAGACTTATAAAAACCTAAAAGAAGGAGAAATGACTAAAGTTAGAGCAACTGTAGTATGTGAAAGTAGTTTATATAAAATTGCAAAATTGCATGATTTTAGTGATTTCTTATACTTAGGAAAATCGGAAATTAAAACAGGAGGATATAAAAGACCAGCCATACTTGCTGATAGTGTAGAGGCAGTAATTGCTGCAATATTTTTAGATGGAGGATTAGAACCAGCAAAGAAATTTATAATAGAAAATTTAAAAGAAGAAATAGAGATAGCAACTAAACATGTAGGAGATAAAGATTATAAAACAGTACTTCAAGAAAAACTCCAAATTCATGGAGAAGTAAAAATTGAATATGTGACATTAAGAGAAGAGGGTCCAGACCATGATAAAACATTTGAAGCAGAAGTAAAATGTGATGGAAAAGTATTAGCTGTAGGAAAGGGAAAAAGTAAAAAATTAGCACAAATGGAAGCCGCAAGAAAAGCATTAGAAAATATAAAATAAGAAGAGGTGAATCTATGAAAAAAAAATATATAATACCAATATTTGTACCACATTTAGGATGCCCTAATGATTGTGTATTTTGCAATCAAAAATCAATAAGTGGTCAAAAAAATAATATGACAAAAGAAAAAGCAAAAAAAATAATAGATGAATACCTAGAAAACATAAAAAATGAGGATGATAAAACTGTAGAAATTGCATTTTTTGGAGGTAGTTTTACAGCTATTGAAGAAGAAAAACAAGAAGAATTATTAAAGTTAGCATATGGATATATTGAAGAAAGAAAAGTAGAAAGTATAAGAATTTCTACAAGACCTGATTGTATTGATAAAGAGACTCTAAAAAGACTAAAAAAATATAAAGTGAAAACAATTGAATTGGGAGTTCAATCAGCAAATGACTATATTTTAAAAAGATCAAATAGAGGACATACATTTGAAGATGTAAAAAAGGCCTCTAGAATGATAAGGTGGAAAGGATTTAAATTAGGTCATCAAATGATGGTAGGGCTACCTGAAAGCACTAGAATAGATGAAATCAATACGGCGAAAGCTCTAGTTAAATTAAAACCTAAAATGGTAAGAATATACCCAGTTTTAGTTGTAAAAAATACAGAACTTGAAAAAGAATATGAAGAAGGAAAATATGAGCCATTATCAGTAGTGCAAGCTGTTGAAGTTTGCAAAGAAATAGTTAGAATATTTGCAGATAAAAAAGTAGATATAATTAGAATAGGACTTCAAAGTACGGATGAAATATCAGAGCCAGGAACAAAAAATAGTGAAGTAGTTGCAGGACCATATCATCCAGCATTTAGACAATTAGTGGAATCAGCTATGTGGTATGATGCAATAGTTGCAAAGATCAAAAAGTTAAACGTAAAGGTAAAAGAAGTTGAAGTTAGTGTAAATCCAATAGATAGCAATAATGTTATAGGACATAAAAAAGAAAACGTTCAGAAATTAAAAGATACATATGACGTTGACTTAATTTTAAAACAAGATGAAAGTATTAAACAAGGAAAATCTAAAATTGAAATTACCAAAACATATACAAATTAAAAATAAATAAGTATAAATCACTTTTGTTTTAGAAATACTAAAGCAAAGGTGATTTTATGTATTTAGAAGAAAAGTTTAATATAAAGAAAATAATAATAGAAATATTAGGAACACTTATAGGTGCATTTGTGATGGCATCAGGTGTAGCTTTATTTTTATTACCAAATCAATTATCATCTGGTGGAGTATCTGGTATTGCAACTATTACTTATTATTTGTTTAATATACCAGTAGGAGTAATGATATTAATAATTAATGTTCCACTTTTTTTATTTGCATTTTTTAAGATAGGAAAATCTTTTTTCATAAAATCACTAATTGGAACAATTTCCTTATCAGTATTTATAGATATGTTAGATAGGTTTAAACCAGTAACACAAGATAGATTTTTAGCATGCGTATATGGAGGGATAATTATAGGTCTTGGAACTGCGATATTGCTTAGGACCAATTCTTCAACGGGTGGAAGTGATTTAATTAGCTATTTAACAAAAAAATATAAACCAACAGTTAGAAGCGGAGAAATAATAATTATTTTTGATATTATTGTAGTTACTTTAAATATGATTGTATTTAAAAAAATAGAAATAGGTTTATATTCTGCAATCGTAATATATCTAATGGGTAAAGTAATTGATATAGTATTTGAAGGTGTAGATTTTACAAAATTAATGTTTATAATTTCAGACAAAAATGAAGAAATAGCAAAAGAAATAGAAGAAAAAATACCAAGAGGAACAACAGGCCTTTATGGAAAAGGAATGTATACGAATAAAGAAAAGTTAATACTAATGTGTGCAGCATCTAGAAGAGATGTATCAAGAATTAAACTAATTTCAAAAAAAATAGATCCATATTCTTTTATCATTATAACTAATTCTAGAGAGGTAGTGGGTCTGGGTTTTAAAAAGACTTAAAATATTAAAAAATGAAAGAAAAAGAATTCTTTCATTTTTTAAATTTAGGGTATGGCTTTATTTCATTAGTTCTATAAACTAGGTAATCTATGCTAGTATTATAGAAATCCGCTAATTTTGATAATAACTCTAACGGAATATTTCTTCTATTTAATTCATAATATGAATATGCAACTTGGGAAATATTCAAAATCTTACTTACATCGCTTTGAGTTAAATCACTATCTTCTCTTAAATTTTTAATACGAGTTTTCATAGAAAATCCTTTCAAAAAATCTTATAAAAATTATAAAATAAAACAATTTGTTATATTGACTTTTAAAACATATTGTTTTAAAATTAAACTAAATTAATAAAAAGGAGATTACTATGCAAAAGAAAAGAGAAGAAAATGGAATAACTTTAATTGCACTAATAGTTATAATGATAGTTATATTAATTTTAGCTAGTGTTACAATTATTACTTTAACGGGAGATAATGGATTAATAAAAAAAGCCAGTGAAGCAAAAGAGACAACTGAAGATGCAAAGAAAATGGAAGAAATTCAATTAGCAATAATTAATATAAAAAGTAATGAAAATAATACCTATGAAGAAAAAGCTATGTTATTAAAAGAACAATTAAAAAATAATGATGCAAATGTAGAAACTACAGTAAATACTAAAAATGGAGATGGAATACTATTAAAATACTATGGATTATATTATTGGATTGACAGTAAGGATAATATACAAAAAGAGCAGGATGTTCATGGAAAAAATTTATTAGATATAGGAGAATGGAAACTAGTTGATGGAAAGGATTTTTGGAGTAATAGAAAATTAGAAGATTCTGAACATTTCTGGGAAAGAGAGGATGACCATATTAGAACGGGTTATAATACTCATAGATTTGTAATAAGATACAGTAATGAGGCTTTAATTAATTGGTCTAACTATGAAACAATAACTATGAAATTTAAGTTAATTAATCCTTTAGGCGGTACGATGGTTATTAGTGGATTAGGTTATGGAAAAGGAGTGGGTATTAATGACTATAGTTTATATGGTATTGGTATAAGCAATTTAGGAAAATCGGAATCAGATGGTTTATATGAGAAAACTTTACAACTGAAAAATATTAAAAATATACCAACAATGCCTACATTTGTTTATTGGCAAAATGGTGTATGGTATCCTGGGCAAACATGTGAAATGGAATTATATGAAATAAGATTAGATTAATAAAAGTATGCTGATATAAATATCAGTGTATTTTTTATTTAGATGCATTTTAAAATATTAGTTTGTATGTTATAATAATCGTAAGAAAAAATTTAAGGAGTAGTTTTGTGAAAGAACAAAAATATGTATTAAAAAATGTAGATTCATTTGAGTTAAAAGATATATTTGACTGTGGCCAATGCTTTAGATGGAATATTGAAGAGGATGGAAGTTATACAGGTATATTTGGAAATAATGTCTTGAATGTAAAAAAAGAAGACAATGAAGTGACTTTTGAAGGAATATGTGAAGGAGATATAAAAAAAACAGTAGAATATTATTTTGATTTAAATAGGGACTATAAGCAAATAAAGAAAAGATTATCAAAAATAGATGATAATATTAAAACAAGTATAGAATATGGAAAAGGAATACGAATCTTAAATCAAGATTTATGGGAGACTATTATTTCATTTATAATATCTGCAAATAATAATATACCTAGAATAAAAGGAATAATAGAAAGATTATCTAAAAAATACGGTAATGAAATTAATTATAAAGGAAAAAAATATTATACTTTTCCAACTGCTAAACAACTAGAAAATGTAGGTGTAGAAGATTATAGAGGCTTAGGATTAGGATTTAGAGATATTAGACTATATGAAACAACAAAAATGTTATTAGATAAAAAAGTTGATTTAGAAAAATTAAAAGAAAATGAAAATACAGTAGAAGTAAGAGAGGAACTATTAACACTTTCAGGAGTGGGACCAAAGGTAGCAGATTGTATATTACTATTTTCAGATTTAAAAAGATTTGAAGTATTTCCAATTGATGTATGGGTAAGAAGAGTAATGAATGATTTGTATATAAAGCAAGAAGATGAAAATAAAGTTAGTAAAAAACAAATAGAAAATCTAGCTAAAGAAAAATTTGGAGGTTTAGCAGGACTGGCACAGCAGTATTTATTTTACTGGAGAAGAGAAGCATAGTGTAAAATTTAATATAAAGAATTTTTAACAAATATGGTTTTAAAAGTTATTTTATGACTAAATACTATATTTGTTTTTTTATGCTAAATTTATACAAAAAACATTTATTATATGATATAATCACGTAAAATAAAAAGAAGAGGAGGATTGTTTATGGGACTTAAAATTATATATGGAAAACCAGGAACAGGTAAAAGTACATATTGTTTTAATGAGATTTCTAAATTAGTAGAAAAAGAAAAAAAGATTTTTATTATAACCCCAGAACAATTCTCTTTTACTGCAGAAAAAAAGCTAATGGATAGTATAAAAACTAATGCTACAATAAATGCAGAAGTAATCACATTAAGTAGAATGGCATATAGAGTTATTTCAGAAGTAGGTGGAAATAAAAATACTATTTCTGAATGTGGAAAAGCAATGCTTATATATTCTATATTAAATAAATATAAAAAAGATTTAAAATTTTTAGGAAGATCAGATGAAAATATAGATTTAAGCATGACAGCAATTACAGAATTTAAGAAACACGGTGTGAGTGTAGAAAGTCTAAAAGAAGAAATACTAAAAACAGATGATAATTATTTAAAAACTAAGTTATCAGATATGAGCCTTATATATGAAAAATTCGAAGAAAAGATTTTAAATAATTATATTGATGAAACAGACCTATTAACTATACTTGCAAATTCAATACAAGAAACAGACTTAGTAAAAAACAGTATAATTTATATTGATGAATTTTCAGGATTTACATATCAAGAATATCAAGTAATAAAAGAATTGATAAAGCAAGCAAAACAGGTTAATATAACAATTTGTACAAACGATTTAAAATTAAACACAAACCCAGATACAGATATATATTATTCAAACAAAATTACAGTATCAAAATTATTAAAATTAGTAGAAGAAAATGAATTTAAGTTAGAAGAGCCTGTAGAATTAAAAACGGAGTATAGATTCAAAACAGAAGAATTAAAACATTTAAGTGATAATATATATGCTCCAAAACCAACAAAATATGAAAAAAATGTGGAAAACATCAAGTTGTTTTTAGCCAAAAACGAATATTCAGAAGTAGAAGAAGTAGCAAAACAAATAAGTAAATTGATTCGAAAAAACAACTTAAGATACCGTGATATTGCAATTATAACTAAAAATATAGAAAACTATTCATCTTTGGTTAGAACTATTTTTGATAAATATGATATACCAGTTTTTATTGATGAAAAACGTGATTTAAATCAAAATATTATAGTACAATATGTACTTTCTATTTTAGAAATTTTAAATAAGAATTTTTTACAAGAAGCAGTTTTTAGTTATGTGAAATTAGGATTTTTAGAAATAGATAATGATGAAATATTTAAATTAGAAAATTATTGTACAAAATGGGGAATAAAGAATAATAAATTTAAAAAAGATTTTGTTTATGAACTAGATAAAGATGATAAAAAACAAGAAGTTGAACGATTAAATGAATTGAGAAAACAAATAATAGAACCTTTAATAGATTTACAAGAAGAAATAAGAAAAGAAAAAACAGCAAAAAATATAACAAAACTAATATATTCATTTTTGATAGGTCAAAATGTAGAAGAAAAAGTTATTAAGAAAATAAAAAAATTAGAAGAAAAAGATTTATTAGATTTAGCAAGTGAATATAAAGAAAGTTATAAAACAATATTAGATATTTTAGATGAAATAATTGTAGTATTTGGTAATGACAAAATAACAATTGATGAATATATTAAGATATTTAAAATTGGGTTAAAAAACAGTGGACTTGGAAAAATACCAGGAACACAAGATCAAGTGATTTTAGGAGATGTAGATAGGTCAAGAAGTCACAAAGTAGATACAGTATTTATTATAGGACTAAATGATGGAGTTTTCCCATCGAATAACAAAGATGAAGGATTTTTAAATGATTTAGATAGAGAAAAATTAAAAGAAGATGGAATTGAACTTGCAAAAGGAACAATAGATAGATTATATGAAGATAATTTTAATATATATAAAGCATTTACAACTGCTGAAAATAGAATATATTTGTCATATATATCATCAGACAGTGAAGGAAAATCATTAAGACCATCAATATTGATTGGAAAAATAAAAAAGATATATCCCAAATTAAAAGAAGAAAGTGATATAATATCTAAGAATTATGAAATTATAAATCAACAAATTACATATGAAGAATTAATAGAAAATATTTCTAAGTTAAAGAATAAAGAAGAAATTAATAAAATATGGTATGAAGTATATAAATATTATAAATCACAAAATGACTGGAAAGAAAAGTTAAAAGAAGATTTAAAAGGATTAGATTATACAAATTTACCAGATAGAATAAAACAAAAAAGTATAGATAAATTATATGGAAACACTTTAAATACAAGCGTTTCAAGATTGGAAAAATATAGAAGTTGTCCATTTTCTTATTATTTACAATATGGTTTAAGATTAAAAGAAAAAGAACAATTGAAGATAAGAAGTTTTGATACAGGTTCTTTCATGCATGAAACAATTGATGAATTTTTTAAATATGTTAAAGAAGAAAAATTAGAATTACTAGATTTAGATGAAGAAAAAATATATTTTATTGTTTCAAACATAATAGATGATAATTTAAATTTAAATAAAAATATTATATTTACTACAACTGCTAAATATAAAGTATTAGTAAAAAGACTAAAAAAAATTGTAAGTAAGGCTTTAAAATATATCATAGAAACTATTATTTATAGTGATTTTGATATAGAAGGAACTGAAATCGAATTTAGTAAAAAAGGAAAATATAAACCAATTTTACTGGAATTAGAAAATGGTAAAAAAGTTGAAATTACAGGAAAAATTGATAGATTAGATACAAGTAATAAGCAAGAAGGCAAATATTTAAGAATAATAGATTATAAATCATCTGCTAAAAATATTGATTTAAATGAAGTATATGCAGGACTTCAAATTCAACTTTTAACTTATACAGATGCAATATGCAAGGAAGAAGATATAATGCCAGCTGGGATATTTTATTTTTCATTGTTAGAACAAATGGTAAAAGCAGATAAAAAAATAACAGATGAAGAGATAGAAGAAATGATTAGAAAAAACTTTAGAATGAAAGGCTTAATTATAGCAGATGTAAAAATAATAAAAATGAACGACAACACTTTAAAATCAGGAAGTTCAAAAATAGTACCTGCAGCATTAACATCATCAGGAGATATTAATCAAAAATGGACAAATGGAGTAAAAAAAGAAGAATTTGAAACTTTACAAGAATATATTTATAAAACATTAAAAGATATATCAAAAGAAATATTAAGTGGAACTATTGACTTAAAGCCATATTATAAAAAAGGGAAAACACCATGTGAGTATTGTGAATATAAGGGTGTATGTGGATTTAATCCAAGACAAAATAATAATAATTATAATTATATAGATGAAAAGTCTAAAGATGAGATTTTATTTAAAATGAAGCAAGAAACTAAAAAATAAAGGAGTAGAAATGGAAGAAACACAAAAGATACAGATGAGAAAAAGAAATATGAGATTGTTTCCGTCGTATAAAAAATTAGCATGGGATTATATATTTTTTTATACAATAAATTTCTTATTTCTAACACAAGTAAAAGGTATTAATCCAGCAGATATAGTATTAATAGATTCATTCTATTATCTATTTTCAACAATAGCACAAATACCCTCAACAGTTATTATAGAATTTTTAGGAAGAAGAAACTCTATAATTTTTGCAAATATATTGAACTGTATATATATGGTAATTATTATATTTAGTAAAAATTTGTTTAACTTAGTTATTGCAGAACTTTTAAGTTCATTAGCATTTGCAATTAAAGAAAGCGCAGAACCAGCTTTATTAAATGAATCTATACCAATAACAAAGAAAAAAAGTGAGATTTTTGCAAAAATTAATGAAAAAGGCATGTCGGGATATTATATAATAAATGGAATTGCAACAGTAATAGCAGGATTTTTATATGAAGTAAATCCATATATTCCAATAGTATTATCATTATCAATATTGATAATTGTAACTATAATTTCATCATTTTTTATCGAACCAGTGAATATGAGAAAAAAGAAAAAAAATAATACAAATCAGATAAAAGACATAAAAAACTCATTCAAATTTATACTAAAATCTGAAAGAATAAAAAGTTTAATATTATATTCTACTTTAATTACAGGAATATTAAATATTTTAGCAACATATGAGCTAAGTTTAGTAGAAGATTTGAATATGTCAGCAACTCATATGGGAATACTATTTGCATTTTTAGGAGCATTAGCAACTTTAGGTACAAGAGAACAAAATAATGTACATAAAAGATTTAAGAATAAAACCTTGACAGTTATAGGCATAGCAATAATAAGTAGTTGCTTTTTATCAGGAATTTCAGGAATTATTGCAAAAGAATATAAAATAGCAGTTATATTTATAGTAATAGCTTATATAATAAAACATATATGTGAAGGAAGCTATCATGCTTTAATAGAAAAATATTTAAGTAATTTTACTAATAAAGACATAGATACAAAGATATACACAGCAAATAATTGTATAAAAAGTATTTCAAGTGCAGCTATCGGAATTATGGCTTCATTTTTATTAGATAGAATGGAAACAGCATATTGTATGATTGTTGTAGGAATTATATTTGCGATTTTAATGATTTTAGTAAGTAAGTACATGAAAACTAGAGTAGGACTAAAGCCAGAAGAATATCCTAAAGAAGAAGTTAAATATGATAAATTAAAAGACTTAGTGTAGAATAAGGAGAATTATAAATATGAATTTATCAAATGAAAATGTAATTCATGTAAAAGATAAAGATTGTGAATATTTACAATTTAGAAAGTTATTGGAATATAAAGATATTTTAACACATGCATATTCATTAGGAACAGATATAAGCTATAGGACTTCAACTGTAAAAAAAGAAAAATTACCTAAAGATGAGTATGAAAAAGTAATAGAAAGTTATAAAAATCTTTGTAATTCAATTGATTGTAACTATGTGAATCTAGTAAAAACAAACCAAGAACATACTGATTGTGTAAAAATAGTAAATGAAAAAGAAAACTTAAGTGATCCAGACTTTAATTTAGAAAAGTATAATGCAACAGATGGGCTAATTACCAATAAAAAAGATTTAATTTTATCTACTACAAATGCAGACTGTATATTACTATTATTTTTTGATCCAGTAAAAAAAGTAATTGCAAATACACATTCTGGTTGGAAAGGAACTCTAAAAAGAATATCTGTAAAAACCGTAGAGAAAATGATAAAAGAATATGGATGTAATCCATTAGACATAATTTGCTGCATTTGTCCAAGTATTAGAAAATGTCATTTTGAAGTAGAAAAACAAGTTAAAGACATGTTCGAAAAAGAGTTTAAAGACTTGGAAAATTCAAATGACATTATAGAAGAAAAAATAAAGGATAAGAAATGGAATATTGACACAGTTTTAATTAATCAAATGATATTAGAAAAAGAGGGATTAAAAAATGAAAACATTATAGATAGTGGTATTTGTAGTGTTTGTAATTCTGATATAATTCACTCATATAGAGTGGAAAAAGAAGGATATGGATTAAATACAGCTTTAATAGGATTAAAATAATAAAGGAGAAGTTTAAATGATAAAACCAGAAAGATTAAAAAAAGGAGATACAATAGGAGTAGTTGCACCATCTGCACCAATTGTTGGTATAAATATTGAACAATTAGAAAATGCAAGAAAGATTGTAGAAAAAGATGGATTTAAAGTAAAATATTCAAAAAATTTATTTTTGAATACAAATGGATATAGTAGTACAGCAAAAGAAAAATCAGAAGACATAAATGAAATGTTTAAAGATAAAGAAGTTAAAATGATTTGGTGTGCAAAAGGCGGTGCTAGCAGTAATACAACATTTGAATATTTAGATTATGAATTAATAAAGAATAATCCTAAAATTATTTGTGGATATAGTGATATAACATCACTAACAAATATGATTACTGAAAAAACAGGGCTAGTAACGTTTAGTGGGACAAATTTTAAAACAATAGCAACAGATGAAACTGATTACAGCTATAAAGAAGCAATTAAAAGATTTGCTGATGGAAGTTTAGCTATAGGAAAATCTGGTGAAGAGTATAAAGTAATACAAGAAGGAACAGCAGAAGGAGAATTAATTGGTGGAAATTTATATTTAACAAGAGGATTGGTTGCAGGTAAATATAGTATTGATTTCACAGACAAAATATTATTTTTAGAAGAGTTAGGACTTGAGTCAGATGCAGAAAGAGTTAGCAATTATTTATACTTTATGAAACAAAATGGAGTATTTGATAAGATAAAAGGTTTTTGGATTGGAAATTACGAACACGAAAGCGGATTTACACTAGAAAAGATAGTAAAAGACGTTTTGGAAGATGAGTATAAATTTCCAATTATTAAGTCAAATAATTTTGGACATACAGAAACAAAAACAGTTATACCAATTGGAACTAAAGCAAGAATAGATACTAGTAAAGATGTAAAAATAGAATTAATAGAAAATTGTGTAATATAAAATATTAGAGGAAGTAGAAATAATGTTTAAAACATGGGAAGAGTTAGAAGAATCAATAAAGAATTGTAATAAATGTAAATTATATAAAACAAGACAAAATATTGTATTTGGAGTAGGAGATAGAAAAGCAAAAATAATGTTTATAGGGGAAGGACCAGGTGCAGATGAAGATAGACTCCGGAGAACCTTTTGTTGGAAAAGCTGGTAAATTAATGGATCTAGCATTTCAAATGTTAGGAATAAAGAGAGAAGAAGTCTACATTGCAAATATTGTAAAATGTAGACCGCCAATGAATAGGAATCCTGAAATAGATGAATGTACAGCTTGTATAGACTACTTGAGAAATCAAGTAATACTTGTCAATCCTGATGTAATTGTGCTTTTAGGCAGTGTAGCATTAAAAAATATTTTAGGGCAAGAATATGGGATAACTGCATCTAGAGGAAAGTGGATAGAAAAAAAGAATATAAAATATATGTCTACATGGCATCCTGCAGCATTACTTAGAGATGAAACAAAAAAAGTTGATTTTATAAAAGACTTACAATTAGTAGTAGAAGAGGTAAATAATGGATAAAATAGATGAAATTAAAAATAAAGCTAATTATTGTTTAGGGTGTGTTGCAAAACCTTGTTCAAATAAAGGATGCCCTTTAAACAATAATATACCGGAGTTTATAAAACAAGTAAAAGAAGAAAATTATTATGAAGCTTATAAAATATTATCTGAGACAACAGTACTTCCAGGAATTTGTGGAAGAATATGTCCACATATGAAACAATGTCAAGGGAGTTGTGTAAGGAAAATAAAAGGGGAAGCAGTATCGATTGGAGAATTGGAAGCATTTGTTTATGATAAAGCAAAAGAAAAAGGATATAACTTAAAAGATGTGATAGAAAATATTAAAGAAAAAGATAATAAAATATTAGAAAAAAAGGTAGCAATTATTGGTGGTGGGCCTTGTGGACTAACAGCAGCTGCGTTTTTAGCAAAAGAAGGAGTAAAAGTTACTATATATGAAAGATATAATTATTTGGGAGGACTTCTAATGTATGGAATTCCTGAATTTAGATTATCAAAAAACATTGTTAAAGAAACAATTAATGATATTTTAGAATTAGGAATAGATGTAAAATATAATCAAGAATTAGGGAAAAATCTAAAATTGGAGGATTTAAAAAAAGAATATAATGCTGTATTTCTAAGTTTTGGAGGAAATGTATCCACAAAAATGGGAGTAGATGGAGAAAATTTAGAAGGTGTATATGGAGGAAATGAGTTATTAGAATATAATATGCATCCAGATTATACAGGAAAAACGGTAGCAGTTGTTGGTGGCGGAAATGTTGCTATGGATTGTGCACGAACAATAAAAAGACTTGGAGCAAAGAAAGTTAAAGTAATATATAGAAGAGCAAGAAAGCAAATGCCAGCAGAAGATAAAGAAATTGAAGATGCAATAAAAGATGGTGTAGAATTTTTATATCAAAATAATATTGTAAGAATAATTGGAAATAATAAAGTAGAAAAAGTTGAGTTGATCAAAACTGAACTAAGACAGAAAGATGGAGAAACAAGATTAATACCAGTTAATGTAGAAAATAGTAATTATATTATTGATGTAGATTATATAGTGATGGCATTAGGATCAAAACCAGCAGAATTTGTTTCAAAATTAGGATTAGAATTAGATAAATGGAATAATATAAAAATTAATGAGAATTTCCAAACGTCAAAGCCAAAAGTGTATGCAGGAGGAGATATAGCAGGAATGAATAGAACTGTAGCGTGGGCTGCTCTTTCTGGAAGACAAGCTGCAAAAAAAATACTAGAAGATTTCAAGAAGTGAAAATATGTAAAAATGAGAAGATATATGCATTTATATCTTCTCATTTTAAAACTAATCTTTTTTATAAGCAATTTCTCTTTCGGACTTAAATAATAATTTTTTAATTGCTTTTAATATAGTAATTAATTTATTCTCTTTTTTAGGAATTATTGCAAGTGAAGTTTCAAATTCACCATTTTCTATAGCATTATATTTTGCTTCTAATTGTTCCATTTTATTTACATAGTAATCATTAAAGAAAGTATAGCCATCAGTTGCACCAAGATAATCCTTAAAAGAATAAAGTTTTCTTCTATATTTTTCTATTTCTTCTAAATTAGATATCTTTATAAACGCATTATCGAAATAGCTTGATATAATTAGGTTTTGTGTTCTCATAAAAGTTAAAGTTATTTCTGTTTTTAATTCATCTATCTTTTGAAGTATTCCATCAACTTTTTTATTTCTATCATCTATATTAACAATTTTATTGTTTAGTTTTATTATTTCTTCTTCTCTTTCAAGTATATCATCAATAGCATTTTGAATTGCTAAAAATGTCTTGACAGAAGTAGCCTCTGAAAATTTAATTTTAAAATTATCATTACTGTTTAAAGTACTTTCGAATAGAATATTTTCTCCAATAAGATAAGACATTTGATTTACCAAGCAACATTCTAAAGGATAATATGATGGACTAATAGTTTCAAAATTTATCCCAAAATATTTGACAAATTCTAAAGGAATGTCATTTGCTCTTGAAGCCATTAATTGGACAGCTGCCTCATTTAAACCTAAACCATATATTTTAAATTCAGTATAATCACAAAGTCCCATTCTAATTAAATAATTTTTTTTATCTTTAACTTCTTGCAAATAATGTATACATTCATGAATAGCAAATTCTTCTAAATCTTCATCTTGAATATGAGAATTAAAATAAATAGAAGAATTTTTATAAAAATAATTTGCTTCTGCCATTCCTTCAGGCATATTTGCTTTATACATATCTAGTCTAGAAAGCTTTGTAAACAATTCATTTTGATTCAAATTAAAATCAGAAAATGTATTACAAAGTTTAATAGCTACATTCCTTGCAATTGAATTTACTTTTAGAGTATCTAATTTTTCTACAACTTCTATACCATCTCTTTTTAAATCAGATTCTATACTCATTATTATTATTCTCCTTAGTATAATTTACTTATATTATACTATAAATAATGAATATAAGTATTTCAAAAGTATTAAATATTCGTTACAGTTTAATTACAGGATTGTTTGTAGAAATTTGTCGAAATATTTTTCTTGACATAGTAACTATATGAATGTATAATTCTAATACTATTAATAGTAAATTGAAAATGAAAGGAGGAACCTTATTGAGTAATTATGATGATAAAGAAGTTTTAGATGCAATAGCTAAGTTATCAAATCAAATTGATGAAAAAATAAAATCAGCGTTAACAAGAACAGATGAAAGAATTGAAGAAGCACTAGCTAAAACATCAGCAAGAACAGATGAAAAGACTGAAGAAGCCTTAGCTAAATTATCAGAAAGAACAGATGAAAGAATTGAAGAAGCACTAGCTAAAGCATCAGTAAAAACAGATGAAAAGATTGAAGAAGCCTTAGCTAAATCATCAGAAAGAACAGATGAAAGAATTGAAGCAGCACTAGCTAAAGCATCAGCAAGAACCGATGAAAAAATTGAAGCAACACTAGCTAAAGCATCAGCAAGAACAGATGGAAGAATTGAAGAAGCACTAGCTAAAGCATCAGCAAGAACAAATGAAAAGATTGAAGCAGCACTAGCTAAAGCATCAGCAAAAACAGATGAAAAGATTAAAGAAGCAATCAATAATTTTTCAGATAAAATGGATAAAAAGTTTTCAGAAATACGTGATGAGCTTAGTCAGAAGATTGATAAGTTTAAAGAGGAAGTTAATGAAAGATTTAATAAATTGGAAGGCAAAGTAGAAATTTTACAAGAAGACACCAAAGAATTAAAGAGTGAAACAAGAAATATAAGTAGAAGTGTTGCAGTAATTGAACAAGAGCATGGAGAGAAATTATCAATACTATTTGATGTTATTACAGTATCTAATGAAAGACAAGATGACTTTGATAAAAGATTAGCTAAATTCGAAAGAAAAATAGAAAATAATGAGAATCAAATTTATTTATTAAATTCTAAAGTTCAAAAAATATAAAAGCCTATTAGGTAATATTTTTAAAGCTAATAGGCAAATTTATTTCAAAAATTTTAATTTTACAATTTCAAAAGAATAAAAAAATTAATCAAAAACTAACCCCTTGCATAATAAAATAAAAAATGATAAAATTTCATAAGTCTATAGAGTAGTATGTGATTGTAGTTATAAATATACGATAATATATAAAAATAAATTAAAGGATGATAAAGTTGGGCAAAAGTTTATTAATAACTGAAAAGCCTTCTGTTGCTATGGAATTTGCAAAGGCTTTAAAAATAACAACTAAAAGAAAAAATGGATATTTAGAATCAGATAAGTGGATTATAACATGGTGTGTAGGTCATTTAGTTACTATGAGTTATCCAGAAAAATATGATGAAAAGCTAAAATTCTGGAGACTAGATACCCTTCCATTTATTCCAGAAGAATGGAAGTATGAGATTATTCCACAAGTTGAAAATCAATTTAATATTGTAAAGGAGTTAATGCAAAGAGAAGATGTTGAAGAAATATATAATGCAGGCGACTCTGGGAGAGAAGGAGAATATATTCAAAGACTAGTATTTATGATGGCAAAACCTAATCCAAATGCAAAAATGAAAAGAGTTTGGATAGATTCTCAAACAGAAGAAGAGATACTAAGAGGAATAAAAGAAGCTAAAGATCAAACTGAGTATGATAGTTTATCGGATAGTGCATATTTAAGGGCAAAAGAAGATTACTTAATAGGAATTAATTTTTCAAGATTATTATCAATAATATATGGAAGAAACTTAGCTAGCAAAATAAACGAAGAAAGAGCTTCTATATCTGTTGGTAGAGTTATGACATGTGTACTTGGAATGATTGTATCAAGAGAAAGAGAAATTAGAAACTTTGTAAAAACAAAATATTATAAAATAAATGGTGAATTTGGAGATAATAAAGAATTTTTTCAAGCAGAATGGAAAGTAAATGAAAAATCTATAATGTTTGAATCACCAAAACTTTATAATGAATCAGGATTTAAAAAAGAGATTGAAGCAAAACAGTTTATAAGTGGCTTTGAAGGGAATAAAGCAAAAATATCAGAGCTAAAAAAATCAAAACAAAAAGAAAATGCACCATTATTATTTAATTTGGCAGAATTACAAAATCAATGTACAAAAAGGTTTAAAATTAAACCAGATGAAACTTTAGAAGTCGTACAAAATTTGTATGAAAAGAAATTAGTTACTTATCCTAGAACAGATGCAAGAGTATTATCTTCAGCTGTTGCAAAAGAAATTAGTAAAAATTTGAATGGTATCGCAAGAGGATTTAAAGATGAAGAAACAAAAAACATAATAAAAAAGATGGTAGATGAAAAATATTCTACTAATCTAATAAAAACAAAATATGTAAATGATAGTAAAATAACAGACCACTATGCAATTATTCCAACAGGACAAGGATACGAAAATTATAATGGATTAACTGAACTTCAAAAAAATGTATATAAAGTAATTGTAACAAGATTTTTAGCCATATTTTATCCACCTGCAGAATATAATAAAATTCAAGTAACTGTTGAAATAGAGGATAAAGAAAGTAAAACAATAGAAATTTTCAACTGTAGTGGGAAAGTTTGTATTAATAAAGGATTTTTAGAAGTTTTAAAACCAACTGATAAAAACAAAAAATCCACAAAAGATGAAAAAAATGTGGAAAACGAAGAAGAAAATAATGAAAAAGAAGCAAATCTAGAAATACTAAAGAAATTAAAAAAAGGTCAAGAAATAGAAATAAAAAACTTTGAATTAAAAGAAACTGAAACTTCACCACCTACTAGATATAATTCGGGTTCTATAATATTAGCAATGGAAAATGCAGGGAAACTGATTGAAGAAGAGGAATTAAGAGAACAAATAAAAGGTGCGGGAATAGGTACTAGTGCAACCAGGGCGGAGATTATAAAAAAACTAGAAAAAATAAATTATATAAATATAAACTCAAAAACTCAAATTATAACTCCTACTAAAAAGGGAGAAATCATATATGATATAGTTTTTTCATCAATGCCAGATATGCTAAATCCAAAGCTTACTGCTAGTTGGGAAAAAGGACTAGATATGGTAGCTAAAAAAGAAATAAAACCAAGTTTATTTATGGATAAATTAAAAAAATACATTCATTCTAAATTTGATAAATTAGTTGTAAAAATGTAGGAAAATAACTGTTTCTACATTTTTTATTGCATTATATGTGAAAATTAGTACATCATTTACAATTTACATAAAATATGTTAAAATTAATATTGTAAAAGTGGCAATATGCCAAAGTCAGACTTTTACGATTGCCAAAGTCAAAACAACAAGGAGATACATATGTCAGTTATAAGAAAATTATATGTAGGAGCACAAAATGATGAACCCGATGCAGCGAAAATTTTAAAAGAAGAAGCTTTTCGAAATCTGGAAAATGTTCAAAAAGTAAATGAATATAGAATCGATTTAATTTTTTCGGATAAAATTTTTGATGCAAAGCAAAAAAGAAGGGTATCGCAAATTAAAAAGAAAAAATATAATACAGAGGCAGAGGTAAGAAAAATATTTGAAGGACTTTGGTGCAAAATCTGGGTGATTGAATTGCCCGATAAATGGATTGTCTTTTGTAAGAGATATCCATAGAACATGCTAGGTGAAAATTTTTTACCTAGCATAGTTCTTTTTAGTAAAAAATATTTTAATTTTGAATAAAATATGATATAATATAGATTATCAATAGATTTAAATAGGAGTTTATGATGAATACAATTTTAGGAGAGCTTGGAAAAAATCCAAAGTTTATTGAAATTTTAAACAATATAGAAAATAACAGGGGTCCGGTAGTAATATCGGGCTTAAATGACGTGGGAATGGTGCAAATAAGTACAGCTATAAATGAATTTAGTAAAAAACCAATATGCATTGTAACATACAATGAAATTCAAGCAAAGAAAATATATGAAGATATAAAATATTTTACAGATAAAGTTGTATTATTTCCTAAAAAAGAAATAGTTACGTATGACTATATTGCTGAAAGTAAAGATATATCATATAAGAGAATAGAAACTTTAAATGAAATAAAATCTAAGAAAAACTTAATAGTAATAACAACAGTTGAAGCTATTATGCAAAAATTACTCTCAAAAAATGTTTTATATAAAAATGAATTGAAATTTAAAGTAGGAGAAATTCATAATTTAGATGAAATAAAACAAAAACTAATAAAGCTAGGGTATGTAAGATGCGATTTGATAGAAGGAAGAGGACAGTTCAGTGTAAGAGGCGGAATTCTAGATATTGCTGTAAATGATAAAACAGGTATAAGAATAGAATTTTGGGGAGATGAAATAGATTCTATTCGTAATTTTAGTATTTCTAGTCAAAGATCTATTGATGCAAAAGAATCAGTAGTTATATATCCTGCTCATGAATATGTGTTAGAAGATAATATTGAAGAGGTGTGCAAAAAAATAAGAAGAGATGCTAATTTTAATTATGATAAAGACATACTAGAAGAAGACATTGAACAAATAAAAATAGGTAATTATATTAGTAAAATAGACAAATATTTTAATAGTTTTTATGAAAATCAAGAAACTGTTTTAGACTATTTAAGTAGAAATTATTGTATATTTTTAGATGAAATAGGAAAAATTAAACAAAGAACAAAAAATATAAAAATAGATAATAAAAATTTAAGTGAAACTTTAACAGAAAAACAAAGAAAAGTACCGGATGCAATAGAAACTATGCTGGATTTTCAAGAGATAGAAGAAATTTTACAACAAAAACAACTAGTATATATAGAAAAACAAGATTCTAATTTAAACTTGGAAGCTGAAAAGTACAAATTTCAATATAGAGATGTAAATTATTATAAAAAGGATTTAAATATTTTATTTAATGATTTAGAAAAAGTAGTAAAAGATAAAAAGAAAATTTGTATATTACTTGAAACAAAAGAAAAAGCAAAAAAATTAAGTAAAATATTAGATGAAAAAGAAATACTAAATAAATTTGAAGAAAAATTAGATAAAACTATAATTACAAAATCTTCTGAAAGTATAGTTACAATATCTATCGGAAAACTATCATCTGGTTTTGAAAATTATGATTTAAATCAGCTAGTAATAGTTGCAGATGAATTAGTTGAGGGGGAGAAAAAAAGAAGGACTATACAAAGTGCAACATTTAAAGAAGGGGAAAAAGTAGTATTTGCTGACTTAAAAGTAGGAGATTATGTTGTACACCAAAAACATGGAATTGGTATATACATTGGAGTAAATACTATAAAAGCAGATGGAACAACAAAAGATTATATCAAGATAAAATATCAAAATGATGATGTTTTATATATTCCAACAAGTAATCTAGATACTATTAGAAAATATATTGGTGGAGATAGTATAAAACCAAAAATAAATAGACTTGGAAGTAAAGACTGGGAAAATACAAAAGCAAAAGTAAAGAAAAATTTAAGAGAAGTTGCAAAAGAATTAATAGAGTTATATGCAAAAAGAGAAAAAACAGAAGGATTTAAATTTAGTAAAGATACTCCATGGCAAAATGAATTTGAAAATAAATTTCCGTATCAAGAAACAGATGACCAATTAAGATGTATAAAAGAAGTAAAAAAAGATATGGAAGATTCAAAACCAATGGACAGACTTTTATGTGGAGATGTTGGATATGGAAAAACAGAAGTAGCACTTCGAGCAGCTTTCAAAGCAGTAATGGATCAAAAACAGGTAGCATATTTAGCACCAACAACAGTTTTAGCTGAACAACAATATAAAGAATTTAAAGAAAGAATGAAAGAGTATCCAATAAGAGTTGAAATATTAAATAGGTTTAAAAGTAAAAAATATCAAGAAGAAGTAGTAAAAAAATTAAAATTAGGTGAAGTAGACATAGTTATAGGAACGCATAGATTACTTAGCCAAGATGTAGAATTTAAAAATTTAGGACTTTTAATTATAGATGAAGAACATAGATTTGGCGTAAAAGCAAAAGAAAAAATTAAACAATTAAAAATGAATGTTGATGTATTAACAATGACAGCAACTCCTATTCCAAGAACAATGCATATGTCAATTGTAGGAATAAGAGATATGTCTGTTATATATGAACCACCACAAAATAGAAGACCAGTTCAAACTTATGTATTAGAATATGACAAACAAGTAATTAAGGAAGCAATAACAAAAGAATTAGAAAGAGAAGGACAAGTATTTTATTTATTTAACAATGTAGAAGGAATTGAATTAAAATCAAAAGAAATATCAGAATTAGTACCAGAAGCAAATGTATGCTTTGCACATGGAAGAATGTCTGGAAATAAAATAGAAGAAATAATGCAAGACTTTATTGACAAAAAATATAATGTTTTAGTATGTACAACTATATTAGAATCTGGAATTGATATTCCAAATGCAAATACCATAATAGTAGAAAATGCTGATAGAATGGGATTAGCACAACTTTATCAAATAAGAGGTAGAGTAGGAAGATCTGACAGGCAAGCATATAGTTATATAACATATAAAAAAGATAAAATGCTATCAGAAGTAGCAGATAAGAGATTAAAAGCAATCAAAGAATTTACTGAATTTGGATCTGGATTTAAGATAGCAATGAGAGATTTAGAAATAAGAGGTGCTGGAAGTTTGCTTCGGAGAAATTCAATCAGGACATTTAGAGCAAGTTGGATATGATACTTATTGTAATCTATTAGATGAAGTAGTAAAAGAAATGAAAGGAATTGAAATAAAGAAAGAAGAAGATATTCAAATTGACTTAGATGTAACAAGTTATATACCTGATGAATATATATCAGATTCTGACCAAAAGATTGAAATATACCAAAATATTGCTTTATGTAAAAACGAAGAAGATATCCAAAATGTAATAGATGAGGTTATAGATAGATTTGGAAATATGCCAGAACAGCTAGAAAATTTAATTGATATAGCAAGAATAAAATATTTAGCAAAGGCATTACATATTGAAAAAATAGCAAGCAGAAAATCAGCTGTTTTATTTACATTTAATCCAAATACAGTAAAAGAAATAGTAAATATACCAAAACTTGTAGAACAATATGGGAATAAAATAAAATTTTCTTCTGGAATAAAACCTATGATAACATTAAATATAGATATGAAAAATGAAAAACAAATATTAAGAAGTACAACAGAATTTGTTAAATTTTTATCAAATAGTGGAAGTAAAAGTTAAAAATAAATAAAAGGAGACTAACTATGCAAAGTATATCTAGCAAAGAAAATGAATTAATAAAACATATAAAAAAGCTAAAAGATAAAAAAGAACGTGATATCAGTAATGAATATGTAATTGAAGGAGTTAAGCTATTAAGAGAAGCAATTGTAGAAAATGCTAAAATTAGAAAAGTAATTATATGTGATGATTGTGATAAAACAGAAGTTATTCCAAAAGATGTTATGTATGAAATCGCAAAGTATGATTGTATTTATGTAACAAAAAATATATTTAAATATATTTCAGAAGTTCAAGAACCACAAGGAATATTAGCAATTGTAGAAAAGAATAATATAAATAAGGATATAGATTATAGTCAAGATATAATTGTGGCGTTAAATGATGTTCAAGATCCTGGAAATCTAGGAACAATATTAAGAACTGTAGATAGTGTAGGAGTAACTCAAATTTTAGTATCAAAAGGAACAGCAGATAGCTATAATCCAAAAGTAGTTCGTTCTACTATGGGAGCAATTTTTAGAATAAGAATTATTGAATGTGAAGATTTAGAAAAAACGTTAAAAGAAATAAGAAAACATAAATTTAAAATTGTAGTAACATCACTTCAAACAGAAAATAGTATTTATGATATTAATTATAATAAGAAGATAATTGTTATAGGAAATGAAGCAAAAGGTGTAGAAAAAAATATTCAAGAAATTGCAGACGAAAAAATAAAAATTCCTATGATAGGAAAAACAGAAAGTCTAAATGCATCAGTTGCAACAGGAATTGTATTATATGAATATGTAAGACAAAAATTAAATAAATAAAACGAAAAGAGCTCACTTAGTAAAGTGAGCTCTTTAGGAGTAACCGTACCGCGTATAACTGTTTACTGTTTGAGTAGCTTTTCTAAAGCTGTCTGATAGGTCTTTTCAACATTACCAATATCAGCTCCTTTCCTGAAAATATCTTTGTCAAGAGAATTTCCATTCTCATCCAAAAGACGACAGGTGTCTAAAGAAAATTCGTCGCATAACATAAGTTTTCCTTTCTGATTAAAACCAAATTCAACCTTAAAATCAACTAAGGTTAATCCCAGTTTTTTGAAAAACTGTTGAGCGATAATGCCAATTTTTTGAGTGTAATTTTGTATGAGTTGTATATCTGATATAGAAGCCAACTTAAGTCCATAAGCAGCAGCTGACTCAGATATAAACGGGTCTCCAAGATTGTCATTCTTATAGCAGAGCTCAAAAATCATGCTATCAAACACTGTACCTGCGCTGATATTATATCGATTGCAAAAGCTACCGGCTGCAATAAAGCGACCAATTACTTCTAGCGGAATCATATCAGCCTTTTGTACAATTATTGAAGACTCGGTTGAACCGTCAAACATACAGTGTGTAGGAACATTCTCGCGACTAAACAGTGTAAAGAGGTTTATGGCATAGGTTTTATTAGTAATACCTTTACCTTTAATAACCGCCTTTTTTGTGCCATTTCCTGCAGATATTCGATCCGTAAAATCCATTTCTACGAAGAAAGGACGGTCTTTAACTTCATATATGGTATTGGCTTTCCCTTCATGAAGTATTTTTCCTCTAATAAAGTTCACAACGCAGCCTCCTTATTTGGCTGAGACAGACAATGTGTCTGTCAAAAATATAAGGTACGGTTAAAAATAATTATACCATAAGATTACATAAAGTACAATATTTTAATATTTGATTTTTTGTACATTTATGATAAAATTATATAAAGTAATTAAGTGAAAGAAGGATAAAGATGAAATTAAATATAGTAATGGTTGAACCAGAAATACCTCAAAATACAGGAAATATTGCAAGAACATGTGCAGCAATTGGAGCTAAATTACATCTAGTGCATCCATTAGGGTTTGATATATCAGAAAAATCTGTTAGAAGAGCAGGACTAGATTATTGGAATAAAGTGGAAATAGAAGAGCATAAATCATTTGAAAGTTTTTTAGAAAAATATAAACCTGAAGAAACCAATATGTTTTTTGCTACAACAAAAGGAAAACATGTATACTCAGAACCTGATTATAGTAAGTGTGATGAAGTATTCTTATTATTTGGAAAAGAAACAAAAGGTTTGCCAGAAGATATATTACAAAAATATATAAATAAAACAATTAGAATACCTATGAGAGAAACTCTAAGATCTTTAAATTTATCAAACTCAGTTGCAATTGTAGCATATGAAGTTTTAAGACAAAAGAATTTTGAAAATCTAGAGGAGATAAGTAGTTATTTTGATTAAAAATTAAACAAAAAACACTGTCCCTAATGTTTCATTTGTCGAATTTTGCGATGAAAAGTTACTAAAAAAAGAGGAAAAACCTTTGATTTTCCTCTTTTTTGTGGTTTAATATAATTATAAAAATTTTTATCAAATTTAATTCTAAAGTTTTTATTCTAAAAACAAATTCCAAAATTATTAAAAATAAAGAGAAAAGGAAGTGATATTATCTTAAATCTTAAAATTCAAAAATAGAAAAGGAGGAAAATTTTGAATTCATTCACATATAGAGATTATATAAAATGTATTCATACATTAAGATTGAATGCGGTTTTTAAATTGGCAGAAGAAAGTGAAAACTATGATTTAAATGATAAAGGAGAAAAAAATGAACAAAAGATAAAAGAAGTATTAGTAAATGATAAAGAAATGACAAAGTTTATTAATAATTTTTTAGATTTAAAAGAAAAAATAAAATATGGTAGTTTAGAAAGATTTTATGATAATTACATAATGAAAAAATATAAGATGCATAAAGAAAAACTTATTTATAAACTAAAAGATAAAGAAACATATTTTTTAGTAGAAGAAGTATCCAAGCTAGATAATATAATTTTATATGAAATATTAAATTATTGTATTAGTATTATGCAAGAATGGAACTTAAAAAATAAAATAAAAAAAGAAAGTAATTATCCAATAATAATACCAATTATTATATATACAGGCAGCAAAAAAATAAATGTTAGAAATATAGAAAAGAATAAAAATATGGGAGATTATATTTTCAAAAATTATAAGATAAATCTAAAGTATAATTTAATAGATATAAATAAAATACCTATAAATGTTTTAATGAAAATAAATACTAATTTTAGTAATATAATGCTAATGCAAAAGTTTAAAAATAAAAAAGATAGGATAAGTTAAAATAAAGGAGAAAAGAAGAGAATGTAATGCTAAATATCAACATATAAGGTTAAAAACGAATTGACAACAAAAACTTATGATGTTAAATTTACTCATAAGGAGGGGTGGATATGGAAATTATAAAAGCAAATGTTGATTATAAAATAATAGGAGAAAGGATTAAAGAAGAAAGAAAAAAGAAGAGATTATCTCAAGAAAAATTAGCAGAAAAAATAGATGTTGCAACAGTATATATATCTAGAATAGAAAAAGGAAGTGCCCAGGTAAATTTAAAAAGATTATCTCAAATAGCAATAGCATTAAATGTTCCTATTGAAAAGTTTATTATAGGGACAACAGAAGAAAATAAAAATTATTTAAACAAAGAATTTCAAGAAATATTATCAGGATGCACAGCAGATAAACAGAAACTAATTTATAATATTGCAAAAATAGTATCGGGAATAAAATTTGTGTAAAATCAATCCTTTACAAAATATGAAAAATAGTATAAACTACATTTATAGACAAAAATTAACAAAAATAAAGGTGAGATAAATGTATTTAAAAAGATTGGAATTGCAAGGATTTAAATCATTTGCAGATAAAACGGTATTGGAATTTATGCCTGGTATTACTAGTGTAATTGGACCAAATGGATCAGGAAAAAGTAATATATCTGATAGTATAAGATGGATTTTGGGAGAACAAAGTATGAAATCCCTAAGAGGATCCAAATCTTTAGATGTTATATTTTCAGGAACACAAGCGAGAAAATCTTTAGGTTTTGCTGAAGCATCTTTAATATTTGATAACACTGATGGAAGCCTTCCAATTGAATATACTGAAGTAACTGTTACTAGAAAGATTTATAGAACAGGCGAAACAGGATATTATATAAATAAAGTCCCATGCAGATTGAAAGATGTTTTAGAATTATTTATGGATACAGGAATTGGAAAAGATGGTTATTCAATTATAGGACAAGGTAAGATTGATGAGATTTTAAGTAATAAATCAGAAGATAGAAGAAATATATTCGAAGAAGCAGCCGGAATAGTTAAATATAGAACAAGAAAACAAGAATCTGAAAGAAAATTAGAAAGAACTAAACTAAACTTACTTAGAATTAATGATATTTTAGCTGAAATAGAATCTAATATAGAACCATTAAAGGCACAATCAGAAAAAGCTAGAAAATATTTGAATTTAAGAGAAGAATTAAAATCTATCGAAATAGGATTATTCTTATATAATATTGAAAAATATAAAAATAGCCTAGAAGAAATAGTAAAAGATGAAGATATATACAAAGAACAATGTAATCAGGAAGAAGGAAAACTAGAAAGAATTAAAGCATTAAAAGAGGAACTAAAATCTCAAATAGATGAAATTACTGTTAATATAGAAAACATGTCTAACTTAGGATTTGAGAGCCAAAAAGAAATAGAGATGCTAAATTCTGATATAAATGTTGCAAATACTAGAATTTTAAATAATAAAGAAAATTCCGAAAGATATAGAAAAGAAATTGAAGAAGCAAATCTAAGATTAGAAGAATTACAAAAGGAAATGGCACAAAGACAAGAAAAAAGAGAAAACTTAATATTAAACAAAGAAAAATTTGAAAAAGAGCTAAATGAAAAGCAAGAAGAATTAGAAAAAATAACAAAAACATTATCTGAAAAGGACTTAGAGATACAAGAGTATAAAGCAAAAGTAGAAGAAAGCATAGATAAAAAATATGAATTACAATCTGATATAAATACACAAGATATTAATTTTGAAAACTTCGAAAAAAGACAAAAACAAATAAAAAATGAAATTGACTCTAATATTTCTGAACTAGATAGCACAAGACTTACAAAAGAAGAAATAGCAAAAGGTTTTTATGAGATTGATAATAAAAGAAATAAAGTTTTAAAAAGCTTAGAAGAAATTAATAAGAAAAAAGAAGAAGCAGATAAGAAAATTAAAACATATGACATGACTATTAATAATTATCAAAATGATATGAGAATAAAAGAATCAAAATTAAGATTTTTAATAGAAACAGAAAAAGAAAAAGAAGGGTATATAAAAAGTGTAAAGTCACTTTTAAAAGATTGCGAATCAATAAAAGAACTTGGAAAAGGAATGCACCGGAGTGCTTGCAAATGTAATTGAAGTTCCAGATGAATATCAAACAGCAATTGAAATGTGTTTAGGTGCAAGCCTTCAAAATATAGTAACAGATACAGAAGAAGATGCTAAAAAACTAGTGGAACATTTAAGAAAGAATAATTTAGGCCGAGCATCATTTTTACCAATTACATCTGTTAAAGGTAGAAAATTAGATAAAATAAAAGGACATGAAAAAGGTTTTATTGGAATTGCATCAGATTTAATTAAATTTAGTAAAAGATATGACCAAATAATACTTAGTTTGCTTGGTAGAACAGTTATTGTAGATAATATGGAAACAGCAATAAAAGTTGCAAAACAAAATGGATATTCCTTTAGAATTATAACTTTAGATGGGGATGTTATAAACCCATCTGGTGCAATTACTGGGGGATCTGTAGCTAAAAAGACAGTTAATATCTTAGGTAGAGGTCGTGAAATAGAAAAACTTGAAAAAGATATTAAAAAATTAAAGGAAAAAATAGAAAAAACTCAGAAAGAAAAACAAGAATATGAAAATTCTATAGAAGATATTTTAGAAGGAGTATCTGGATTAGAAAAAGAACTTCAAGAAATAGATATTACTTATGCAACAGAGAAACAAAAGCTAGTTTCAGTAGAAGAAAATATAAGTAAAATTGAGGCAAGGTTAAATAAACTAAAAGAAGAAAATGAAAAATTAGAAGCTGATAAAAAACAGTCAGTTCAAAACAAAGCAAAAATTCAAGAAGAAATAAGAGTGTTAACTGAAGAAATTGAAAAGTTAACTAAAATTATTGATGAATTTGCAGATTTAAATAAAGATAATCAAAAATATGTAGATGATTTAAATTTTGATATAACAAATTTAAAAATATCTGTATCATCATTTGATGAAAGTGAAGCTTCAATGGAAGAAATACAAGAAAGAATAAAACTAGATATAGAAAACAATAAAAAGTCTATTGAAAACAAACAAAATCAGATTGAGCAAATAAAACAAGATAACTTTAATTTAAAAACTTCAATAAAAGAAATAGAAGAAAAGATAAACACAATAAGAGAAGATGTAAAAAACAGTGGAACAAAAATAGAAGAATTAAAACAAAAAAGAATAGAACAAAATGAAAAATTATCAAAACAAGAAGATGAAATAACAGAAAAATTCAAAGTTATAGAAGATTTAAAAGCTCAAATAGTAAAAATAGATGTTAAAAAGACTAAATTAGAAGATGATATAAATGATATTATAAATAAAATGTGGGAAGAGTATGAGTTTACTCCAAATACAATTCAAGAAGAGTATAAGAAACCAGATAATATTGTTCAAACCCAGAAAAAAGTAAATGCTTTAAGAAAAGACTTAAGAGCACTTCGGAAGTGTAAATATAGATTCTATAGAAGAATATAAAACTATGAAAAAAAGATATGACTTCATGTGTGAACAAAGAGTTGATTTAGAAGATACTATGGCAAAATTAAGAAAGATAATTAGCGATATGACTTCTACAATGAAAGAACAATTTAAAAAACAATTTGAAATAATAAATAAAAATTTTGCAGAAGTGTTTAAAGAATTATTTGGTGGAGGAAATGCATCATTAAAACTAGAAGATGAAGAAAATATTTTAGAGTGTGGAATTGATATTAATGTTCAACCACCTGGAAAGAAACTTCAAAATATGATGCTATTGTCAGGAGGAGAAAAAGCGTTTACTGCTATAGCATTATTATTTGCAATATTAAAGATAAATCCAGCACCATTTTGTGTATTAGATGAGATAGAAGCAGCTTTAGACGATGTAAACGTATATCGTTTTGCAGAATATTTGAAAAAATTTTCAAAAGGTACACAATTTTTAGTAATTACACATAGAAAAGGAACTATGGAAGCGGCAGATACAGTTTATGGTGTAACAATGGAGGAAAACGGTATATCAAAATTATTGTCTATGAAATTAAAATAATATAAATATAATATTGTTAATATTTGTATTAATAATATTATATTTATAGTGTAGTAATTCAAAAATTAAACAAATCAAAAATATCGGTATAAACTGCAATAAAAAGAGAGCAGTTAGAAGTAGAAAATATAGGAAAGTTAAAGGGAAAAAAGAGATTATAAATAAAACCGTTTAATGTAGAAAAATATTGAAATTTTAGACGATTTGTGATATAATTAAAGTAGGATAATAACGAAAGAATAAAGGAGGTGCTGCTATATGAAAATATTAAAAAATAATAAAGGTATAACATTAATAGCATTAGTAGTAACTATAATAGTGTTACTAATACTTGCAGGAATAACCCTAGTAACACTAACAGGAGACAATGGATTAATAGAAAAAGCAAACGAAGCCAAAATATCAACCGAGTTGGCAGGAGAAAGAGAAGATTTAGAAGTACAAATATATAGTAGTCATGATAAAAGAGGGAACTTAAATATAGAAAAATTAAAAGAGAAACTTGGAGATAGAGCAGGAGAAGAAACAGAATTTCCGTTAACATATACTTATAAAGATGGAAGCAAAGGAATTATATTTGATGATGGAAAATATATTGATTATTTTGATATAGAAACCGGATTAGGCGATGTCAATTTTGATGGAACAGTTGATGAACAAGACATAAATAGTATGATTAGATTTTATCTTGGTTCAATAGATTTTACAGAAAAACAAAAATCAGTAATAGATGCTAACAAGGATGGCATATTCACAGGAACTGATATAATAGGAATATATGAATTATCTTTTAAAAAATATGGAAATGATAATTTCATAACAGCCATGGGAGACGTAAATCTTGATGGAAAAATTGATTACCAAGATGTCAAATATATAAAAAATTATCTAGTTCATATACCTCAAAATGAATTAGATGAAAATTGGGAAAAAAGAGCAGATGTAGATGAAAATGACTTTATTTCTGCAGAAGATACTGCAAGTATAGAAAGAATATTAGTTAATCACAATAAATATAATATTAATTCAGATATAACTATGGGTGATGTAAACTTTGATGGAAAAATTGATTATTTAGACATTGACACTATGATAAAAATTTTAATTAAAGAACAACAAATAGAAAATAACCAAAAATCAAGAGTAGATTATAACAATGATGGAGTATTTGATTGTACAGATTTAATAAGTATATATGAAGATGCATATAGTAAATATGGAAATACAGGTTTTGTTAAAGCAAAAGGAGATGTAAATCTTGATGGAAAAATAGATAATAATGATGTATACTATATAAGGTACTATCTAGCGCATAATCCTGAATATCCATTAGATGTAAATGGACAAAAACGAGCAGATATAGATGATGAGTATGGAGTTGATATGAAGGACGTTTACTATATAGCGCAAATTATTGCAAATCATTATTCTATAAACTTAGAATAAAAGTACAATTATCAAAACACTCTATGTCAATAGTTGGGGTGGAAAACTAGAAAAGTTTTCTGCCTCAGCTTTTTTAATGAGTGAAAATAGATAAAAATCCTATTAATACTAAAATTATAATGCTTAATAATTTATAAAAATATTAAGCATTATAAAACTATAATTTGTAATAAATAATGTACAAGCCACATAGAATTAAATAAATTTAAAATACAAAGGAGAGAAAGATATGTGGGAAACATTAAGAAAAGAAGAGACATTAAAAGCTCTTGAAACAGATAAAAGAAAAGGATTAAGTAATGAAGATATAATTTTAAGAAAGCAAAAATATGGAAAAAACAAATTAGAAGATAAACCTAAAGAAACATTATTTATGAAATTTATAAAACAATTTAATGATTTTATGATTATTATCTTAATAATTGCATCAATTATATCTGCAGCAATTTCGTATATTCAAGGAGAAAATGATTATATTGATTCAATAATTATAATTACAATTGTAATTTTAAATGCAATTATGGGAGTTGTTCAAGAATCAAAAGCTGAAAAGTCAATTGAGGCATTAAGAAAAATGACTCCACCTAAAGCAAAAGTTCTAAGAAATAGTATAATATCAGAAATAAATGCAGAAGAATTAGTGCCTGGAGATATTATTATATTAGAAGCTGGAAATTATGTTCCAGCAGATTGTAGATTAATAGAAAGTCATGATTTAAAAATTGAAGAATCTAGTTTAACAGGAGAAACAGAAAGTGTTTTAAAAGATGCAAATATTATTTGTAAAAAAGATATTCCAATTGGAGATAGATTGAATATGTCATATATGGCAAGTATTGTAGTAAATGGACATGCAAAAGCAGTTGTAACAGATATTGGAATGAATACTAAAGTAGGTAAAATTGCTAATATGATAATTCAAGATGAAGCGCCTCAAACTCCGATTCAAAAGAAACTAGGACAGGTTGGAAAAATACTAGGAATTGCATGTTTAGCAATATGTTTTATTATATTTATAATAGGGTTAATTAAAAAAATTGAACCAATGGAGATGTTTATGACATCAGTAGGTTTAGCAGTTGCAGCAATCCCAGAAGGATTACCTGCAATAGTTACTATTGTGCTATCTATTGGAGTAACTAAAATGGCAAAAAACAATAGTATAATAAGAAAATTACCTGCAGTAGAAACTTTGGGAAGTAGTAGAGTTATTTGTTCAGATAAAACAGGAACTTTAACACAAAACAAAATGACGGTTGTAGAAATTAAATCAAGTAATCCAGATTTTGCAATAGAACTTGGGACTATGTGTACAGATAGTGAAATTTTGTATAAAAAAGGAAAAATAGAAATAGCAGGAGAACCAACAGAAGTTGCATTAGTACAAAATGGATTAAAAAATAATAAAAATAAAATAGAGTTATATCAAAAAATGCCTAGAGTAGAAGAAATTCCTTTTGATTCTAACAGGAAGATGATGACAACAATACATAGATTAGAAAATAATAAGTATAGAATTATTACTAAAGGAGCACCAGATGTATTATTAAATAAATGCAATATTTCAAATTTGGAAAAACAAAAAGTACAAAGAGAAAATTTAAATATGGCAGAAAAAGCTCTAAGAGTTATAGCAGTTAGTTATAAAGATATAGATAGATTACCTTCAAAAATTGATACAGAAAATATAGAAAACAATTTAAATTTTGTTCGGTTTAATTGGAATGATTGATCCACCAAGAGAAGGTGTGAAAGAAGCGGTTAAAACTTGTAAAAAAGCAGGAATAAAAACAGTTATGATAACAGGAGATCATATAGCAACAGCAAAAGCAATTGCAAAAGATTTAAACATACTTGGAAAATATGATAAAGCAATTACAGGGCAAGAATTAGATATGATACCACAGAAAAAATTAGAAGAAGAAATATCTAATTATTCTGTTTTTGCAAGAGTAACACCTGAACACAAAGTAAGAATTGTAAAAGCATGGCAAGAGGCTGGCGCAGTAGTTGCAATGACAGGAGATGGAATAAATGATAGTCCGGCACTAAAAAATGCAGATATAGGAATTGCAATGGGAAAAAACGGGACTGATGTTGCAAAAAATGCATCAGATATGATATTAACAGATGATAATTTTGTAACAATAGTAAAGGCGGTAAAACAAGGAAGAAATATTTATGACAATATTAGAAAAGCAATTCACTTTTTAATTGCTACAAATATTGGTGAAATTGTAACTATTTTTATGGGACTAATTTTAGGATTTAAATCACCACTTTTAGCAATACAATTGTTATGGGTAAATTTAGTAACTGATTCACTTCCTGCAATTGCAATAGGGTTAGAACCTCCTGAAAAAGATATTATGAATAGAAAACCAATTTCAAAAAATAAAGGAATTTTCTCAGATGGATTATGGAATAAAATTATAATAGAAGGTATTATGATTGGAATGCTTACATTAATAGCATTTAGCATTGGAAATAAATATTATGGAATTGAAGTTGGAAGAACAATGGCATTTATTGCAATTGGAATGTTAGAACTTGTCCACAGTTTTAATATAAAAAGTGAACAATCTATATTTAAAACAGGAATTTTAGAAAATAAATTTTTAATAGGAAGTTTTATATTAGGAGTATTTGTACAAACAATAGTTGTAATAGTACCAACTTTTGCAGAAATATTTAAATTAGTCCCACTAAATAATATTCAATGGATAATAACAATTATAATATCAATTCTTCCGATACCTATTATGGAATTACAGAAAAAAGTAAATGAATTAAAGTTTGGTAAAATAATTTATACAGAGAAACAAAAAATATAAAATAAATAGCCGAGATTTTATTATAAACTAAACCGTTTATACAATTTCTTGGCTATTTTTTTATAAAATCTATTATTTCATTATCAGAGATATCAAGAGCTTTAACTATTTTTTTAAAAGTTGAAAGTCTTGTATTTTCTTCATTATGTTCTAGTCTTTGCAAATGTCTATTGCTAATGCCGATTTCTTCAGCTAATTCTTCTTGAGATAATTTATTCTTTAAGCGATATTCTTTTATCATTTTTAACCTCCAATTAAATATATAAAAATATTTTATTATACTATAGGTTAAATTAAAACGACATTTTTGTCATAAAACTATTGACTAGTAAAACAAATAAATATAAAATTATAATACAAACGACATAAATGTCATGTATATACAATAGAAAAAACACAAATAATATAACAAAAGAAGGAGATTTATATGAAAAACTTAAAAGAAAAAAGAGGAATAACTCTAATTGCATTAATAGTTACAATTATAGTTTTACTTATATTAGCAGGAGTAACAATTAGTACATTAACAGGTGATAATGGATTATTGACAAAAGCAGGAGAAGCAAAATCGCAATCAGAAATTGCAGAAGAAAAAGATATAATTTCTATATCTGCTATTCAAGCACAAGCAGAAAATAAGCAAGGAAATTTAGAAGAAAATAATTTTAATCAAGCTTTAAATCAGAATTCAAAAGATGGAAATAAAGCAAGTATAATTGCTTCAGATATTAGTGGTTTTACGGTAAAATTTGAAAGCAATAGATACTATGAAGTAGATAAAAATGGTAATATAAATTATATTGAGAATGTTACAGGAGAAAAGAAACTTACCATTCAATGTATAAATAGTAAAAATGAGGTATTAGGAGAGTATGAGTATACAATAGTAAGCAATAGTTATTCTAAACTACCTCCAAGCGTTAATAAATATGAAGCATCAGAAGAAATAATACAAGGAGAAATTACAGCAAACAAGACAATACAAGTATTATACTATTTAATTTGTAATGATGATACAACATTAGTATTTACAGGACTAGATTCAAGTGGAAATATTACAGAAAATGAAAATAGCATAGTAAGTTATATGGTTGGAGATAGAAGTTCTAAAACTTCTAATGCACTAAAAGATCCAAGCATAAAATCTACTGTAATTATTCCAAATTCTTATAGAAATAAACCAATAACAATAATAGGTTCTAATGCATTTGCATATATGAACTTAAAATATATTGTTATTTCAGATAGTGTTAATGTTATAGAAAGTGGTGCGTGTCTAGCTTGTCAATTAAAAACATTGACGATAGGAAGAGGAGTTAATCAAATATTGGGTACGGCATTTTATAGCTGTCAAAACCTAGAAAAAATTATATATAATAACGATTCAACAGTTATACAAAGTACAGCATTTTATAATTGCAGTTCATGGAAAGAAATTGAATTAAATATCGATAATAAAAGTTTTAAAGTTGAAAATAATATTTTATATTCTTATGATTGGAAAACTATTATTAAAGTACCTCAAGGAATAGAAGGAAATATAGAAATAAAGGATCAAGTTGAAACGATTGGAAAAACAGCATTTTATTCTTGCAATAAAATAAATACAATATCAATGCATAATAATATAGAAAAGATAGAATCTGCTGCCTTTGCATATTGTAATGTCCAATCAATGAATATAACTGACAGCATAAAAACAATAGAATCAGGTGCATTTACATGGTGTGGAATGAGAGAATTGATAATTGGACAAGGAGTAACTCAATTTGCAGGTAATGCATGTTATAGTTGTCATAATTTAGAAAAAGTTATAAATAATAACAATATAAATTTTCTTACTACATCAGCATTTTATGATTGTCCTTTATGGACAAAAATAGAAACTAACAATAGTAATTACAAGATAGAAAATAATATATTATATTCTTCTGACGGAAAAGTATTAGTTAGAGTTCCAGAAGGAATGAAAGATACAGTAGAAATTATTAATACAGTTGAGACAATAGGGGATTTAGCATTTTATGATTGTGCTCAAATTAAAGAAGTTAGAATAGGAGAAAAAATTAATACTATAGGTTCAAATGCATTTTCTTATTGTTCGCAATTAAAAACTATATATATTGATTCAAATAATATTTCAAAAAATATTAATTCAAATAATTCACAAGGCAATTTAGTAAATTCTGCAGATACGATTTATATAAAAAATACTGTAACAGAAATAGGAAACTATATAAGAGACAATTATCAAATATTTGAGACCGATAAAGAAGGATATGTTAAATATGTAAAAAAATAAATTATTATTGAATTGTCTGGTTTTTAAAATTTTACAAAACCTCTTGCCAAATGGATGGAAATATGTTAAAATAGCTATGTTTGAAAAATACATAGCTATTTTTTAAATCTCTACTTACAGAAAATGTAGGTTATAAATCCAAAGGGAGGTGAAAATAATGAACAAATACGAAAGTATTATCATTGTTAGCCCAAATGTAGATGAAGAAGGAATAAAAGCCTTAGAAGAAAAATTTACAGGGTTAATAAATGAAAACGGAAAAGTAGAATCAGTAGAAAACATGGGTAAAAAGAAATTAGCTTATGAAATTAAAAAATTTACTGAAGCTACATATATGTTATTCAACTTTGAAGCAGAGCCTGCTTCAATTGCAGAACTTGAAAGAGTTTACAGAATTACTGATGATATAATAAAATATATTGTTGTAAGAAAAGACTAATAAAATTAGTAAAAAATAATTAAATAAAGAAGAGGCCTTTATTTAGAGTAAGAAAGGTGATAAAAATGAATAAAGTAATATTAATGGGAAGATTAACAAGAGACCCAGAAGTAAGATACACACAAACAAACAATACATTAGTTGCTTCTTTTAGCTTAGCAGTTAATAGAAGATTTGTAAGACAAGGTGAAGAAAGACAAGCAGATTTCATAAACATAGTTGCATGGAGTAAGCTTGGAGAATTTTGTAGTAAATACTTTAAGAAAGGTCAACAAGTAGGTGTTATCGGAAGAATACAAACAAGAACTTGGGATGATGACCAAGGAACAAAGCACTATGTAACAGAAGTTGTTGCAGAAGAAGCTTATTTTGCAGATAGCAGAAGAGATGGAGACAGTTCAAGTTCATTTGAAAATACATTTGGAACAACAGAACCAGGAAGTATGGGTTCAGATTTCGAAGTAAATTCAAGTAGTGATGATGACCTACCATTCTAATTAAAACAAGGAGGGGAAATATAATGGCAGACAAAAAACAAAATAAGAGAAATAATAAAAACTATGATGAAGATTACAACCCAAGATTTAGAAAACAAAGAAAAAAAGTATGCTTATTATGTAGTGATAAAAACTTTGAGTTAGATTATAAAAATCCAGAACAATTAAAGAAATTTATAAATGATAAAGGAAAAATCTTACCAAGAAGAACTACAGGTGCATGTGCAAAACATCAAAGAGATATTACAACAGCTGTTAAAAGAGCAAGACACATTGCTATATTACCATATACACAAAACTAATTAATATATAAGACTAAGAAAGCCGTAGAATAAAAACGGTTTTCTTTTTTTATTTTTCTTTACAATTTATAGTGCATATGATATAATTCATACGAAAATAACAAATGAGGTGAAAAATTTGAATCAAATATTAAGCGTGGAAAGTCCAAAGAAAAATAAAAAAAATAGAACGGGAAATGGTACATCAATAGAAATAGAAAAAATAGTAAAATTTTTTGCTATTATAATGATAATTTTTGGTATATTCATGGTAGGAACAGGTTCTTATGCAATGTATCAAAATTCAAAATTATCTGGAAATTCAGCAAATCCAACAATATATATAGAAGATACAACAGCAACTGAAATTACACTTAAAATAACACATAATAAAGAGCTTTCAAGAGTAACATATAGATGGAATAATGAAGATGAAATAGAAATTGATTGCAATGGAAAGAAAAACGTAGAAGAAAAAATACAAATACCAACAGGTAAAAATACATTATATGTATATGCCGTTGATGTAAATGGATTAGAAGGAAAAACTCAAAAACAATATACTCTTCAAGGAGATATAGATATAGTAATTAACTCTGATGGTAAAAAAATAACAATAAACGCCGAAGGTAAAGAACAACTTTCATATATGACATATAGATGGAATGACGAAGAAGAAACAACAATAGAAATAGGAGATATGAAAACGGAACAAACAATAAATAGTATACCTGCCGGACAAAATACATTAACAGTTGTTGTAGTTGATATAAATAATAAAACAGAAACTAAAGAACAAGAAGTAAAAGGTGTATCAAAGCCAAAAGTAGAAATAACAACAGATGGATCATCAAACTTCATTATAAAAGCATCAGATGAAGAAGGAATAAAAACAGTTGAATTTATTATAAATGAAACTGACAAAAACGTATTACATTTAGACCAAGTATGGACATCATTGGATGACAGAAAAGAATTTGAATATTCTTATCCATTGCATGATGGAGAAAACAAATTAGAAGTAAGAGTGTATAACGAAAGTGATGTAAGCGAAGTATTTAAAGCATTAGTTAGGAAATAACAAAAAATACCTCCTACAAAATATGTAGGAGGTAATTTATTTTTAGAAAGAGGAGAAAATGGGACAACAATTATTTGAAATATTAATGTATTTCATAATATATTCGGTTCTAGGCTGGATAATGGAATCAATAATAAGATCAGTAATAGAAAGAAAAATAATAAACACAGGTTTTTTAAGAGGCCCAGTTTGCCCTATATATGGAATAGGGGCCATTATAATGTTATTGTTTTTAGAAAGATTTCAAGATAACATCATAGCATTATTTTTTATATCAATTGTAGTATTAACAGCATGGGAATACTTAGTTGGAGTAGTACTAGAAAAAATGTTTAATACAAAATATTGGGACTATTCACATCAAAAATTTAACTTTCAAGGAAGAATATGTTTAACAAATTCATTGTTTTGGGGAGTACTTGGAGTAGTATTTGTAAAATATATTCATCCATTTGTACAAGGCTTAATATCAAAATTAGATATAAATCTCTTATATTATATAATTGCCATTATATCTCTTGTAATGTTAGTAGATTTTATAAGTACAGTAATTAAAGTTAAAAATATAAAATTAACTCTAGAAAAAACTGATAAAATAAATAAAGAAATAAAAGAAAAATTAAAAGAACTAAGAAAGATAAATAAAGACTTAAAAGAAGAAAACGATGAAACAAAATCAAAAACAAAAGAAAATATTCAAAAATTAATAGAACAATTAAAGAAAAAAAGAAACAAAACAATACTACGATTATATAAAAATGTATATAGATTAAAAAGGGCATTCCCTGCAATTAATACAAAAGAAATAACAGAAGTATTAAGTAAAAAAATAGAAATTAGAAAAAAGAAGAAAAATACTTGAAAAATATTTTGAAATTTGTATATAATAAATTTGAAAAATAAGCAAAGGAGCAAAATTAAATATGGTACAAGAGATATATATAATAGATGATGATGATTCTTCAATTGTAATATTTAGAGAATTATTTAAAAATGATCCAGATTATAAGTTTATAAGTGTAAAAACTGAACAAATAGATATTGCATTGAAAAATATACCTTCATTAATAGTAATTAATGAAGATGCAATAGATAGAAATGTTGTAGAATTATGTAAGAAAATTAGAAAAGACGAAGATAACACAATAACACCTGTTATAGTAGTGTCATCTAAAGATAGTAAAGATCATAGAGTAAAAATATTACAAGAATCTGTAGAATATTACATTAAAAAACCAGTAGATGAAGAATATTTATATTATACTGTAAAAAATTTAAATAGATTACTATCAAGTAACAGAAGAGTAAGTCCACTAACAGGACTTCCAGGAAATGTTCAAATACATGCAGAATTAAAGAAAAGAATAACTAATAAACAACCATTTTCAGTTTTATATTTAGACTTAGATAATTTTAAGGCTTATAATGATGTATATGGATTTTTAAAAGGTGATGAAATAATCGAATTTACAGCAGATATGATAACAAAATTAGTTCATAGCAATGAATTAGAAAATACTTTTGTAGGTCATATTGGAGGAGATGATTTTGTAGCAATTGTACCAGGAACTAATTGTGAAAAACTTTGTCAAAGTTTAGTTGCATATTTTGATGAACATGTAAAAAAATTTTTTACAGAGGAAGATTTAGAAAAAGGATATATAGAAGTTGCAAATAGAAGAGGAATAATAGAAAAATTTCCATTAACATCACTATCAATAGGTGTTGTTATGGCAGATGTAGGAAGATTCCATAATATATTAGAAATTGGAGAAATTGGAGCTCAGGTAAAACATGCTGCTAAATCTGTAATGGGAAGTTGTTATGCAGTAGATAAGAGAAATTAATTTAATATAATAAATTGAAAGGGAACTCACATAAAATGAGTTCCCTTTTGGATGAGTCAGTAAAGCAGTCGGTTTACTTCACAGACCGCATCTATAAATTCTTTAGCAAGAATATCAAGATAGATTTCGTTCTTGCTGTCAGAGTTTACAGATGTTTTGATCTCTACATAAATAGTAGAAGGATTCTTGTATACGGAAGAGACTAAGTCCTTCCTATACACCATACCTTGCTGTATGGAGATACCATCTACTATAAATGCAGTGTAGAGCCGATCATGTGCTGCAGTTACAACTACACCATTTCTGACAGACTGCAGGCTACTAACTAATTTAGCCATATAGTTCATCCTTTCTGCAAAAAATTGCCTTATCTATATTAACATAAATTATGTAATAAGTCAAAGACTATATGAAAAAAGTATAAAATAAAAAATAGCCCATATAATTAAATAAAATTATTATATGAGGTGTTTTTATGGTCATTATTAATAAAAAAAGAATTGAAATTATTATTTCATGTGTAATAATAGCATTATTTACTTTTTCTATTCAGATAGCAAATGAAAAAAAACAAAGCAATGAAACTAAAGAAAATAATAATATATTAGAAACAACAGCCAGTCCAGTATCTGGAAAAACTGTAGTACTAGATGCAGGACATGGAGTGCCAGATGAAGGGGCTCAAAGTTCAAATGGGACAACAGAAGCTGAAACAAATTTAAAAATAGCTTTAAAAGTTCAGAATTTGTTAGAACAAAGTGGATGTAATGTAATACTTACTCGTTCTGATGAAAATGCTATTTTTGATTTAGATTCAACGACATTAAAACAAAAGAAAATATCAGATATAAGAAATAGAGTAAAAATAGGAAATGAATCTTCAGCTGACATATTTGTATCTATACATTTAAATAAGATACCACAACAACAATATTATGGTTGGCAATGTTTTTATAAACCCAATAATGAACAAAGCATAAAACTTTCAAAAAAAATACAAGAAAATTTGAATAAATCAATGCAAAAAGAAAATAAAAGAGTTCCTATGAAACTAGATACAGTATATATAATGAAGCATGTAGAAATACCAATATCAATAGTAGAATGTGGATTTTTATCTAATCCAGAAGAAGAAAAAGATTTATTAGATGACAATTATCAAAATAGATTAGCTTGGGGAATTTATAATGGAATTCAAGAATATTTCTATGAATAGTTGCATTTTTTTTAAAGAAGTGGTATAAAATATTTGTAATAATATTCGAAGGAGAAAAATAATGGAAAAACAGGAAAGAGATAAATTTAGAGATAGATTATTAGTAACAGATAGAAAATATAATGGAGAAGAATACAATAAAAGATTACAAGAACACGTAACCAGAAGTACAATGAAGAATTTTTCAGGTACACCTAAAATTAAAAGACCTAATCAAAATAAAAAAAGAAAAAAATTTATTCCAGTAAAGATTGGAGCACTGATGCTAGCAACAATTGCAGGAATATCAGGTATAACTTATGGGTTTGCAAAAAGTATAATTCCTGAAGAAAAGAGAACATTAAATGAAGCAATAGCTAGTGGAAAAACCCTAGAGACTTTAGGAATAAATGAAGACATACAAGGGAAATTAGCTAACTTACAAGAAAAAATGATTAGTAAAAATTTAACAAATGAAGAAATTATTCAAATGGCACCACAAATAAATGATTTATGTTTTGATATTTCAACGACTAAGTTATCAAATGTATTAGGAGTAAGACAGGAAAATATTTCATTTGAAGAAAATAATGAAGATGGAGTAAATAAACCAAGGATAAAAGTAAATACTGGATATTCAAAAGAAATATACAATGAACAAAACATATTTAATAAAAATACTTTTCCAAAAGAAATATCAAATGAAATAAAAGACATGAAAACAATTCAAAAAATTATACAAGAAGTACAAAATGGGAATTTTAATAGAGATGATGTGCTAGATAAATATGCAACAATTTTGCGAGATACAGAAAATTTAGCAGCAGCGGCATTTAAAAAAGAAGGTGGAAATATAGTTGTTGTAGACGAAAGAGATAGTACTAAGAAAGGTGAACAGAATTTAACAGAAAAACAATCAGATATAGGAGCAACCCGTGATGAGGGAAGATAATAAAATGTATAAAATTACCACTCTTTGCAAATAATATGTGTAAAACATATTTGCAAGGAGTGGAATTTTTTTGAATATAAAAAAAGTATTAAAAATAAAAGGTGCAGTATTAGATAAAAATCAGTTAAAAAATCATCTGGAAAAAATAGCAGTAGAACATAATTTAACTAATAAATCCCAAAAAGAAACTTATCCAATACCAAAAATGCTGGAAAATTTTAAGATGATTCAAAAGGTATATTCATTACTAAATGAGCATTTAAAATTAGGAATAGGTATACATCCTGCAGGAGAATGGTTATTAGATAATTTTTATATAATAGAAGAAACTGTTAAACAAATAGAAAAAGAGTTAACATTAAAAAAATATATAAATTTTTTAGGATTGGCAAATGGACAATATAAGGGATTTGCCAGAATTTATGTTTTAGCCTCAGAAATAGTAGCATATACAGATAATAAAATTGAAAGAAACGATTTAGAAGAATATTTGAGTAGTTATCAAACTAAAAAGACACTTAGTATGGAAGAAATCTGGAACATAGGAATATTTTTAGAAATAGCTATAATAGAAAATATAAAAGATGTTTGCAAAAAAATATATGCTTCACAAATTCAAAAATATAGGGCAGAAAGTATTGCAGAAAGATTAATAGAAAACAAACAAAAAACAGAATTAATATTTAAAAATAGCCTTTTCAAAACTTCAGAAAAAAATTTTTTTAATAATACAAAATATCCATTTATAGAATATATGTCATATATCTTAAAAAGATATGGAAAAAAAGGAAATAGTTTTTTAAATGCATTAGAAGAAACAATAGAATTAAAAGGTTTAACTATATCAGAGGTAATAAAAAAAGAACATTTTGATATTGCAGTTAGTAAAGTTTCAATTGGAAATAGTATTACTAGTATAAAAAAAATACAGAGAATAAATTTTTTAGAAATATTTGAGAGAGTAAATTGTGTAGAAGAATTATTAAAGAAAGATCCTAGTAAAATTTATGAAAAAATGGACAGTAAGACAAAAGAATATTATAGAAATAAGATAAAGGAAATTTCTAAAAAAACTAAAATATCGGAAATTTTTATAACAAAAAAGTTGTTAAAATTAGCAAGTAAAAATTCTAATAATAACAAAAAATCACATATAGGATATTTTTTAATTGATAAAGGAATAGAAGAACTTTATAGTAATTTGAAGTATAGAAGTAGGAAAAAAATTAGTATAAAAGATAAAACAAAATTATATATTTTTACTAATTTGTTTTTTAGTATATTATTATCATTTGTGATAGCATGTTTTGTAAATAAAAATATAAATAATGTATGGATATTTTTATTTGGATTTTTACTATTTTTAATTCCTTCATCAGAAATTGTAATTCAAATCATTCAATATATATTAGGAAAAATAGTAAAACCAAAATTAATACCAAAACTTGATATGTCAAATGGAATAGATGAAAAAAATAGTGTAATGGTTGTAATACCAACAATTATAAAATCAAAAGAAAAAGTACAAGAGCTAATGAAAAAGTTAGAAGTATACTATTTAGCAAATAAGTTTAAAAATATATATTTCACACTACTTGGAGATTGTAGTAGCGGAAAAAATGAAGAAGAACCATTTGATAAAGAAGTAATAGAAGAAGGAATAAGAGAAGTAGAAAAGCTAAATAAGAAATATGAAAAGGAACAGCAAGTATTACAAAAATTTAATTTTATATATAGAAAAAGAATATTTAATAATAGTGAAGAAATGTATCTTGGTTGGGAAAGAAAAAGAGGACTACTTAATCAATTTAATGAATATTTATTAGGAAATTTAGAAAATCCGTTTAGAGAAAACACAATAGAAAAACAAATAGAGAATTATGAAGAAAAAGAAACTCTAAAAAAAGAAATTAGAAATATAAAATATATTATAACATTAGATTCAGATACGGATTTAATATTAGATTCAGGATTTGAATTAGTAGGAGCAATGGCACATATCTTAAATAAGCCAGTAATAGACGAAGAAAAAAATATAGTTGTTGATGGATATGGAATTATGCAACCACGAGTTGGAGTAAATTTAGATATTAGTTATAAAACATTATTTACTAAAATATTTACAGGAGCAGGAGGAATTGACTCATATACAAATGCTATATCTGATATATATCAAGATAATTTTCAAGAAGGAATCTTTACAGGAAAGGGAATATATGATTTAAAAGTATTTTCAAAAGTATTAAAAAATCAAATACCAGAAAATACAGTTTTAAGTCATGATTTATTAGAAGGATGTTATTTAAGATGTGGATTAGTATCAGACATTATGCTAATGGATGGATATCCTACTAAATATAATAGTTTTATGGCTAGGCTATCTAGATGGATTAGAGGAGATTGGCAGATAATAAGATGGATGTGTAAAAAAAGTCCATTAAATTTATTATCAAAATATAAAATATTTGATAATTTAAGAAGAAGTCTATTTGAACTTAGTATAATAATTTCTTTAATATATACTGAATTAATAAGTATTTTTTATCAAAAAAATAATAGTATAGTTATTTCTATTTTAATAATAAATGCAGTTATTCCATTTATATTAGAATTAATAAATAATGTGATATTAAAAAGAGAAGGTGAACAAAAACAAAAAACTTTCACTCCTAAAATATCTGGAATAAAAGGTAGTATTTTAAGAGGAGTTATTACTTTAGGATGTTTACCATATAAAGCATATATATCAATAAAAGCAATAATTATTACATTATATCGAATTTGTATCAGTCATAAACATTTATTAGAATGGACAACTTCAGAAGAAGCGGAAAAGAAGTCTAAATCAAACCTTATTTCATATTTTGGTGAAATGATAGTAAATGCTGTATTTGGAGTGGCCTTAGTTATAATCGGAATAATAATAGATAGTCCTTTTTGGATATTATTTGGAACATATTTTACTCTAATGCCATATGTTATGTGGTTTATTAGTAAAGATAGAAATAAAGCAAAAGCAATTGAAAAATTAAATAAAAAAGATAAAGAATATGTAAAAGAAATTGGCAAGAAAACATGGGAATTTTTTGAAAAATATTTAACTAAAGAAAATAATTATTTAATACCAGACAATTATCAAGAAGATAGAAAAGATAAGATAGTTTTTAGAACATCTTCTACAAATATTGGATTATCCATGCTTGCAGTAATATCTGCTTATGATTTAGGATATATAAAAAAAGAAGAATCAATTAAATTATTAGAAAATATAATTTTATCTATCGAAGGTTTGCAAAAATGGAATGGCCATTTATATAACTGGTATAATATAAAAACTAAAGAACCACTTGTGCCACGATATATATCAACTGTAGATAGTGGTAATTTAGTAGGATATTTGTATGTAGTAAAAATATTTCTAGAAGAAAATAAAAATAATGATAATCAAAAAATAGAGCAACTAATTAGTATTGTAGATAAAATGATAAACAATACAGATTTTTCGGCTTTATATAATTATGAACAGCAGCTATTTTCTATAGGATTTAATATAGAAGAAAACAAGCTAACAGATTCATATTATGATTTATTAGCATCTGAAGCAAGACAAGCAAGTTTAGTTGCAATTGCAAAAAAAAATGTGCCGTCAAAACACTGGAATCATTTAAGCAGAACTTTAACTATACTAGGAAAATATAAAGGACTAATATCGTGGTCAGGTACAGCATTTGAATACTTAATGCCAAATATAAATATTCCAAAATATGAAGGGAGTTTACTTGATGAATCTTGTAAGTTCATGATAAAAAGTCAGCAAGAATATGCTAAAAAATTAAAAATACCATGGGGAATTTCAGAAGCAGCATTTAATTTAAAAGATTTAAAATCTAACTATCAGTATAAAGCATTTGGAATACCTTGGCTTGGACTAAAGAGAGGATTAGCAGATGAAATAGTAATATCTAGTTATGGTGGGATTTTAGCAATTGGAGAAGTTCCAAATGAGGAAATTCAAAATCTAAAAATATTAGAAAATGAAGGTATGTATGGAAAATATGGTTTTTATGAATCTATTGATTATACACCAGAAAGGGTAGAAAAAGGAAAAACTTCAAGTGTAGTAAAAACTTATATGGCACACCATCAAGGATTAATACTATTATCAATTAACAATTTATTTAATAATAACATTTTACAAAAAAGATTTATGGGTAATCCTGAAATAGAAGCAGTAAGCATATTATTACAAGAAACAATGCCAGAAAAATCAATTATAACAAAAGAGAAAAAAGAAAAAGTGGAAAAATTAAAATATAAAGATTATGAAAATTATATAGTAGAAATTTATAATAAAATAGATGAAAGGTTAATTACAGGAAACTTTATATCAAATGAAAATTATTTAGTGGCAATGAATCAAAAAGGTGAAGGTGTTAGTAAATATAAAAATTATTATATAAATAGATTCAAAAAAACAGCAGATTACTCACAAGGAATATTTTTTACATTTAAGAATATAAAAAATAAAAAGATATGGAGTTCAAATTATAAGGATAATGATTTAAAAGATACAAATTATAAAATTAGTTTTATGCCAGATAAAAATGAACAAGAAATAATAAATGGAAATATAAAAACAAAAATTAAAACTACAGTTAGTTCAAATGAGCCGGTAGAACTTAGAAGAATAACATTAGAAAATTTAGGGTCAGAAGAAGAAATATTAGAAATAACAAGTTATTTTGAACCTATACTTTCGAGCAAAGAACAAGATTATGCACATCCTGTTTTTAATAATTTATTTTTAATATATAATTATGATGAAGAACTAGAAAGTATTTCTATAGAAAGAAAAAATAGAAAAATAGAAGATAAAAAAATATATGCAGAGTGCACTTTATCCACAGATTGCGAAACAATTGGGGATTTAGAATATGAAATAAACAAAGAAAAGTTTATTGGAAGAGGAAATTTTTCGTTACCTCAAATGATAAAAAATTCTATGCCATTATCAAAGAAAATAGGATTAGTAACTGAAGGAATTAGTGCAATAAAAAGAACAATAAAAATAAATCCGGGAGAAGAAGTAAATGTTAATTTTATTTTATCTGTAGGAGAAGAAAAAACAAAAGTAAGAGAAAATTTACAAAAATATAAATCTAGTCAAAGTGTTAGAAATGAATTTGAACTTTCAAAAGCAAGGTTAGAGGCAGAAAGTAGATATTTAAGGGCGAAAGGAAAAGAAATTTCTTTATATCAAAAAATGTTATCATATATTGTTTTTGATAACTCAGTAAAAAGTAAAATTATTAATAAAGAAGATAATGTAGGATATAAACAAGAAGATTTATGGAAATATGGTATATCAGGGGATTTACCAATTGTATTAGTTAAAATCAGAGATGTAAATGATAGTTATGTTGTAAGAGAAGTTCTAAAAGCTTATGAATTTTTTAGAACAAAAAATATTGAGACTGAAATTGTAATAATAGATGAAGAAAAATATAGCTATGAAAATTATGTTAGAGAAGAAATTGAAGGAAGTATATTAAATGAACAAATAGGATATTTAAAAAATGTAAGAGGTGGAATATTTGTCTTAAGTAAAGGTGAAATAGATAAAAAAGATATTGATTTATTAGAGTTTGTTTCAAGTATAATTATTGATAGTAAAAAAGGTGGAATAGAAAATAATATAAAAGATTTAGAAGAAGAATATTTAGATAATTACAAACAAATAGGAGAAGAAGAAAATAATATAACTCCTATAACAGAAGAAAAAGATGATATAGATATATTAAAAAATAGTGAAAATCTAAAATATTATAACGAATATGGAGCTTTTTCAGAAGATGGAAAAGAGTATTTAATAAAAGTAAATAAAGAAAATAGGCTACCAACTGTATGGAGTCATATTATGGCAAATAAAAAATTTGGGACAGTTGTAACAGAAAATATGGGAGGATATAGTTGGTTTAAAAATAGCAGATTAAATAGAGTATCAGCTTGGGAAAACAATCCATCTTTAGATATACCTAGTGAAATTATATATTTAAAAGATGTGGAAAGTAAAAAAAGTTGGTCATTAGGACTAAATCCAAAGCCAGATGAGAACAATTATAATGTTATATATGGATTTGGATACGCTAGATATATCCACAAAAGCGATGAAATAGAACAAGAACTTACAGTTTTTGTTCCAAAAGAAGATTCATGTAAAATAGGAATATTAAATCTAAAAAATATGGCGCCGAATAAGAAAAAAATTAAATTATATTATTATATAAAACCAGTATTAGGGGAAGATGAATTAAAAACTAATGGATATATTGTAACTAAATTTGATAAAAATAACAATCTAATAATTAGTAAAAATTTATATACTAGTGAATCAGATAATATGGAAATATATTTATCTTCTAGTGAAAAAATATTATCATATACAGGAGATAAAAACTTTTTTTTAGGAAAAGGTGGAGTAGAAAATCCAGATGGATTAAAAAAAGTATGTTTAAACAATCAAGATAGTCTTGGAAAAAAAGCTTGTATAGCATATGAAATTGAAATAGAATTAGAAAGCTTTGCAAATAAAGAAATTTCTATAATACTAGGTGCAGATGAAAATATTATTGATTGTAAAAATATTGCTTATAAATATAGTAAAATATCAAACTGTAAAGAAGAATTAGAAAAGGTAAAAAATTATTGGAAAGAATTACTTGGAAGGCTCCAAGTATATACACCATTAGAATCAGTAAATATTGTTTTAAATGGTTGGATACCATATCAAACTATCACTAGTAGATTGATAGGAAGAAGCGGATATTATCAATCAGGAGGAGCTTTTGGCTTTAGAGATCAACTTCAAGATACTTTAGGTTTAAAATATTTAAATCCAGAACTTTTAAAGAAGCAAATTATAAATCATAGTAAACATCAATTTATGGAAGGAGATGTTTTACATTGGTGGCATGAAGAAACAAAAAGAGGAATTAGAACTAAATTTTCTGATGATCTGCTTTGGCTTGCTTTTGCAGTTATAGAATATATAAAATTCACAGGAGATAGAAGTATTCTAGATACAGAAACACCATATTTAGTGGGAGATTTATTAAAAGAGAATGAAGATGAAAAATATGATAAATATGAGGAAGGAAATGGAGAAGAAAGTATATATATGCATTGTATAAGAGCAATAGATAAAAGTCTTAATTTTGGAGAAAACGGACTACCTAAAATTGGTACAGGAGATTGGAATGATGGATTTAGTACAGTAGGAAATAAAGGTAAAGGCGAAAGTGTTTGGCTTGGATTTTTCTTATATAAAATATTGAATGATTTTATAGATATTTGTAAAGAAAGAGGAGAAGAAGATAGAGCAAATAACTATAGAATAATAAAAGAAGAGTTAAAACGTGCATTAAATACTGCTGGATGGGATGGAAGATGGTTTAGAAGAGCATTTATGGATGATGGAAAAGTCTTAGGAAGTATGGAAAATGATGAATGTAGAATAGATAGTATTGCACAAAGTTGGAGCGTGATATCAGATGCAGCAGATAATGATAAAAAATTTATATCAATGGAAAGTTTAGAAAATCATTTAATAGATAAAGAAAATGGTATTGTAAAATTGCTAGATCCTCCTTTTGAAAAAGGAAAATTAGAGCCAGGATATATCAAAGGATATCTACCTGGAGTTAGAGAAAATGGTGGACAATATACACATGGAGCAATTTGGGTAATTATTGCAGAAACAATGCTTGGATTTGGAGATAAAGCAGCAGAGTTATTTAGAATGATTAATCCTATTGAGCATAGTAGAACAAAAGAAGCAAGTAATAAATATAAAGTTGAACCATATGTAATTGCAGCAGACATTTATGGAGCAGGTAATTTAGTAGGAAGAGGAGGATGGACTTGGTATACAGGTTCAAGCAGTTGGTATTATAAAGCGGGAATTGAGTATTTGTTAGGATTAAAAATAGAAGAAGGATATTTAAAAATAGAGCCATGTATTCCAAAAGATTGGAAAGAATATCAGATTCAATATAAATATAAAGAAAGTATTTATAATATTAAAATATTAAATCCTGAAGGTAAAAATACAGGAGTAACAAAAGTAACTTTAGATGGAGTAGAAGTGGAAAATAAAATTAAGTTAGATGGTGCAAGAAATGTTTATAGTATTGAGGTTATCATATAAAAATAAGACTGATAATTAGTTGAAATTATCAGTCTGTTATTATATAATTTTAATAGAAAATACAAAATTTATAAAATATAGAAAGGAATTTCTTTAATATGATTAATACTTTATTAGTGCAGGGGATTGGAGCAATAGGATATAGTACATTAGCTTTAAGTTATTATAAAAAGAAAAAAGAACAAATATTATTTATGCAAATAATAGCATATATATTTTTTACAATTCATTACTACTTATTAAATGGTATCACAGGCGCTATATGTAATTTAATTGGATTAGTAGCATTAGTAGTAATATATATTTTTGAAAAATATAATTTAGGAAATAAATTATTTATATCTATAGCCTGTATGTTAGCTATTTTTGTAATTAATATAATAACATTTCAAAATTTATTCTCTATATTTCCTATAATAGCATCAATAGTGGTTATAATATCATTTTTGGATAAGAATGAGGATAATATTAGAGTTATAGGAGTAATAGCAGCACTATGTTGGCTAATATATGCAATTGCTTATAGATCATATGTTGCCATTGTTTTTGAAATTATAACATTAATAAGCGTTTTAATTGCATATATAAAAAATTCAAAAAAATTAGAAACAAAATAGTATAAATAAATTCAATATCTAATATAAAAAATGGAAAGACTTATAAAATGTCTTTCCAAAATTTTTTATTCTTTATTTGTAATTTCTTCTAAATCTAAAAGTTCTTGCCATCTAGCGTCTACTTCTTTTTGGAATTCTTCAATCATCCATTCATTACCAGGTAAGAACATATGTCTAAATCTTTTTTGAGGTTTTAAGAATTCTTCAATTGGTAATTTTTTAGCTGGTTTGTAATTAATTTTGTATTTTCCATCAATTACTTCGTATAATGGCCAATAGCAAGTTTCAACTGCTAATTTATTTATTTGCATTAACATATCTGTTGGATAACCCCATCCTCTAGGACATGGAGCCATAACATTTAAAAATGCAGGACCTTCTGTATAAATTGCCTTTTCAGCTTTTTCATAAAGGTCTTTGAAATTCATATAACCTAAAGTTTGTGCAACATAAGGAATATGATGACCAACCATTATTTTAGTTAAATCTTTTCTAGATTGCATTTTTCCAGGAATAACTTTTCCTGCTGGTGATGTTGTTGTATCTGCAAATTTAGGTGTAGCAGATGAACGTTGGATACCAGTATTCATATAAGCACCATTATCATAACATACATAAACCATGTCATGACCACGTTCCATAGCACCGGATAAACTTTGAATTCCTATATCATAAGTTCCACCATCTCCACCAAAGGCGATGAATTTAGTTGTATTATCTAATTTTCCTTGTTTTTTTAGAGAAACATATGCAGCTTCTGCTCCAGATAGTGTTGCACCAGCACATTCAAATGCTGTATGTATAAATGAATCTGTCCAAGCTGTGTATGGATAGATAAATGTTGAAACTTCCATACATCCAGTTGCACCAGCTACTACTGCATGATCTTCTGGTTTTAAAGCTCTCATTACCATTCTTGCAGCTGGAGGAGCTCCGCATCCAGCACACATTCTGTGTCCTGCTGTAAATCTTGAAGGCTTATTTGCTACTACATCTTTTACATTATAAGGCATTTTATTCAGCCTCCTTTCTTACTCCAAAATATCTATAAGGATTTTCTATTTTTCCTGTTTCTACGATTTCTAATAAATCTTCATATACTTTTTCAATATCATCTGCTTTAGTATCTCTACCACCAATTCCATAAACATAGTTTACAGTAGGAACTTGAACTTGATTTACAAACATAGAGCTTGTTACATCTTCAAATAAAGCACCACCAATACCATTTAGTGAATCTGATTTATCTAAAACAGCTACAGCTTTTAAATGACTTAAAGCTTTTGCAACTTCTTCTCCTGGGAAAGGTCTATAAACACGAATTTTTAATAATCCTGCTTTAATTCCTTTTTCTCTTAAACTATCTACTACAAATTTTGTAGTACCAGCAGTAGAGTTCATACAAACTATTGCAACTTCTGCGTCATCTAATTTATATTCTTCAAATAATCCATATTTTCTACCAGTCATTTTTTCAAAATCTTTTGATACTTCTAAAATAACTTTTTTTGCATTTCTCATTGCATCTGCTTGTTGTACTTTATGTTCAAATAGATAAGTTTGAACATCTAAAGGACCAACAGCAATTGGTTCGTTTTGATTTAATAAATAATGTTCTGGTTCATATTTTCCTACAAATTCTTTTACTTTTTCATCTTCTTCTAATTCTATATTTTCAATAGAGTGAGAAGTAATAAATCCATCTTGACATACCATTAAAGGTAATCTTACATCTTTATGTTCTGCAATTCTATGTGCCATTAAAGTATTATCATATGCTTCTTGGTTATTTTCTGAAAATAACATTATCCAACCACTATCACGAACTCCCATTGCATCTGAATGGTCATTGTGAATATTTAATGGTCCAGATACGGCTCTATTTACTAATGATAAAACAATTGGTAATCTTAAGCTTGATGCTATATAAATCATTTCCCACATTAAAGATAATCCATTTGCAGATGTAGCTGTCATAGCTCTTGATCCTGCAGCTTCTGCACCGATACATGCTGACATTGCACTATGTTCACTTTCTACTGCAACAAATTCAGTATCTACTGCTCCATTTGCTACAAATGTTGAAAAATATTGAGGAATCTCTGTAGATGGAGTAATAGGAAATGCTGCTACTACATCTGGATTAATTTGTTTCATAGCAGTTGCTGCTGCTTCATTACCACTTAATCTTTCTCTTATACTCATAGTATCTTATTCCTCCTTCATCTCAATTGCTCCGAATGGGCAAACTTTAGCACATACGCCACATCCTTTACAATAATCATAATCAAAATCTTCTCTATTACATTCTTTATTTACTGGGATTGCATCATCAGGACAAACTGGGAAACACAAACCACATTGTTTACATTTTTCTGATATAAAAATAGGTTTTATACTTCTCCAATCACCAGTTTTAAAGTCTCTTGCATTTCCGGCAGTATAAATATCACCACCTGGAGTCATTTTCTCCATAGGAGTATTTGGGTTTATATTTGTCATATCTTTTTAACCTCCTTTAATGCTAATTCTAATGCTTTCATATTACCATCAATTACTTCTGGTTTTTTAGCAAATTTGTGTTTAAAAGAACCTTTCATGTCTTCTAGTAATGCTTCATCAGTCATAATTCCACTTACTTTAACAATAGCTGCAAGCATAGGAGTATTTGGAAAATATCTTCCTAAAGCTTCTTCAGAAATCTTTCTTGCATCAATTGTATAAACATTTCCTTTGTAACCTTTTAAAACACTTTTTAAATAATCTGCAGATTTAGTTGTATTAATTACAATTGCACCTTCTTCTTTAAGACCAGCTGTTACATCAACAACTTCTAGAAGAGTATCATCTACTACAACTACATAATCTGGTTCATAGATATTACTATGGATAGTAATTGGCTTCTCACTTATTCTGTTATATGCAGTAATAGGTGCTCCCATTCTTTCAGGACCATATTCAGGGAAACCTTGAATGTATTTTCCTGTGTTGAAAGCAGCATCTGCAAGTAAAAGTGAAGCTGTTTTAGCACCTTGGCCACCTCTACCATGCCATCTAATTTCTATCATGTTATCCATATTGATAATGCCTCCTTTTTCTTTTTATTTTACGGATTTAGTATATGCCTAAAATCATTCAATGTCAAGTAAAAAAAACAATATAAAAAAGCAAAAGCATACAACTTTTGCTTAAATAAATATATTAAAAATTATAAATAATAAAAAAAATAAAATAATTTATTCTATTGGAATTTCTATGATTGGGCGAGCTCCGCATTTTTTTCCATAAGCGGCCGTATTCATTCCTCCAATGTCACTTGCACGATAAATGGTATTAATATTTGAACTACTTGTTGATCCAATCCAGTAGTCACCCGTTTTCCCGGGGTTTACCATAGTACTTGTCACTCCAGTTGCGCTTAATTCACTATATTTTGCAGCTCTAACTTCTACATTTGCTCCTAAATTATCTAACGTAGTTTTATAATAAGTAATAAATGGTTGAATACAATTATCTGAATTACTCATATCTAATGCGTCTTCCAATTGTGTCCAATAATTACTATTTGAGAATTTTGTTGTTCCAGCATTTTTACTTTGAACAGGTTTATCTGTTAATGTTATGTTATAGTAAGGCATAGCCTTTATAGTGTTGTTTTCTACTGCAAATACTTTAAACTTTTCTGTAACAATTGCAATATCATCACCAGGTTGAATTTCAGAAGGTGTTTTTCCATTATAATTTATACCTTTTTGAAGTTCGTTTGATATACCTGCTGATGGGTTATATTCATAAAACTTTGATTCACCATTGTTAGTTACTTTTAATACAATTGTTTCTTCTTGAGATATTATATCTACATTTCCTTCTCCGTAAGTTTTTTCTAGTTGTTCTTTTAAGTAGTCACCTGCACTCATATTTCCTTCTGCATATTTTGATATTTGATATTCTGCATAGATTAATTTTATTTGTTCCTCAGCTTCTGCTATTTTTGATTGTTCTCCAGCACTTTGAGCTTTTTGTAATAATCCATTATCACCTGTTAGCGTTACTATCGTTACTCCTGCTAATATTAAAAGGACAATTATTGTAATCACTAACGCAATTAGCGTTATTCCATTATTTTCTTTTTTCATATGCTTCTCCTTCTTTTGTATAGTATTCCTACTATTTATACAATATAATCATGACATTCTTTGTCATCAAATACATTTTATATTATATGACATTCGATGTCAATAAAATAATTTTAAAAATCCTTATAATATATTAAACATTTGCTATAATTCATAGCTATATTAAGCATATAAAATTATTTTTGTACAGCTATTGCAATTTAAACAAACGTTTGCTATAATACTGCTATAAAAATAGCAAGGAGCTGATATTTTGAATGAAGATAAAATTAAATTAAGAAATAGTTCTATTATTCATAAAGATAATTCTCTAAGTAGATTAGATTTATCTTTTTTAAAGCATATAGAATTAAGCGAATATAAAAAAAGTGATTTGTTAGCATATTGGATAAATGATTTTGCAAAATATCATGATGAGGAAAGAACATTTAATATTGCAAAATCTGGAGTATATTCCAGAGGAGATATCATAAAAGTAAATTTAGGTTTTAATATTGGAAATGAACTAGGTGGATTACACTATTGTATAGTTCTTAATAAATATGATAATACAAGAAATGGAGCTTTAAATATTATTCCTTTAACATCAAGAAAAGATGGTAAAAAATACGATTCATCTTCTGTGAATCTTGGAAAAGAACTTTATAATGTTTTCCAGAAAAAAATTGAAAATGAAAAAGAAAAATTGCAAGAAATATTAAATGAATTGAAAAAAATAGAAGATGTACCTGTTAATATACAAAATATAATTTCAAAGGAACAAAAATATATTGAAAAAATGGAACATGAAATTTCTAAAATGAAGAGAGATAGCATAGCACTAATTAACCAAATAACAACAATTAGTAAACAGAGAATTTTCAAGGATACTGTTAGAAAAAATGTAAAAATAACTAGTGAATCACTTGATTTAATTGATAAACAAATCATAAAATTTTTTACAAAATAATAAGGCATAACTTAAAAAGGAGAGTTGCTTTGAACTCTCCAAAATCATTTAGGCTCCCGTCTTACTACAAAAGTAGTAGAGGGTTAAGTTAAATATATTTTAACATATAATATTTAACTTGTCAAACTTAGTTTGACACTGATAGTATATGTTTGCATATTAAATTTATACATTATAATATTTAAATTTTTCAATAATCAATAAAATAATTTTAAAATTTCTAATTTGTATTGAATAAAATTGCTTAATAATATATCATATAATTATAATCTAGATTATATAAATTACGATTATAATTATACAAAGATTATTACATTGATTTAAAATGTATGATTTTTTGTATTTTTATAATTTACATAAATTGACTTTTCTATATAAATCTGATACAATTAAAAAGTCTCGTAACTATTATTTCCAATAGTTAAATAACAAAAGAAAGGGGAAATTCCTTATGACACGAGATGGAAACAATGTAGATACTTCATTTGAAGCGATGCAAATGGTATCTGCGCAGCACATGGCCTTAGGACCATTGGACGGAAGATATTCCAATATCGGAAAGAAACTTTCGCCTTACTTCTCCGAGTATGCTCTTGTGAAAAACAGAGTTAAGGTAGAAGTATATTGGCTGATTTTTCTTTTAGAAAATGTCAGTGGATCTTGGATCTTAGATTCACATTACAATGACATTGAAGATATAAAGAATATCTATTCAAACTTTTCTTATGACTCTTTCTTAAGAGTTAAAGAAATCGAAAAGGAAACAAACCACGATGTAAAATCTGTTGAAATCTATGTAGGAGAACAGCTAAAAGAGATGGGGATGAATGACCTTGTGAGCTTTGTACATATTGGATGTACATCAGAGGACATAACAAATCCTTCTTATGCTAACATGATTTCTACAGCGTTAAAGGAAGTATGGATTCCTACAGCAGAACAACTGATTGAACTTATTTCAAATGAGTTTGCAGAAAAATATGCTAATACTCCTATGCCTGCTCATACTCATGGACAGCCAGCAACACCAACTACAGTTGGTAAGGAGTTTGCAGTATATGTACATCGCATGCGCGAATCACTTGAAAACATAAAATCGATCAGACCACGTGCAAAATTCAATGGCGCAACAGGAAACTACGCTGCAATATCTGTAGCATTTCCTGATGAAGACTGGCCAACACTCTCAAAACTCTTTATAGAGGATTATTTAGGATTAAAATTTAATCCTGTTACTACTCAAATTGAGAGTCATGATTATGTTTGCCATATCCTTGATGGTATTCGCCATTTTAACAATGTCCTTTGTGACTTAGATCTTGATATGTGGCTTTATATCAGCAAAGGATACTTCAAGCAGGTTGTTGTAAAAGCGGAGGTTGGTAGCAGTACCATGCCTCATAAGGTAAATCCGATTAAGTTTGAGAACAGTGAGTCAAATATTGATATGTCAAACGCAATATGTGTGGCATTATCTAATAAGCTTCCTCGTTCTCGTATGCAGCGTGATTTGTCCGATTCATCGTCGCAGAGAAACCTGGGTCTTGCATTTGGATACTCACTTCAGGCACTTGAACAAACCATTGGTGGTTTGAAGAGAGTTACTGTAAACGAAGAAAAGATTTCCGAAGAACTTGATAACAAGTGGGAAGTCTTGGCAGAGCCTATTCAGACTATGCTTCGTAAGTATGGCGTTCCGGATGCATACAACAGACTAAAAGACTTCACAAGAGGCAAAGATATTTCTAAGGAAGCTATCAAAGAGTTTATAAAAACTCTCGACATTGAAGGCTTCTCTGAAGAAGACAGAGAAATTTTGCTTAACTTGTCACCTGACAAGTACACAGGTTATGCATCTCAGATAACTGAAGATGCAATATTCGACTAACAAATAAGGAGAGCCGTATCCATTATGGATTCGGCTCTTTCCCCGTCTAGAAGAAATTTATATTATTATTGAAAAAAATAAATTATAGATGTAAAATATAATTATAAATTTTTATTTTAGGAGGAACCTATGAAAAATAAAAAAATTAAAATAATAATTATAAGCTTCATATGTGTTTTATTGATTGCAATTGTAGCTTTTGTAGGAATAAGTATTCTTAATCAAAAAGAAGATAATAATGAAACTCTAGAAGTACAAAAAGAAGAAATGGAAGAACAAGAACCAATATATGAAAAAGACTACAGTATGCACAATGGAGATATATTCGTAAAAGTAGGCAATACTATAGGTTATATTAATAAATTAGATAACAGTACACAAATTATTAATGTCGAAAGTGGAGAAACAATTCAAGTAAAAACTCCTGAAAGAGGATTAGAAAAACTATATTTTGACGGGAAAAATATGTATGGAGTTCCTAGTCATTATGTAGGGAAAGGGATTTATAAAATTGATTTGCAAGGAAATGTAAGTAAGATATATGAAGGAGAATGCGTTCAGTTATGGCTAACAGATGATAAAATTTATTTTATTAAACAAAATGGATTTGATGAAATTAACCAAACGCCTCAAGGTGATTTGTGTTATATGGATAAATACGGAAAAAATATTACAACAATTATTTCAAATGTAAAAAATTATTTTAGAATACAAGATAATACAATTTATTATACAGATTTATCTACAAGAGGATTATATAAAGTAGATATTGATGGAAATAATAAACAACTATTGGCAGAAGGAAGAACATATATAACAGGTATAAATAAAGATTATATAGTATATGTTGACTATGCAGATGGTGAAAGTTATCATGTTTTATATTTTGATGATAATACTAACCATAAAGTAGGAAGATTTGGAAATTCTTATGTTACTAATAAAATAGGATATATTTATACAAGAAAGCTAACAGGAAAAAATAATGAGATTGATGTTACATTTTCATTATTAAAAATTGATGCAAAAAACAAGACTGAAGAGCAAATACAAAATACAGAAGATATGGCTAGAATAAGTTATGTATATAAGAAAAATGTATATTTTACAGGAAGTAATATAATAAAATATAATTTAAAAGATAATACAAGTGAAAGTATGGATATAAGGTTAGCACAATTTTTAGATGGAAAAGCATATGAATTTAAAATGGATGGTAATCAAAAAGTAATACAAGTAATAATTTACGATTTAGAAAATAATGAAAATAAAAAAGTAGCTCTTAATTATAAAGACATTGTACAAGAAACTAAGGTAGAAGAAAAAGCAGAAAATATTACAAGCAATGAAAATTCTAATAAATACACATTAAAAGAAGAAAATGAAACAAATAAACAAAATGCTACTGAAAGTGAAGAAAATAAAACTCCAATAACTAAAGAAGAAGCAATTAAAATTTGGAAGGAAAATATTCCAATACTTGGAGCAAATAACAATATAATAGATTACGAAAATTATACATTTATGCTTAATATTTCACAAGCAGAAGTAAAACCAAATACTTTATTTACTCAAAGTGATAATTTACCAGAGAGACAATCAAGTAATTTAAGAAAAGTTTGGAAAATAGAAACATCAGATAGTATAGATGCACTTCAAATGTTAGATGTATACATTGATATATACACAGGCCAAATAATTGGAGGAAGAATTTACGGTGATTAGAAAGATAAAAAGAAGGAATTAATTTTCCTTCTTTTCTTCATCTTTATCAGTTTCTTTTTCTTTATCTTCTTTTTTAGGTTTTTCTTCTGGTATTACTATATTTTTAGGCTTTTCATCTGAACTTTTTGGAGCATTCAAATGTTCATAAACAGGAGAAATATCTAAATTTGATCCATCACCAGAAATAACTTCTATATTTTTCTTCTCATCCATAAAATTACCTCCGAAACTCTTTTCTTAAATATAACATATAAAAATTAAAAGTGCAAGAAAATCTTTTAAATTATTGACATATTAGCTTTTTTTTGACATAATATATACGTTAAAATATAGATTTAAGAAGGAATAAATATGGAAATTAATCAGAAAAAATCAATAATAGAAGCAATACTTTTTGCAGCAGGAAGACCAGTTGAAAAAAATGAATTGGTTTTAGCATTAGAAATATCAGCTGAAGATATAGATGCAATTGTAAAAAGTATGCAAGAAGAATATAAAAAAGAAGATAGAGGAATAGAATTAATACAAGTAGAAAATTCATATCAATTATGTACTAAAAAAGAATTATATGAATATATTTATCCAGTACTTGATAAAAGAAACAAACCAAATTTATCAAATGCAGCTTTAGAAACATTATCTATTATTGCATATAATCCTAAAATAACAAGAGCAGAAATAGAAGCAATAAGAGGAGTTTCTGCAGATGCATGTGTATATAAATTATTAGAATATGGCTTGATTGAAGAAGCAGGAAAGATAGACTTGCCAGGAAAACCAATGTCTTATAAAACTACAAATGAATTTTTAAGAATGTTTGGATATAATTCTTTAGAAGACTTGCCAGAATTACCACGATATAAATTGGATGAAAATAAACAAATAGTAATTGATGATTTAATAGAAGAACCAAATGAGGCTCCTACTCCCGAAAGGGAAGAAGTAGAAGAACAAAGTGAAGATATAAAAACAGAAAATGAAAATAATGAAAATCAAGAATAGAAAGAAGGATTTATATGAAATTATCACGGAACAGGAATGGGAACAGTAAAATTAAATAATATAGATGAAATGTATCCAGGACAAAGTATATTACTTCAAACTGGACAATTAGTACAATATGGAGCAGGACTTTTTGGATATAACACAGTTCCATTATTAGTAAGAAGAAAAGTAGAACAAATAATAGTTGAAACATTAAATAAATATGGTTGTATTGAAGTATTACTTCCAACTTTGCAACCAGATACCATTTGGAAAAATTCAGGAAGATATGATAATTACGTAGATAATGGAACAATGCTAATTACCGAATCAAATAAAGGAACATTTTGTTTAGCTCCAACAGGTGAAGAAGCAATGCTTGAGTTTGCGAGAGAAAAATTAAAATCTTACAAAAACTTACCTGTAACATATTATCAAATTGGAGAAAAATTTAGAAATGAAATAAGAACAAGAGGATATTTACTAAGAGGAAAAGCTTTTCCAATGCTTGATGCATATAGCTTTGATATAGATGAACAAGGTATGATAAAATCATATGAAAATTTAAGAGCAGCATTTTTAGAAATCTTCGAAAAAATAGGTATGAAAGTAATTCCTATTGTTGCAAATAATGGTGACATGGGTGGAAAGAAATCAGAAGAGTTTATGCTAATTTCTGAACAAGGTGAAGATAAAATTTTATATGATGAAACAACAGGTATTGGACTAAATACAGAAGTATTAGAAAAAGAAAATTATGAAGAATACTTAAAAGAAGAATATGGAATAGAAGATATATCAAACTTCAAAGAAATAAGAACTATGGAATTAGGACATATCTTCCAATTAGGAACAAGATATTCTGAAATGATGAATGGAAAATACACTGATAAAGATGGAAAAGAAGCCCTATATTATATGGGATGTTATGGAATAGGAGTAAGTAGAACAGTGGCAGCTCTTTATGAACAATGTCTAATAAATGACCCTAAATGGGGACCATGTGGATTTTCACTTCCAGAAACAATTGCACCATACAAAGTTCAAATTATACCTAAAATGGATAATGAAGAAAAAGTAGAAATGGCAAATAAAATTTATGAAACATTACAAAGTGAAGGAATAAATTCTATTTTAGATGACAGAGAAAATTTAAATATTGGGGCTAAAATTAAAGATTGTAAAGTTTTAGGAACACCATATCTAATTGTTTTAGGAGATAAAACAGAAGAAGAAACTATAGAACTTGAAAATACAAAAACAGGAGAAAAAGAAAGCATTACCTTAGAAGGATTAATCAGAAAATTCAAATAAAAAATTTAGAAAGTAGGTTTTTTAATTCTACTTTCTTTTTTAAAATTTAAAACAAACAAAAATTCGAAAAAGCTATTGAAAGTTTGTTCGTGATATGATATAAATAGAAAAGTATAAAGGTTATTAAATAAATTTAAGGAGTGATTCGTATGGAAGAGAGTAATGAATTAAAAGTATTTGATAACAAAAGAATAAGAACAAAGTGGATTAGTGGAGAAGAAAAATGGTATTTTTCAGTTGTAGATGTAATTGCAGTATTGACTGATAGTGATTATCAGAGAGGAAGAAAATATTGGAAAACGTTAAAGATGAGATTAAATAAAGAAGGAAGTCAACTGGTAACAAATTGTTACCAGTTGAAAATGAGAGCTAATGATGGCAAGTTGAGAGATACAGATGCTATGAATGTAGAACAAATTTTAAGACTAATTCAATCAATACCATCTAAAAAAGCAGAACCATTTAAATTATGGCTAGCAAGAGTTGGTAGAGAAAGAATTGATGAAAGTTATGATCCTGAAATTACAATAAATAGAGCGATAGATACGTATAGAAGAAAAGGTTATTCAGAAGAATGGATAAATCAAAGATTAAAAACAATTGATATAAGAAAAGAATTTACAAATGAATTAAGAAATAAAGGAATTACTGAGAGTAAAGATTTTGCAATATTAACAGATATGCTAACTGAAGTATGGAGTGGATATTCAGTAAAAGAATATAAAACTCTAAAAAGTTTGAAAAAGGAAAACTTAAGAGATAACATGAGTAATACAGAAATTGTTCTAAATATGTTAGCAGAAATTTCTTCTACTGAAATATCAAAAAGCAATAATTCAAAAGGATTTACTGAGGCAAAAAAATCTGTAATTAAAGGTGGAAATATAGCAAAAAAGCAAAAGAAGAATTAGAAAAAGAAACTGGAAGAAGAATTATATCTAATAATACAAAAAAGATAGAAAAATAAAAATGTAAATATTAAAATTTTAAAATTGCTAGGAGGTACTATATGAAAGATAAATTAATAAATAATGAAATTGAAATTAATAATGTATTTGATGATATTAAAGAATTAGTAATTCAAAGTAGAAATAGAGTATATACTACAGTTAATACAGAAATGCTTAATTTATATTGGAATATTGGAAAAACAATAATGGAGATACAACAAGGAGATGAAAGAGCAGTATATGGTGAAACTGTACTTGAAAAATTATCTGAAAAACTAACTAAAGAATTTGGAAAAGGGTTTTCTTCTAGAAATTTAAGAACAATGAGAAAATTTTATTTGATGTATCCAATTTGGAAGACAGTGTCTTCCAAATTAAGTTGGTCACATTATTTAGAAATAATTAAAATCGATGAAGAAGCTAAAAGAAAATTCTATATAAAAGAAACTATAAATTCAAAATGGAGTGTTAGAGAATTACAAAGACAAATTGGTTCATTACTATATGAAAGATTAGTATTATCATCAAACAAAAATAAAGTGTTAGAGTTAGCAGAAAAAGGAAATGAAATAAGAACAAGTAAAGATTTAGTAAAAGATCCATTTGTATTAGAATTTCTTGATATTAAAGAAAATACAGATTATTTAGAATCAGATTTAAAAAAAAATATATTAGAACATCTAAAAGAGTTTTTACTGGAGCTAGGAAAAGGATTTATGTTTGTAGGTTCACAAGTAAGATTAACTTTAGAAGAAGACCATTTTTATCCGGATTTAGTGTTTTATAATAGAATATTAAAGTGTTTTGTTATAATAGACCTAAAAATTGGGAAAGTAACACATCAAGATATTGGGCAAATACAAATGTATGTAAATTACTATGATAGAGAAATAAAAGAAAAAGATGAAAATCCAACAGTTGGAATATTACTTTCTACCGAGAAAAATAAAACAGTAGTAAAATACACATTACCAGAAGATAATAAAAATATTTTTTCATCTACATATAAATTACATCTACCTACAGAAGAAGAGTTAATTAATGCAATAGAAGAAGAAAAAAAGAATTTAGAATTAAATAGTTAGATGTAAGTTTTAAAAAATTTTCACAAAAAAATCACAAATAAAATATAAAAAAGAAACAATAAAAATATAATATACAAAATATAATAAACAAAGGAGAATATGATATATATCATATAAAAGATAATATTATGGAAAATGAATTTAAAGATTTAGTTAAAATTAAAAATTTTATAGATTATGATAAAAAAGTAGAAAAGAATGATAAAACATTTGAAAAATTAATGTTTATATATAAAATCGCAATTAAAGAATTAAAGACCAAAATAGAAACAATACAAGAAGAATTTAAAATATTCTATGATTATGATTTAATAGATCATATAAATACAAGAATAAAAACACCAGATAGCATACTTACAAAAATGAAGAATAAAGAATTGGAATGTACATATAAAGCAATGATAGAAAATATAAATGACATAGCAGGAATAAGAGTAGTTTGCCCATTAAAAAGAGATATTTATTCAATAAAAAATATGTTACAAAAATTACCTGGAATTCAAACTATAAAAGAAAAAGATTATGTAACAAATCCTAAAAAAAGTGGATATTCTGCATATCATTTAATATTAAGTGTTCCAATTGTTCTGTCTCAAAATATTATTTATGTAAAAGTAGAAGTTCAAATAAGAACTATGGCAATGGATTTCTGGTCAAGCTTAGAACATAAAATGAAATATAAAGCAAATAAGGAATTAACAAAAAAGATGTCAAAGACATGGATTTCATATGCAAAAATGATAAATAGAATGGATAATAATATTATAAATATGGAATGATAAAAAGGTTAGTAGTTATTTAAACTTATAAAAACTACTAGCTTTTTTAAATAGTAAAGAAGGATTTATGTAAAATACGTCGAATAATATAAATATGTATGTTTATTTGAAATATTTTGAAAGAAAGTGAGGAAAAAATGCCAAGATATAGTGATGAAATCATTGAAGAAGTAAGACAAACGAATGATATAGTAGATATAATATCACAATATGTGCATTTAAAAAGAAGCGGAAGAAATTTCTTTGGATTATGTCCATTTCATAATGAAAAGTCACCTTCTTTTTCAGTCTCACCAGATAAACAAATATTTCACTGCTTTGGTTGTGGAGTAGGAGGAAATGTATTTACATTTTTGACTAAAATAGAAGGAATTAATTTTGTAGAGGCAGTACAAACTTTAGCAGAAAGATCAAATATTAAACTTCCAACATTGGGAAATAGTCAAGATTCACAAAAAGAAGAATTAAAAGCAAAGGTTTTTAAGGTAAATGAATTTACAGCACAATTTTATCATGAAAATTTATATAAATCAGAATCTAAAATTGCACAAGAATATATTAAGAAAAGAAAACTAACAAATGAAACCTTAAAATCATTTAGATTAGGATTTTCAGGAAAATTTGATGAGTTGTATAATGCTTTAAGAAAAGAAGGATTTCAAGATTTAGAGATATTAGAATCTGGTCTAGTAAATAAAAATGATAATGGTAAATACATAGACAGATATAGAAATAGATTAATGTTTCCAATTTGTGATGCAAGAGGAAGAGTAATAGCATTTGGAGGAAGAGTTTTAGATGACTCAAAACCTAAATATATTAATTCACCAGAAAATTTAGTTTACAGTAAAGGAAGAAACTTATTTGGACTTAATGTTGCAAAAAAAGGAGATACAAAAAAGCTTCTAATTGTAGAAGGATATATGGATGTTATATCACTTCATCAAAGAGGAATAACAAATGTTGTAGCGCCACTTCGGAACAGCATTAACACCAAATCAAGGATGGCTTCTTAGAAAAAATACAGAACAAATAATATTAAGTTTTGATTCTGATGAAGCTGGTTTAACTGCAAAAACTAGAGCATTAGATGTACTTCAAAATATGGGATGTGATATAAGAATTCTTCAAATGGAAGGTGCAAAAGATCCTGATGAATACATAATAAAATATGGAAATGCAAGGTTTAAAGCTCTAATTGATAAAGCAATTTCTGTTATTGAATTTAAAGTAAAAATATTAAAGAAAGATTTAAATTTAGATAACACGAATGATAAAATTAAATTTTTAAATGAAATAGCAAAATTACTTTCTAAAGTAGATAACACAATAGAACAAGAAGTATATGTAGAAAAAATATCAAAAGAATATGATATATCAAAAGAAGCTATATATGCAGAAATAAATAAACTAACACACAAATCAAATCAAAGTGAAAAAGTTTTAGAAAAATCAAAACCTATAGTAAGACATAAAAAAGTAGAAAAAGAAGTATCAGAAGTAATAAAGAAAAGAGAAAACACTGTTCTTGCGATTTTACTTAATGGTGATTTAAATATTTTTCAAATTATAAAACAAAATATAAAAGTAGAAGATTTCAAAGATGAATTAAATCAAAAAATTTATCAAAAATTGTATGAAGAGTTTGAAAAAGAAAATAATAATATCAATAGCATAATAGATAAGTTAAGTGAAGAAGAACAAAATCACATAACTGAGATTTTAGCAGATGACTATGAACTCCAAAATATTGAAAAAGCAATAGATGATATAATGCAAAGTTATGAAAAAGACAAGCTAAATGAAAGAAAATTACAAATTATAGAATTATTAAGTACTAATTTAAAAGAGGAAGAAAAGAAAAGTTTAGAAAAAGAGCTAAGCAATATTATTATAAACTTAGCAAAAATAAAATAGGGGTGAAATTTTAATGCCAAGAAAGAAAAGTGAATTAAAAGAAAAAGAAGAAATTGAAATAAAAGATAAGAAAAATAAAAAAGAAGAAAAAGTATCAAAAAAAGAAATAAAAGAAGAAGTAAAAAAGAAAACTAGTAAAAAGAAAGAAGAACCAAAAGTAGAAAAGGAAGCAAAGAAAAAAACTAGTAAAAAAGAAGAGATTGATGAAGTTAAAGAAGAAAAAGTAGAAAATACTAAAACAAAAAAAGTAAAAGAAGTAAAAGAAGAGAAAAAAGAACAAGAACAGCAAGAAAAACAATCAAAAGAGACTGTAAAAGAAGAAAATAAAAAGGAAAAGAAATCTGAAACTTCAGCAAAAGCTAAAAAAACAAAAAAATCAATTGACGAAATAAAAGAAATTATAGTAGAAGAAATAGAACACAATAAAAAGAAAAAAGATAAAAAGCCTAAGGAAGACAAAAAAGAAATAGTAGAAGAAGTAGAAAAACAAGAAGATAATAAAGATGATGATAAAATAAAAAATGAAAAAGTAACTAAAATCTTGCAAAAAGCAAAAGAAAAAGGAACTATAACATATGGAGATTTAGCAAAAGAATTAGATGATGTTAATCCAGATCAAATTGATAAAGTTTTTGATGCTTTTGAAGAATTAGGTGTTAATTTAAGTGATGATTTGGATGATGAAGAACCTGATATTGAAGACTTAAAAGAAGTAGAGTATTTAAAACTAGATGAAATAACAGATACAAGTTATGAAGGTATTAATGTTGACGATCCTGTTAGAATGTATTTAAGAGAGATAGGAAGAATACCACTTTTAACATTTGACCAAGAACTAGATTTAGCTAAAAGAATCTTAGATGGTGATGAAGAAGCTAAAAAAATATTATCAGAATCTAACTTAAGATTAGTAGTAAGTATAGCTAAAAAATATGTTGGAAGAGGAATGCTATTTTTAGATTTAATACAAGAAGGAAATATGGGATTAATTAAAGCGGTAGAAAAATTTGATTACACTAAAGGATTTAAATTTAGTACTTATGCAACATGGTGGATTAGACAAGCAATTACAAGAGCTATTGCTGACCAAGCAAGAACAATAAGAATTCCAGTTCATATGGTAGAAACAATTAATAAATTAATTAGAACTTCAAGGCATCTACTTCAACAATTAGGAAGAGAACCAACGCCAGAAGAAATTGCTGAAGAAATGGAAATACCAGTTGAAAAAGTAATGGAAATTCAAAAAATAGCACAAGATCCAGTATCCCTAGAAACACCAATAGGAGAAGAAGATGATAGTCACCTAGGAGATTTTATTCAAGATGATGATTCACCTGCTCCACATGATTCAGCAGCATATACTTTATTAAAAGAACAATTAGAAGAAGTTATGAATACATTAACTCCAAGAGAAGCCAAAGTATTGAAATTAAGATTTGGATTAGAAGATGGAAAAGCAAGAACATTAGAAGAAGTTGGACGTGAATTTGAAGTAACTCGTGAAAGAATAAGACAAATTGAAGCAAAAGCATTAAGAAAACTAAGACATCCAAGTAGAAGCAAAAAATTAAGAGATTATATGGGATAGTAAAAGTCGGTTTAGATACCGACTTTTATCATAAAAGATTTTAAAATAGTTCACATTCTAGACATATTAGATAGTTATAATATATAATATAAAAAACAATGGAGTGATTAATAATGGAAAAAAGTATATTAATTGTAGATGATGAAGCAAGAATGAGAAAATTAGTAAAAGACTTTTTAGTAGCAAAAGGATATAAAATATTAGAAGCAGAAGATGGAGAAAAAGCACTAGAAGTTTTTGAACAAAATAAAAAGGATATTAGTCTTATTTTGTTAGATGTCATGATGCCAAAACTAGATGGATGGTCAGTTTTAAGACAAATAAGACAAACATCAAAAGTTCCAATTATAATGTTAACAGCAAGAGGAGAAGAACAAGATGAATTGTTTGGATTTGAACTTGGTGTTGATGAATATATATCAAAACCATTTAGTCCTAAAATATTAGTTGCAAGAGTAGAAGCTATTTTAAAAAGAACAAACCAAGATACAAAAGAAATAAAAAGTTTTGCTGGAATAGAAATAGATCAAGAAGGAAGAACAGTAACAGTAGATGGTAAAATAATAGAATTAAGTTTAAGAGAATATGAGTTATTGGTTTATTTAGTTAATAATGAAAATATAGCATTATCTAGAGATAAAATATTAAATAATGTATGGAACTATGACTATTATGGAGACTCAAGAACAATAGATAGTCATATAAAAAAGATAAGACATAAATTAGGTAAAAAAGGAAAATATATAAAAACAATTAGAGGTATTGGATATAAATTTGAAGTAAAATAATGAAAAGAGGAAAAAATGAAAAAAAGAAGGAACCCATTTAACTCAGTAAGAGGAAAACTTTTTATGACATTATCAATTGTAATATTATCTATAATATTATTTTTAATAATAGTTAATAATTTTGTATTTGGACAATTTTTCTTATATAGTAAAACAAAAGCATTAATATCAGTTTATGGGATAGTTAATGACTATTATGGTAAAGGACAAACTGTAGATATGGAATCAAAGTTAGAACAAATTTCTATCGAAAATAATTTTGATATCTTAATAAAAAATGATAAAAATGTAAATGTATATGCATCAAATAAAGACTTTTTTTCAACATTTGAAACAATAGATGAAATTAATAAAGAACAAAGACAAGAAGGAGAAATTATACAAAAAAGAGACAAATTTGTTATAAAACAAATAAAAGATAAAAGAAATGGAATGACATATATATTGTTGTCATCAGTATTAGATAATGGATATTTATTATATATAAGAATACCAATTAATTCAATACAAGAAAGTGTAAAAATATCTAATAATTTCTTATATTTAATGGCAGGAATAACTATTGTAATCTCAGCAGTTATAATTTCATTTGTATCTAGAAGATTTACAGATCCTATATTAGAATTAAATGATATAGCAAAAAGAATGTCTAATTTAGATTTTAGTCGTAAATATACTGAAACTAAGGAAGATGATGAAATAGATAACTTGGGAAGAAGTATAAATACAATGTCAGATAAATTAGAAAAAACTATAAAACAATTAAAAGATACAAATATTGAACTAGAAAAAGACATAGAAGAAAAATCAAAAATAGATGAAATGAGAAAAAGCTTTATATCAGACGTATCACACGAATTAAAAACACCAATAGCCTTAATTGAAGGATATAGTGAAGGATTGCTTGAAAATGTAAATTCAGATGAAGAAAGTAGAAAATTTTATGCAGAAGTTATTTTAGATGAAGCAAACAAAATGGATAAATTAGTTAAACAATTATTAGAATTAATGACATTAGAATATGGAAAAAGAGAATTTAATAATAAAACATTTAATATAGTGGAATTAGAAAAAGAAGTTGTTAGAAAATCAAAAGTGATGCTGGATGATAATAATATAGAAATAAAATTTGATACTAATGATAAAATAGAAGTATTTGCAGATGATTTCTATATTGAACAAATTATAACAAACTACATAACAAATGCTATAAAAAATATAAAAGAAATTAATGGAAAAAAACTAATAGAAGTAAAAAATGAAATAGATAGCGAAAATAATAAAGTAAGAATAAACGTATTTAATACAGGAGAAAAAATTCCAGATGAATTAATAAACAGAATATGGAATCGTTTTTATAAAATCGATGACTCTAGAAATAGAGAAGACGGAGGAACAGGAATAGGACTTTCTCTTGTAAAAGCCATAATGAATAATTATAAAAATGAATATGGAGTAATAAATAAAGATAACGGAGTAGAATTTTACTTTGATTTAGATTTAAATGAAACATAGGGGACAGACGAGAAATGTTTCATTTTAATAAGCACACAAAATGTTAAGAAAAAATTTAATATTTTGTGTGCTTATTTAGTTTTTATCATCTTTTTTATTAGGATATGGTTCTTTTTTATCTGTAAGATTTGCTATATAATCAATGGAAGTATTATAATATTTTGCAAATAATTTAATTGTATCTAAAGGAATCATTCTTTCATCTTTTTCGTATCTTATATATGAATTTTTTGAAATATATGCTATTCTAGCACAAAATTCTTGAGTTAAATCATGATCTTCTCTTAATTCTTTTAATCTTGTTTGCATCTTATACACCTCAAAATCATTATATAAAAATACCCCATATGGAGTTGACAAAATACTCCATATGGGGTACAATCTTGCCGAAAGATATACAAAAGAAGGAGAAGAATTTGTATGGAAAAGGAATTGAAAAATACTACAGATAAAATGAAAGAACAAGAAAGAGGCATTACATTAATTGCACTTATAGTCACAATAGTTGTCTTACTTATCCTTGCAGGAGTAACAATTGTTACATTAACAGGAGATAATGGATTATTACAAAAAGCAGGAGAAGCATCTGAAAAAAATGATATTGGGACAGAAAAAGAGCAAATTGCATTAGCCTATGCAACAATGAAACTTGAAGATGAAACAGATATATCTAAAAGGGAAGAAATATTTCAAAATCATCTAGATAAATATACAGGAGAAGGAAAGACAGAAGTATATGGATCAGATTCAAGCTATACAATACATTTTTTAGGCACTAATAGACTTTATACAGTAGAAGAAGATGGAAATATTATTGAAGAAGATATTGCAATATTGAGAGAAGACAATGTTGCAGGAGCATTTGATGGAACAGGGACACAAAGTAATCCATATATAATAATGAGCATAGAAGATCTGGTTTATTTTTCAAAAGAAGTATGTAATGGAAATTCATATTCTGGTAAATATATAGAACTAGGAAAACCATTGGACTTTAAATCAAAATTCTCATACAAAGATATAGAAACTACATATAGTTATAATGAAGAAACAACAAGCTATATATCAGATAAAAATTCAGATACAATTCTCATAAAACTATGTAGTGAAGGAATAGGATTTATTCCTATAGGAAATAATAGTAAAGCTTTTTCAGGTAAATTTAATGGAAAAGGATATAAAATAAAAAATGTATATATTAACACAAGTGGATATGCAGGATTGTTTGGATATGAGTCAAGAGGACACATATCAGATTTAAAAGTTAATGGAAAGATAATATCTTCAGATGGAAATGCAGGAGGAATTGTAGGAGGAGCATGGAATACTGATTCAGATTCAATAAGAAATTGTGACTTTAAAGGAAGTGTTGAAGGTGATTGTACGGGAGGAATTGTTGGTTCTGTACCACGCAACGGATGGGGAGCCATCCAAAATTGCAACAATTATGGAACTGTAAAAGGAAAGTCCTCTGCCGGAGGAATTGCTGGAAATGTGGCCAGTGACACATATATTGTTAAAAATTGTTCAAATTTTGGATCAGTAAATGCTAAAATTTCTGGAGGAATAGTGCGGAGAACATGGATTTAGCGGAGAAGGATATATTAATTGTTATAATAATGGAAATGTAATAGGAGAAACAGCTCGGAGGAATTGTAGGATTTTCATGGATTAATGAAGTATTTATTAATAACTGTGGCAGCAATTACAATTCTTACATTGAAGGGAAAAATTATACAGGCGGAATATTTGGGATGTCATCAAATTATGCTCCAATATACATTTTAAATACATTTTCTTTAGGCAAATTATCTGGAAGTGGTATTATTGGAGGAATTTGTGGAACTGGAAATGTTTGGAGAGGAAATCAAAAAATAGAAAATTCATATTTTGCAGGAACAATTAAAGGAGGAACAAATGTTGGAGGAATAATGGGAAAAAATAATTCTAATGTAGCATTATTGCAGATAAATAATTGTTATTATATAAATACGATAGCTAAACCAATATCAAATGCAGAACCAGAAGGAGCAACAGCATTGTCAGAAGAAGATATGAAAGAAGAGGATACACTGTTAAATTATCTAAAAAGCTATGAAAATAGTGAATATGAGTTATCAGAATGGAATAAAGAAATAAATCAATATCCTGTACATAATAATTAGTAAAAAACAATTTTTATAAAAATGTCGAATTTTGCGATGAAAAGTGATTGCAAAGTTCGGCATTTTGTGTTATTAGTAATGTTATTAAATTGTATAAGACAATTAAAATATTATTTTTCATTGAAAATATAAAAATTCAAATCAAAAAATTTTAATAAAAGTAAATTCTAAATTTCTAAAGTTTAAATTAGAAACTTATTTTATAAAGTAAATTAATTCTATTTATTTCCATATAAAAGAAAAGTAAAATACAATCGGAAAAGAGGAAATTTATGCAAAATAAACAAGAACTATTAAAACCAAAAATTGATGTTGTATTTCATTCATTATTTAGAGTGGGAAATGAAGATATAACAAAAGCTATAATAACAGCAATAACAAAAGAAAAAATCAAAAAAATAGAATTAGAAAATGATAGACACATTATAGGAAAATATACAGAAGAAAAATTGGGAATATTAGATTTAAAAGCAACACTAGATAATGGAACTATATGTGATATTGAAATTCAGTTAGTAGATAATAAAGATACTGAAAAGAGATTTTTATGGTATTGGAGTAAATTATATTCAGGGCAATTAATAAGAGGAGAAGAATATAAAAAGCTAAACAAAGTTATAGGTATAATTATACTAGATTATAAACTTGAGAAAACGAGAGAAATAAAGAGATTAAACACGAAATGGAAAATAAAAGAGGTATTAAGTGGTAAAAATATAGAGTTGACAGATGAGCTGGAGATACATATAATCGAAATACCAAAAGTAAAAGAAATGATGGAAACAAGTGAAAAAGATGAACTAACACAGTGGATAACATTTTTAGATAATCCAAGTAGGGTGGAGGAATTAAAAATTATGGAGAATAACAAAGAAATAAAAAAACAATGGAAGAGTTAGAAGAAATAAGCCAAGACAGAGATTTAAGAAGAATAGCAGAATTAAAAGATAAATATATAAGAGACCAAAAGAATGGGCATATAGGATGGTTTGAAGAAGGAAAATTAAATAAGCAAATAGAAATAGTAAAAGAGCTTTTAAAAACAAATATGCCTATTGAAAAAATAAGTCAAGTAACAAAATTAGAGAAAGAAAAAATAATAGAATTAAAGAAAAAATAAAATAAGAATAGAAAAATTTGCAATTTGTTTTTGGCTAAATAGCTGGTGTTTATCCATGTTTTGTCGAATTTTGCGATGAAAAGTTCTTTACAAATGGTAAAAAATGTATTATTATGTATACAAGAGTTAACTCAAAAATTTAAATTAAAATCTAAAAATTATTTTTAATCTTAAAAAATCCAAAATTAAACTAATCAGATAAGGAGGTAGCAGTATATGTATGTTTCGTTATAGTACGACATATATAAATATACTTAGTTTTGTTATATCAATTATTATATTTTTAATTACAAATTTATTTACTTCAAATGAAAATATTTCTTCAAAAAGCATTTTTAAAGCAGATTTTAAAGTCAATAATTTAAATAGTCAAGAAAATTCAGAAGAAAAAGAAATAATAGAAGAAAGTTCAAAAGATACTAAAGAGGAATGGTATCTTGAAATACCAGTTATAAACTTAAAAGCAGAAATTAGAGAAGGAACAACAAAAGAAATAATGGATGATTATATTGGCCATTTTGAAGAAACTAAAAAAGAAGAAGGAAATGTGGGCTTAGCAGCACATAACAGAGGATATAAAAATAATTATTTTGAAAATATTAAAAATTTGAAAGAAGGAGATAAAGTTTATTATAAATATAAAAATTTTGAAAAAGAATATGTAGTTACAAAGCAAAATATTATTAAAGACACAGATTGGAGCGATTTAGAAAATACGGATGATAATACAATAACTTTGATTACATGTGTAGAAAATCAAAAAGAATATAGAAGATGTATTCAAGCAAAAGAACTTTTAGAAGAAAGCGAGGAATTTTAAATTTGATAAAAAGAAATAAAAAATTAAAACAAAAGAAAAAATTTGATTTAACAGGAAGAATAAAATATATTTTTATACTAATCTCATTATTTAGTATATTTAACATATTAACATTTATGAATTCAGCTTATGCACAAAATATAAGCTCTGCAAATATATATTTAGTAGGAGATTGTGGAAGCTTACTTACATATAAAGGAGTTCCTGTTAAAGTAAGTTATGTTCAATATTCAAATGATGGAGTAGATTATCCAGCGTATTGCTTAGATAAAACTAAATCACGGAGCAGAGACAACTCCTTATGCAGTTTCTGTACAGAGTATGATACAAGATGTAGGGCTTTGGAGAAGAATTGTTAATGGATATCCATATAAGAGTATACAAGAGTTAGGAGTAGCAAATAAAGAAGAAGCTTTTACCGCAACAAAACAAGCAATTTATTGCTATATTCATGGAAATAATCCAGACGATTATGACGCAATAGGAGAAGCAGGTGCTAGAACACTACAAGCTATGAAAAATATAATTACTAATTCACAAAATTCTAGTGAGACAAAACTATCTAGCACAATAACAATAAACAAAAATATATCAGAATGGAAACAAGATGAAATTGATAAAAATTATGTATCAAAATCATATAGTGTTTCTGCCAAATCTAATATTACTAATTATAAAATAACAATTTCAAAAGAAGGAAGTGATAATTTAGGTGGAATAAAATTAACTGATGAAAATAATAATGAAAAATCGAAATTTAAACCACCCGAAAAATTTAAAATATTAGTACCAATTAAAAATATGCAAGAAAAAGGAAAAATCTTAATAAATGCTAAAGCACAAGTAGAAACAAAACCAATATTATATGGATTAGCTCCTGATAGCAGTTATCAAGATTATGCATTAACTGCAGCAACATATGAAGATGGTACAGGAAATGCAAATGATGAATATCAAAAAAATGAAACTAAAATAATTGTTATAAAAAAAGATCAAGAAAATGATATCTTATTACAAGGAGTTGAATTTCAATTACTAGATGAAAAAAGAGAAGTTATATATACTGATTTAAAAACAAATGAAGAAGGAAAGATTGTAATCGAAAATTTAGTACCAGGAACTTATTATTTAAAAGAAACAAAAACAATAGATGGATACGAAATCTATGATCAACCAATAAAAGTAGAAATAGAATTAAATCAAGAAATAAGTATTACAGTAAATAATAAAAAAGAAGAAAAACCTGAAATAAACACAATAAAAAAAGCAAATAAGCAAGTTAAAAAATTACCTGTTACAGGTATGTAAAACAAATATATAAACCTAAGACTTTTAAATTTATATTTTTAAAATCTTAGGTTTACTTTTTAATACATTAGAAAAGTATAACGAACTGTTTTAAAATCATACTAAAAAATTAAAATACCAATTAAGAAGGAGGTTGGAATATGTCAGAATTAAATGTTTTAAATCAAAAGATAACTTATATGAAAATTAATGATGAAGATTATATATCAATTACTGATATGTTAAAATCAAAAGATGGAGACTTCTTTGTTTCAGACTGGTTAAGAAATAGAAATACTATTGAATTCTTAGGAATTTGGGAAGAAATTCATAATCCTACTTTTAATTATGGCGAATTCGCCATAATTAAAAGTCAAGCAGGCTTAAATAGTTATAAGATAAGTGTAAAAGAATAGAAAGAGAAAACAAATTCAATTGGAATAATCTCTAAATCAGGAAGATATGGAGGAACTTAGGCTCATAAAGATATTGCTTTTGAGTTTGGAATGTGGATTAGTCCAAAATTCAAATTATTATTAATAAAAGAATTTGAAAGATTAAAAGCAGAAGAACAAAAGCATATAGGCTGGAATGCTAAAAGAGAACTTTCAAAAATCAATTATAGAATACATAGTGATGCTATTAAAAACAATTTAATACCTAAAGAATTAACTAAAAATCAAATTAATTTTGTTTATGCAGAAGAAGCTGATGTATTAAATATGGCATTATTTGGTATGACTGCGAAAGAATGGCGTGATAGAAATCATAATTTAAAAGGAAATATAAGAGATTATGCAACAATGAATGAATTAATATGCTTAGCAAATTTAGAAAATTTAAATTCCGTTTTTATAAATGAAGGAATAAAACAAAGTGAAAGACTTGAAAAACTAAATAAAATTGCTATATCACAAATGCAAATTTTAAATGATACAGATATTAAATACTTATATAAGAATAACCTTAATGAATAATATATTATGAATTCATAAAAGCATTTTTTGTTACTATTTATAGAAAAGATATAGAAGGATTAATAAAAAATACAGAGAAAAATTTAAAAAATGATACTATAAATGATACTATAAATATTAATAAAAAAATAAGTAAAACAGAAATGAAAATACTAAAAATAATACAAAACAAACCTGATATTACACAAAAAGAAATTGCAGATAAACTAGAAATTACAAGGATAACTGCAAATAGAAATATTAATAAATTAAAAGATAAAGGTATAATAAAAAGAAAGGGAGCTAATAAAAATGGTTATTGGCAAATAATGTAATAAGGTTTAACTTAACATGTAAAATAAATATATAAGCCTAAGACTTTTTAAATTTATATTTTTAAAATCTTAGGTTTACTTTTTTATAAAAAACATATATAATGGTAACAATAATTAAATAAAAGGAGAGATAAATTTTATATGTTATCACAATTAATTGTCTTAGCAATATTAATTTTACTAAATGCATTTTTTGCTGCAAGTGAAATTGCATTTATATCACTAAATGATACTAAAATTGAAAAACAAGCAAAAGAGGGAAATAAGAAAGCTATTCAAATAGAAAAAATGTTAAATACACCAAGTAAATTTCTAGCAACAATACAAATAGGAATTACACTAGCAGGGTTCTTGTCTAGTGCTTTTGCATCAGATACTTTTGCAGAAAAATTAGCACCAGTATTATATAACTGGATGCCATTTATAACTTTAGGAGTATGGAAAAGTATTTCAATTGTAATTATTACAATTATATTATCATTCTTTACATTGGTATTAGGAGAATTAGTCCCAAAAAGATTGGCAATGAAACATTATGAAAAAATAGCTTTTAAAACAATTGGAATTATTAGAGTAATTTCAGTTATAGCATCACCATTTGTAAAATTCTTAACATTTGCAACAAATAGTATTTCTAAATTATTTGGAGTAGGTGAAAATGATGAAGAAACAGTAACAGAAGAAGAAATAAAAATGATGGTAGATGAAGGCGAAGAAAAAGGAACTATTGAAGAAGATGAAAAAGAATTAATAAATAATGTATTTGAATTCAATGATATAACTGTATCAGAAGTTATGACTCATAGAAAAGACATTTTTGCACTAGATATTAATATTGGAAATGAAGAATTATTACAAGAACTATCTAAAGAGGAATATAGATATAGTAGAATACCAGTTTATGATGAGACGATTGATGAAATAAAAGGTATTTTATATGTAAAAGATGTTTTAAAAAATATAAATAAGAAAACATTTAAAGTAAAAAATGTTGTTAAAGATGCATATTTTGTATCACAAAATAGATTAATAAATGAAGTGTTTAAGGAACTTCAAAAAAATAAAGTACAAATAGCAATTATAGTTGATGAATATGGTGGAACAGCAGGATTAATTACTATGGAAGATATTATAGAAGAACTTGTTGGAGATATCTATGATGAGTATGATAAAGAAGAAAAAGAGTTTGAAAAAATAGATTCTAATACTTTTTTATTAGCAGGTAACATGACAATTTATGATGTAAATAAATTATTAGATGCAGGTATTCCAGAAGGAGATTATGATACTTTATCAGGATTTTTACAAGAAGAACTAGGACGTATTCCGGGTGATAAAGAAAAACCAATTATAGAGACAGAAAAAGTAACATATAAAATAGAAAAATATAAAGATAAAAGAATATTAAAAGTAAAAGCATGTAAGAACAATATAGAAGAAGATAAACAAAATCAAGAGTAATGAAAGAAGGAATATAAATGAAAAGAAAATTTATCATTAGAAATATAATAATAGCTATTTTATTAATTGCAATAGTGGTAGGAGTTTCATATTATTTTATAGTAAAAAATGGTAGAAAATATGAAATAGAAAAAGTAGAAAATTATAATTATTTTGTTTTAAAACAGGGAGATTTAACAGGAGTTATTGATAAAGAAGGAAATACTGTAATAAATACAAAATATGAAGATGTAAAAATACCAAATCCTGAAAAAGATTTATTTGTATGTTATACATCTGGAAATAATACTACTGTTTTAAACAAAAATAATGAAGAAATAATGAAAGAATATCAAAATGTTGAACCAATCAGATTGCAAAGCATTGCAAGTGACTTAATGTATGAAAAAAGTGTATTAAAATATAAAGAAAATGATAAATTTGGATTAATAGATTTTACTGGTAAAAAAATAACAAAAGCAATATATGATGAAATAGAAGGATTACCATATAAAGAAGGAGAACTATTAGTTAAACAAAATGAGAAATACGGTGTTATTAATATAAAGGGAAATAAATTAATAAATATCGAATACGATAAATTAGAAGTTGATGGATATTATGCAGGGGAAGATGGATATAAATTCTCTGGATATATTGTATCTAATAAAACTGGAGAGGGATATCGTTATGGGTATATCAATAATGATGGAAAACAAGTATTAAAAATAGAGTACAATCAAATATCTAGAATAACTCAAATTGATGATAATGAAAATGCATACCTTATAAATGCTAAAAATGGACAATATGGACTTACAATAAATGATAAACAAGTATTAAATAATGAATATCAATCAATTTCTTATGATGAAGCAAATAAATTATTAGTAATAGAAAAAAGTAAAAAATATGGAGTTGCAAATTTAGATGGAAATGTAATTGTTCCAACAAAATTTGACCAAATCGATATTACAGGAATTTATTTATATGCTAAAAATAGCCAAGGAACAGTAATTTATAATAATAATGGAACAGAAGCAAATATTGATACAAATATTGCAATATTAAATACAAGTAATGAAAAATATAGAATTAGAATAAACAATGAAAATGGAACAAAATATGGTGTTATTGGAAAAGATGGAAAACAAATTATAGATGAAAAATATAACTATATTGAATATTTATATGACAATTATTTCATAGTAAGTGATGCTAAATCTAAATTAGGTGTTATAGATGATAAAGATAATATTAAAATTGCTATAGAAAATGATTCACTTCAAAGAGTACAAAATACAGATATTATTCAAACAGTAACAACATTAGATAAAACAACAAAACTATATTCTAAAGACATAAACTTAATATGTGAAATGAAGAATGCAAATATAACAGCAGAAAAAGATTATATTGCAATTTCAAATGAAACTGAGAAGAAGTTTTTTAACAAAAATGGACAAGAAGTGGAAAACAAAGAAGTTTACAAAGAAAACGAATTGTTTTCTAAAAAAGAAAATGATAAATGGGGATTTGTAAACAAAGAAGGAAAAACAATAGTAGACCCTATTTATGATAAAGTAACAGAATTTAATAAATATGGCTTTGCAGCAGTGCTAAAAGATGGAAAATGGGGAGCAATAAATAAAGATGGAAAACAAATAACAGATACAATTTACAAATTAAATGATAACCAAGAACCATTCTTTATAGGGAAATATTATCAAGTAAAATATGGATTTGGAGAAAGCTATTTTACAGATAACAATGAATAAAAATATTACAATTTCATTACAAATAATTAAATCTGTTGAAAAAATAAATAGCTAATAGTATAATAAGAATATACTATTAGCTATTTTAAAATAGTAGAACATTGAAAACTTAATACCTTTATTTAAGAAGCAGAAAAAATACGTGGTTTAGAAAATGTATACTATTTTAAATATAGTTAATTATAAAAATAAAAGAATTTAATAACAAATAAAAAATAATTAAATAATTAACAAAATAAAAAAACAAACATAAGAAAAAGAAAGGAGATTTTAAAGGTAAATGAAATTTAATTTAAAAACAAAAGATGCTAATAAGAATAAAGGTATTACTCTTATAGCCCTTGTTATCACTATAATAGTCTTACTTATACTTGCTGGAGTTACTATAGTAACTTTAACTGGAGATAATGGAATACTATCAAAAGCAAATGATGCAAAAAACACAACAAAAGATTCAGAAATAGAAGAAGAAGTAAGACTTGCATGGAATAGTGTATATCCAGATAGTTATTTAAATAATTATGATTTAGCAACAAAAGCAATCAAATTAAAAGAAGCATTAGATAAAAATGGTTCAACTTCTACAGTAACACCAGAAGAAGGAAAACTTAAAGTGAATTATAAAAATAAATATTTTATACTAGATCCAACAACTGGAAGTTTAAAGAAACTATTACCAGAAGTTACAGCAGGACAAAAAGCAACTGGTTCTAATGCAATATATAAATCAGAAAATTATACAGCAATAATTCCAGAAGGATTTACAGTATCAAATCAGCCAGGAGAAAGTTCAATAAAAGAAGGACTTGTAATAAGAGATGATTCAGGAAATGAATTTGTATGGATACCAGTAGGAATACCATGGAAAAGTGATCCAAGCAAAACTATAGAACTTGCAAGATATTTATTTAAAATATCAGATGATGAAACATCTGGAACAATACTTCAAACTAAAACAGATGGAAGTGCATTAACACTATCAGGAATTTTAACTAGTTATACAGAAGAAGGAACAAGAGAAACAGGAACTAAAAATGCTGTAGCGAAGGATATAAATGATTTTATAGCAAAAACAAATGCAGCGGGAGGATTTTGGATAGGAAGATATGAAGCGAGAACAACATCTCAAACTGCAATAAGTTCAGATCCATTAACATCAGTAACAGAAAAACCAGAATATGCAGTATATAATTATATAACACAACCAGATGCATCAGCAAAGGCACGAACAATGTACACAAGTGATTATTTTGAAAGTGATTTAATAAATAGTTATGCATGGGATACTGCGACACTATTTTTACAAGAATATGATAATAGAACTAATGAAGTAAAAGGCAATTCAAATTATAAAGCAAAATATTCAAATCAAATAAGATTATCAACAGTAAGAAAAGACACAGGGACAAATAATTTAAGTGTAGAAGCTAATAAAGATAAAATATGTAATGTATATGATATGGCTGATAATTGTTGTGAATGGACAACAGAAACCTCTAGCGCCGGGTTCTATCCTTGCGTGCAGCGTGGAGGTTACTACGGCAGCAGCAGCTACACTAGTGGTCGTTACTACGGCAAGGCCACTGGTGTCGACGATGGCAGGTCCTTCCGTCCTGTACTTTATATTAAGTAGAGTTGTGCTCTGTGAAAACCAAAATTAGAACATTGTAAAGAAGTATTTTACAGTGCAGTAATTGAATAAGAGTAATCTTAACGAATTTTAGTACGTTAAGGAGGAATTTTCCAAGATTTCCAAAAGCGTTTTAACGGTTTTTGGAAATTTAGTAAAAACCTACTTACGTGGCGCCACTAACGTGGCGTTTTTTGCGCTTTTCAAGGCACAAAAAATGTCACTGAAAAATATTAATAGGTGGTTAAAATTATAAGTTTTAGTAAAATGATGGAATTACTTCAAATTAAGAATAAAGGTAAAATAGTATTTGTAAATACAGGTAACTTCTATATTACAGTAGGAAAAGATGCTGTTTTGTTAAATCAGATTTTAGATTTCAATGTAACATGTAAGAACCAAGAAATACGTAAATTAGGGTTTCCAAGTAATTCATTAGAAAAATATAGTGAAATATTATGTTCAAAAAAATATAGTTTTATTGTATATTAGTTTAATCAAGAAAATGAAAAGTTAGAAGTAGTTATAGATCATAATGGAAAATTTAAAAATCATGAAGAAAGAAATAAAGTCAATTGCTATATTTGCTGTAGCAAAATTATATGAAACTTGAAATGATAGAAAAAGAGTGTTAAAAAAGTTTTGTAGATTGAGTTAATCTAATTGTAAAATGGTTAAAATATTAATTAAATTAATTTATAAATTTTAGTTGACTAAATCAAAATTAAACGCACATACTATATAAAAAGTATAAGAAGGTGTTGTTTTGAAATTAGGATTAGCTTTATCAGGTGGAGGAATAAGAGGAATTGCACATGCAGGAGCATTAAAAGCATTAGAAGATAGTGGGATAAAAATAGATTTAATTGGAGGAACAAGCTCAGGTGCAATGATATCATCTCTTTATGCTATAGGATATTCTCCATATTATATTTATATGCTATTTAAAAGATATTCTAAAAATTTAGTAGGAATTAGTAATATTCCAATTATCTCTGGAATAAAGAAGTTTGCAGCAAGCAAAATGTTAAAAAATATTGGAGAAAAAACAGGAAGAATAATAGAAGAAGAATATAATAGGCTAGCAGAAAACAAAAACATTAAAAACATTTCTGATATAAAATCTATGCCACTTGTAATACCAACAGTAGACGTTCAAAGTTCAAAAGAATATATATTTACAAATAAAGTACCAGATATAATAGAAAATAAAGAAAAATATATAACAGATATACCTTTAGGAAAAGCAGTAAGAGCAAGTAGTAGCTTTCCAGGGGTATTTTCACCATGTAAATTTAGAAATTATAAATTCTTAGATGGAGGAATATTAAATAATATACCTGTAATAGAAGTAAAAAAACAAGGAGCAGATAAAGTAATTGCAATAAACTTCAAAGCAGATGATATAGATGAAACAAGTAATATGATGGACTTAGGAATGAGAACAATAGATATTATGGGAAACAAGATATCTGAAGAAAACTTAGCTCAAAGTGATTTTATACTTACAATAAGTACAGATAAAACAGGACTTTTAGATGCGGAAAAATTAGATAGTTGTTATAATTATGGATACAATGCAGTTATTGATAATTTAAATAAAATAAAAAGTGTACTAACAACATAAAAATAAAAACAGAATATAATAATTATATATTTATTTTTATAGGAGATATTTTTATGGATATTAAATATTTTGATAATGCTGCAACAACAAAAGTATCAAAAGAAGTCTTAGAAGAAATGTTGCCATATTTAAAAGATGAGTTTGGAAATCCATCATCTATGTATACATTAGGAAGAAGTAGTAAAAGAGCAGTAGAAGAAGCTAGAAAAAAAGTTGCAAACCTAATTAATTGTGAGCCAGAAGAAATATATTTTACAAGTTCAGGAAGTGAAAGTGATAATACAGCAATTAAAGGAATTGCCTATGAAAATTATAGAAGAGGAAGACATATTATTACTAGTAAAATAGAACATCCTGCAGTATTAAATACATGTCATACATTAGAAAAACAAGGATTTTTTGTAACTTATTTAGATGTTAATAAAGAAGGATTTGTAGATATAAATCAGCTAATAAAATCTATTAGATATGATACAATATTAATTTCTATTATGTTTGCAAATAATGAAATAGGAACAATTCAAGATATAGAAGAAATATCTAAAATTGCAAAAATGTATAATATAATATTTCACACAGATGCCGTTCAAGCATGTGGAAATATACCAATAGATGTTAAAAAATTAGGAATAGATATGTTATCCTTATCAGGACATAAATTTCATGCACCAAAAGGAATAGGAGCTTTATATGTAAAAAAAGGTATAGAATTTAAAAAGTTTATAGATGGAGGACATCAAGAAAAAGACAAAAGAGCAAGCACAGAAAATGTACCAGGAATAGTAGCTTTAGGAAAAGCAAGTGAAATAGCATCTAAAAATTTAAGTCATCATGTAGAATATTTAAGTGACTTAAGAAATTACTATATTTCAGAAGTAGAAAATAAAATACAAGGAGCAATACTAAATGGTCCAAAAGAAAAAAGATTGCCAGGAAATGCAAACTTTTCATTTGAAGGAATAGACGGAGGAGCTCTGTTATTAAATTTAGATGAAAAAGGAATATGTGCATCTAGTGGATCTGCATGCTCCACTGGAAATCCTAATCCATCACATGTCCTAAAAGCAATAGGATTAAGTGATGAATTAGCAAATGGAGCATTAAGAACAAGTTTTGGAGAAGATAATACCAAAGAAGATATAGATTATTTAGTAGATAATTTAAAAGAAAGTATTACTAGATTAAGAATAATTAATTCTCCAGAACTGCAATAGCACATTTAATACCGGTCAACTGCAGCAGACATTATTCCACCTGCATAACCTGCACCTTCTCCACAAGGATATAAACCTAAGATATTTGATACTAATTTTTCATTTCTAAGAATTCTAACAGGAGAAGAACTTCTACTTTCAATCCCTGTTAAAATAGCGTCTGGATTTGCAAAACCAGATAATTTTGTATCAAAATATTTGATTCCTTCTTTTAATGTAGAAGAAACAAATTGAGGTAATATTTCATTCAAATTTGATAAAGTAACACCAGGTAAATATGTAGGTTTAACTGTTCCAATAAATTTAGATTTTTCATTATTTAGAAAGTCTTCTACTCTTTGTATAGGCGCAAAATAATTTGAACCACCTAAAAAAAATGCTTTTTCTTCTAAATCTTTTTGAAAATAAACTCCAGCAAGAGGAGAAGAACTTTCAAAATCATCAGGAGTTACATTTACTAAAATTGCGGAATTAGAATTTACACCATCTCTTTTAAAATAACTCATACCATTTGTAACAATGGTATTTTTTTCGCTAGAAGAACCAACTACAACTCCTCCTGGGCACATACAAAAAGTATAACAAGAACGCCCTGATGGAGAGTGATAAGCTAATTTATAATCTGCAGCGGGTAAGTTTAATTTTGTAATAGTTCCATATTGAGCTTTATTTATTTCTTCTTGTAAATGTTCTATTCTAAGCCCAACAGAGAAATTTTTCTTTTCCATATTAATACCTAATTCATATAGCTTTTTAAAAGTATCTCTTGAACTATGGCCAATTGCTAAAATAACATTATTTGATTCAATAAAAAAATTATTTTCATTTATATTTTTAATTTTACTTTCTAAACAATAAACACCTTTTATAGTATTATTTTCAATCTTAAAATCAATTACTTTAGTATTAAAAAGAAATTTTCCACCTTTAGAGATAATAAATTCTCTTATATTTTTTATAACATTAATTAAAATATCTGTACCAATATGAGGTTTAGATAAATATAAAATTTCTTTTGGAGCACCAAAAGAAGCAAATTCTTCTAAAACTTTTTTACAAAAAGGACTATTAATACCAGTAGTTAATTTTCCATCAGAAAATGTTCCAGCACCACCTTCACCAAATTGTACATTTGAAAGTTCATCTAATTTTCCAGTCTTGAAAAAAGTATCAACAACCTGTTTTCTTTTTTCAACTGGATCTCCTTGTTCAATTATAATAGGGCAAATACCATTTTTAATCAAAATAAGTGCAGCAAAAAGGCCACTAGGTCCTGCACCTACAATTACAGTTTTTTTGTTTTTAATATTTTTTATATTAATTGTAGGCATTTGAAATTCTTTTACTTTATCAAAATGTTTATATTTTTCCTTGTTTTTTACTTTGAAATCAAAAGAATAAACATAGCAAACATCATCTTTTTTCCTAGCATCAATAGATTTTTTAGAGATGTTCCAATCTATAATATCTTCTTTTTTTATCTTATATTTTTCAATTACAGTTTCAAATAATTTATCATCAGATAAATCTTTCCTTATTTTTATATTATTAATTCTTATCATTAATCTTCACCATAACTATTATAGCATATTATAGTTATAAGATACTATAAAAATAAGAAAACTTAGTTGATTTTTAAGAAAAATGGTGTATAATATAGATAATTGAAATAATATGGGGATTTTTATGAAAAAAGACAAAAAAATAGCTAAAATAATTAATTTAATAATAAAAATATTTTGGATATTTGTATTAGGTAGTGTATTTGGCTTTTTTGCAGAAATGATTTATGGAATTGTATATACTAGAACAATTGTAATTAGACAAGGACTAGTATATGGACCATTTATACAAGTATATGGAATGGGAGCAGTAGCATACTATCTTTTGATAAGAAAAATACAAGATCCAAAAAAAGCTTTTTGTGCTGGAATGGTCATGGGAGGAATTTTAGAATATGTATGTTCATTTATGCAAGAAATACTATTTGGTACAATATCATGGGATTACAGTGATTTATTCATGAATTTTAATGGAAGAACTAGTATATTATATTGCTTCTATTGGGGAATAATTGCAGTTGTATTCTTAAAAGCAGTATATCCACTAATTAAAAAAATGGATAAATACATAGAAAAAAAGCGTGTAAGAATTGCTACAGTAATATTTATGATATTTATGACTGTCGATATAGTTTTATCATGTATGGCAGGAGTAAGACAAGATGAAAGACATAATAATATTCCACCAAAAAATAGTATAGATGAATTTTTAGATAATAATTTTCCAGATGAATTTTTAGATAGAGTATATGACAATAAAAAAGATCCTAAACAATTAAATAATGTAGAATAAATAGAAAACCTCTAGTTATAAAATATATAATCATAAATATAATATAACTAGAGGTGAATTTTATGAATAAAGCAAAGATTTATATAAAATCTATTCTAATTCCTGTAATAGTAGGTGGGATTGTGGGACTTATAACATCAAGATTTATAGACTATAATTCTCTTCAAAAGCCGCCATTTTCTCCACCTGGTATTGCTTTTCCAATAGTTTGGACTATTCTTTACATATTAATGGGGATTTCATATGGAATACTAAAAAGTAAAGAACAAGTAGATGATGAAATTAATTTTATCTATTATTTTCAACTTGGAGTAAATGCCCTATGGTCAATATTCTTCTTTGTGTTTAAATGGAGATTATTTTCGTTTTTATGGATTTTATTACTTGCAGTTCTAGTTATACTTATGATAATAAAATTTTATAATAAGAATAAAACAGCAGGACTAATTCAAATACCATATTTATTATGGGTATTATTTGCTTCATATTTAAATATAGGTTTTTATATTTTAAATAGATAAATAAAAAATATAAAATCATAATACAACCTTCATGTGAATACAATTAAACAAAAGTATTCGTGCATGGGGGTTTTTATATGAAGCAAATAACATCAATAGAAGAACGTGCAATTAGCTTAGCACATTATATTATAGATTCAAAAGATACAGTGAGAGGAGCTGCGGTAAAGTTTGGCATTAGTAAAAGCACAGTACATAAAGATGTTTCAGAGAGACTAAGAAAGATAAATCCAAGTTTAGCAAAACAAGTAAGAATAATACTTGATGAAAACAAGGCAGAAAGACATATAAGAGGTGGCATGGCAACAAAAATGAAATATAGCAACTTGAAAAAATAAAATTGATATTTTTATCAATTTTATTTTTTGTCATCATTTAATTTTATCTGCATCTTCTTGACTAATATAACCATTTTCAACCATTTTATTTAAGACATGTTTTTGCCTTTTCTTAGATAAATCAGGATTTACATTTGGAGAATAAACAGAAGGAGCATTTGGAATTCCTGCAAGCATTGAAGCTTCATTTAAAGTTAAATCCTTAGGATCTTTATGATAATATCCTTTGCTTGCTTCATATATCCCATAATAGCCATCTCCAAAATAATTAGAATTCACATATAAAGCTAAAATTTCATTTTTGGTATAATTTTTTTCTAAATCAAAAGCACCAAAAACTTCCCCAATTTTTCTAATTAAAGTTTTATCTTGATTAAAAATTACATTTTTAGCAACTTGTTGTGTAATTGTACTTCCACCTTCATCAAATTCTCCATCTCGAATGTTAGTATATAAAGCCCTAGTAACAGCAATGAAATCAACTGGTCCGTGTTCATAATATCTATGATCTTCTACTGCAATAACTGCATTAATATAATTATCTGAAAGATCTTCAAATTTAACGAAGTGCTCTTTATTTGTTACTTTTTCTACACGTTCAGTTAAAGAACTTTCATGAAGCGTATTTGAATAATATCCATATCCGATTATAAATACAAATGATGCAGCAATTATAAGAAGTATAATAAATATTATTAATAGTTTTAATAAAAATTTCTTCATAGAAGAGAACCTCTCTTATATTTTTTTGTTTATTATACATTAAATTATAAATTATTAAAAGTAGATTTTGAAAATATCATCTTTAAGATAAAAAAATTGATAAAAATTTTAATAAATTAATAAAAAATTTTAATAAACATATTTTAAAAGTTTGAAAAGTATGATATAATAAAATTGCATAGATTGTGAAAAAGGAGATATAAATGAATCAGATACTAATTACAGAAAAATTGTATATTACACCTGAGCTAAAAAGAAAAAAGAAAATATATAAATTTAATTTCTTTTTATCTATTTTTTTAGTGTGCGTTTTGATATCATTTTATATATATGCAGAATATGATAGAAACAAAAGTGAGGAAACATCACTTGGAATAATGGATGAATTCAATAATGAACTTCAAGAAGATACAACAGTAGCTAAAAATAATGTGCTAATTGTAGTTCTAGATGATAGTACAGATAATACAGAAACGCAAGAATCTGCTAATCATAATAATAAAGTGGCAGATACACCAGTACGAAATCAAAGAACAATACAAAGCACAAGTGATGGATATAAATATACAACAATAGCGACTATAAACATACCAAAGCTTAATCTACAATATCCTATACTAGAAGGAACTACAGGATCAGAAGCAGAGACGGAAAGCTTACTAAAAATATCTCCAACTAAATTTTGGGGATATGATCCAAATGAAATAGGAAACTTTTGTATAGTGGGGCATAATTATAGGAATACAAAATTTTTTAGTAAGGTTCCAACTTTAGAAAATGGGGATGTAATAGAAATAACAGATTTAAGCGGAAGAACACTTAGGTATTCAATATATAATAAATACGAAGTTATTCCAGAAGATTTAAGTTGTACATCACAACTGACAAATGGTAAAAAGGAAATAACTTTAATTACTTGTACAGATGATAGCAAAATGAGAGTAATAGTAAAAGCAAGAGCTGTATAATAAAATATTTAATAAAACGAAAAGTATGTGAAATATCGCATACTTTTTTCACTTTAAATTATAAATATTCATAATATAATAAAAAGAATAAAAGGAGGAGTACATAAATGGCAAAAATATTAGTTTTTAATAATGATGCTGATAGAATGGAAACATATTATAGGGGAGAATCAGAATCAATGCCATATAATACAAATAATACTTTAAAAGTAAGAGAGTTTAGAGGGTCGAGTAAAGGGAATATTTTATGGACAACAAAAAGAACTATGCAAAGTTGGAATAGCCAAAGATATATATTTGGAGCACCAATTCCGGTAGGTTTTGCTTTTAAAAGACCATATGAAGGAGGACATGGTAATCAAAGCCAACATTATGCTGGAGTCGCATTTGATGTTGGCCAAACTTTATCAAGCAGTAGAAGAAGACAGTTGTGGAATTCGGCTAATAATTCTGGAGTATGGGCATATGTTGAACCACTTTCATTAACTCCAACATGGGTACACTTTGATAGAAGATTTGGAAAACCGGCATGTAGTTCAGGTGGATATCCTCTGCTTAGAAGAGGAAGTGTTAGCAATTATGTGTGTATAGCACAAGATGACTTAAATACTTTAGGATTTTCAACAGGAGGGTTAGACCGGTGTATTTGGAACAGCTACTCAAAATGCAGTAATAGCATATCAAAGATCAAGGGGATTATCTGCAGATGGAGTGGTTGGATGTAATACATGGCGATCATTACAAGAAAATGTAGTTGGAACAGGAGCAACTTCAAGTACAATAAATTAAAAGGAAAGCGTTATTTTGCTTTCCTTTTATAGATGTTTTTATTTTCATCTTTTTGCATCTTAATTAATCCACTAGTGATTTCTTCAACTACCTTTTTATTATAGTCATTCAAGTTTAAATAGTTTTCTAAAAATTTTGGATTTATTAAATCACTAATACTAGGAGTATCACTATTAATAAAATCACCAAATAAAAAATCAGAATTAATATTAAGAACTTTGCAAATTTGTATTAGTGTTGGAATGCCACCAGAAGCTATACCTCTTTCTAAATGGCTAATATATTCAGGAGTTAACGATAAAATTTCTGCTAATTTTGCTTGTGTATATTTTGACTTTTTTCTTGCTAATTTAATTTTCTTTCCAATATTTTCCCTAAAATCTTGTTCTATTTTTTTCATATAAGTTCCTCCTTGAACTTTCTTATAAAAAGTATAACAATTAGTAATATAAAAAGGAATTAACTATTAGTGCGAATGATATATAAAAATAGAATTAATAATTCGATAAAAATTAAAAGAAAAAAAGATTTATTTTTTCAAAATAAAAAAATTTATAAAAAAATAAAAAAATTTTCATAAAATACTTGCAAAATATAAAAAGTTATATTAAAATTTAGTTGAAGTGGAGAAAAGTGGTACAAAGTGGTGAAAAAGTGGAGAGGAGGAAAGACCGTTGCTAATTGGTGAATATGAGCATTCTCTAGATGTAAAAGGCAGATTAATAATGCCAGCAAAATTAAGACAAGATATGGGAGAAAGATTCATCGTAACAAAAGGGTTAGATGGGTGTTTATTTGCGTTTTCACAAAATGAATGGTTAAACTTCGAAACAAAATTAAAAGCATTACCACTATCAGATAAAAATGCTAGAAACTTTGTAAGATTTTTCTTATCTGGAGCAACAGAATGTGAGTTAGATAAACAAGGAAGATTTTTAATACCAAATAATTTAAGAATGGCAGCAAACTTAGAAAAAGAAGCAGTTATAATAGGAGTAGGAACAAGATTAGAAATATGGAACAAAGAAACTTGGGATAAATGTGATGAAAATATATCTGCAGATGAAATTGCAGAAAATATGACAATGCTTGGTATATAACTTGCAAAAGTTTATATAAAGAAACACAAGAAAAAAATACAAAAGAAATTAGAAAAAACACAAAAGACAGAATTACTTAAGAAATTTAAAAGGATACAAAAGATAAAATTACTTAAGATATTATTACAGAAGAATATAAAATTCTAAAGAATAGTATGCAAGAGAAATGCTTACAGAAGAAAGTATTACTAGAGAAGAAGTGTACAAAAGATAAAGGTACAAAAGAAGATACGAAAACCAAAAGAAAAAACAATGAGATAATACAGCTGGTAGTTTATATAAATTGCCAGCTGAAATGCGTTATAAAGTTTTTTAAAAGAGGTATTAAATGGAATTTAAACATAAGCCAGTAATGCTTGAAGAATGTATTGAAGGATTAAATATAAAATCTGATGGAATATATGTTGACGGTACACTTCGGAGGAGCAGGACATAGCAAAGAAATAATAAAAAAATTATCTAATAAAGGTGTACTAATAGGAATAGATAGGGATAAAGAAGCATTACAAGCAGCTAAAAATAATTTAAAAGAATTTACAAACGTAAAATATATTCATGATAATCATGACAATATAAAAGAAATATTAGATAAATTAGATATAAAAAAAGTAGATGGAATATTATTAGATTTAGGAGTTTCTTCATACCAGTTAGATGAAAGAAATAGAGGTTTTAGTTATCTTGGAGAAAATGAGCTAGACATGAGAATGGATAAAACTCAAAGTTTGACTGCAAAAGAAGTAATCAATACATATGAAGAAGAAAAACTAGCAAATATAATTTATGAATATGGTGAAGAAAGATTTTCAAGACAAATAGCAAAAAATATATGTATAGAAAGAAAGAAAACTACAATTAATACAACAAAACAATTAGTAGAAATAATAGAAAATTCTATTCCAAAATCAAAACAAAAAAATGGACATCCTGCTAAAAAAACATTTCAAGCAATAAGAATAGAAGTAAATAATGAAATAAAACCATTATATGAAACTGTTAGGAATTGTATAGAATGTTTGAATGCAGGCGGGAGATTATGTATAATAACATTTCATTCATTAGAAGATAGAGCAGTAAAAAATGCATACATAGATGCAAATGGAAAATGTACATGTCCAAAAGATTTACCATATTGTGTGTGTGGAGCAAAATCTTTAGGTGAGATAATAAATAGAAAGCCAATAGTAGCAACAAAAGAAGAACAATTAGAAAACTCAAGAAGCAAAAGTGCTAAATTACGAATTTTTGAAAGAAGATAAAGGAGGTGAGTAACTTATGGCAAGAAGTAGATATGAATATAGTACAAGCCCAAGAAAAATACAACCAGACTATAATCCACAAAGAAGATCAAGAAAGAACAATATAGAAGTAGTAAAAGAGACACCAAAACAAGGAATAAGAATAACTAAAGAACAAAAAAGTAAAAGGATAAAGGCAACATTAATAGTTGCAGCTATATTCCTTATACTATTAACCATAAGTTATAGAAACTCACAAATAAACGAAAAATTTAGCCAAGTGCAAAACTTAAAAAAAGAATTATCAAGTATTCAAAAGGAAAATGAACAATTAAAAGTAAATATTGAAAATGGATTAAACTTAAATAATATTGAAAAATTAGCAAAAGAAAAACTAGGCATGCAAAAATTAACTAATAAGCAAACCCTATATGTTAGCTTACCTAAGAAAGATTATGTAGAAGCAGCTTCAGAAGAAGTAAAAAAAGAAGAAAATAAAAATTGGTTTGAGCAAATTATAGATAATATATTTGGAAATAACTAATATAAAAGAAAAGTAAATATAAAAATATCATAAAGAAGAATCTTCCTAATAAAATTTATTAGGAGGATTTTTTATGGTTGAAGTAAAACTTTCAAGTAAGAAGAAAATGAGAAATACGTTATTTATATGTTTTTTAGTAATTATATGCTTAACTGTAAGAATTGGTTTTATACAATTTATTCAAGGAAGTGAATTATCAAGTTTAGCATATGAACAACAAACATTAGATAGAAAAATAAATCCTAAAAGAGGAACAATTTTTGATAGTACAGGTAAGAAAATTTTAGCAGTTAGCAGTAATGTAGAAACTGTATCAGTTAATCCAGGGAATATAAATAAAGAAGATAAGGAAAAAGTTGCAAAAGAACTATCTAATTTGTTTGAATTAGATTATGAAAAAGTTTTAAAAAAGGTAACAAAGAGAAGTTCAATTGAGACAATTGTAAAAAAGATAGAAAAAGAAAAAACAGACGAATTAAGAAAGTGGATGGAAGAAAATAATGTAAAGGCAGGAATAAATATAGATGAAGACACAAAGAGATATTATCCATATAGTAATTTTGCATCACAGATTATTGGGTTTTGTGGAAGCGATAATCAAGGGCTAGATGGTATTGAAGCAAAATATGATAATGAATTAAAAGGAAAACAAGGAAGTATAAAAAAGCATGCTGATGCAAAAGGACGGAGAAATTGGAAAAGAAGGAGAAAATTATGTATCAGCAATTGATGGAAATGATATAGTTTTAACAATTGACTTTACTATACAATCTATAGCAGAAAAATATTTACAAGAAGCATGTATTGATAATAAATGTACAGATGGAGGAAATATTGTTATTATGAATCCTCAAAATGGAGATATATTAGCAATGGCAACATATCCGTCTTATAATTTAAATGAACCCTATGAAGCATATACAGAAGAATTAAAACAAACTTGGGATAATATGGAACAAACAGAAAAAACAAAAAACTTACAAGGAGTATGGAGAAATAGAGCTATAACAGATACATATGAGCCTGGTTCTGTTTTTAAATTAATTACTTCATCAGCAGCATTAGAAGAAGGAATAACTGATACAGACAATCAAGGAGAATTTTGCTGTACTGGAGGTATAGAAGTTGCTGGAGTAAGAATAAAATGCTGGAGATATTATAGACCCCACGGATCAGAAAGTTTAAGGCAAGCATTAATGAATTCTTGTAATCCTGTATTTATAGGATTAGGACAAAAATTAGGTGTACACACATATTATAGTTATCTAAATAAATTTAAGTTGCTAAATAAAACAGAAATTGATCTACCGGGAGAAGCAAATAGCATATTTTTGAAAGAACAAAAGGCAGGACCTGTTGAGCTTGCAACTATTAGTTTTGGCCAAAGATTTGAGATAACTCCTATACAATTAGTTACAGCGGTATCAGCTATATCAAATGGCGGAGATAGTGTAAAACCAAGAGTTGTTAAGCAAATAATAAACAGTGAAACAGGAGAAACAACAGATCTACCTGTGCAAAAAGACGAAAGAGTTATTTCAAAAGAAACATCTGAAAAAGTATTAAGTATGATGGAGTCGGTTGTTTCTGAAGGTACTGGTAAAAATGCAAAAGTTGCAGGTTATAGAATAGGAGGAAAAACAGGAACTTCTGAAGATGGAGTAAATACTAATAAATATGTAACATCATTTTGTCGGAGTTGCTCCAATTGATAATCCTCAAGTTGTAGTTTTAGTTACATTATATAATCCAACAGGTGAAGGAGGACATCAAGGAGGTGGAGTTGCGGCTCCAGTGGGAGGACAAATTTTTTCAGAGGTATTACCATATTTAGAAGTAAATCAAGGAAATCAAGAAGAAGTAGAAAAAATAGAAGAAGTTCAAATGCCAGATATACTAGGCAAGAGTATATCTGAAGCTGAAAAGATATTGAAAGAATGTGGACTAGAATTAAGTTTAGATAGTGAAGCAGAAGATATTGATAAGGAAAACACTATAGTAAATGAGCAGATACCAAATGCAGGAATTATTATTAACAAAGGTAGTAAGGTTATAGTAAAGTAAAAATTTAAAATTAAAAATAAAAACCATTGCTAATTATATTTTATTATGATACTATAAAAATTAAATAAGGAGGTAGTGTTATGATCGAAGAAACATACGAAGAAATAATTGAACTAGAGAAAAATAGACAAAGAAATAATGTAGAATTAATTGCATCAGAGAATTTTACAAGTGATAGAGTAATGAAAGCATGTGGAAGTATTTTAACAAATAAATATGCAGAAGGCTATCCTGGAAAAAGATATTATGGTGGATGTGAATATATTGATATGATTGAACAAAAAGCAATTGAAGATGCTTGCAGATTATTTAATTGTAATTTTGCAAATGTACAACCACATTGCGGAAGTTCAGCAAATCAAGCGGTATATAAAGCATTAATAAACATTGGAGATACTGTGCTTGGAATGAGTCTAGAAGCGGGAGGTCATTTGACTCATGGACATAAATTAAGTTTCTCAGGTGCAGATTATAATATTATTTCTTATGGTGTAGATGAAAACGGAATAATAGATTATGAACAATTTAAAAACTTATTATATGAGCATAATCCTAAAATGATAATTGTGGGAGCAAGTTCATATTCTAGAATAATAGATTATAAAATATTTAGAGATATGATAGAAGAATATAGTAAATCTCATAATGGGGAAAAACCATTATTTATGGTAGATATGGCTCATGTTGCAGGATTAGTTGCAGGAGAAGTTCACCCAAGTCCAATTTCATATGCAGATGTAGTAACAACAACAACTCATAAAACACTAAGAGGCCCAAGAGGAGGTTTAATACTAACAAATTCTGAAGAAATAATTAAGAAAATTAATAGAGCAGTTTTCCCAGGTATCCAAGGAGGACCATTAGAACATATTATAGCTGCAAAAGGAATTTGTTTTGAAGAAGCATTAAGACCTGAATTTAAAGAATATGCAAAACAAGTTATAAAAAATGCAAAAGCATTTTCAGAAGAATTTATTAAAGAAGGTTGGAAAATTATTTCTAATGGAACTGAAAATCACATGTTTGTTCTAGATGTATATACATCAATTGGAATAACAGGAAAAGAAGCAGAAGAAGAGCTAGATAAAATTCATATAACAGTAAATAAGAATCAAATACCAAATGATACTATGCCACCTTTGAAATCATCAGGAGTAAGAATTGGAACTCCAGCTATGACTACAAAAGGATGGAAAGAAGAAAACTTTATAGAGCTTGCTAAAATAATAATTGATTATCTAAAAATGTATAAAGAAGGAAAAGCAGAAGAAAAAAGAGAAGAATATACTAATAAAGTTATAGAATTAATAAATAAGATATAATAAATTAGGATGAAACAGAAGGTGAGTAAAACTTTCTGTTTTTTCTTATATAAAAATTGAAAAATAGTTGAAAAAAGTTTTTAATTTATTATATAATACAAAAAGAATAAAAAAGTGGAGGAAAGATATGAGAAACTTAATTGAAATAAAAGATTTATCAGTTGAAGAAATTGAAGAATTAATTAAAGTAGCAAAAAGTATTATGCAAAAGCCTGAAGATTATTTAGAAAAATGTAAGCATAAGAAATTAGCTACTTTATTTTTTGAACCAAGTACAAGAACAAGGCTTAGTTTCGAAGCGGCAATGATGGAGTTAGGAGGAAATGTATTAGGATTTTCTTCAGCAAATTCTAGCTCTACAGCAAAAGGAGAAAGTGTATCAGATACAATAAGAACAGTTGGATGTTATGCAGATATTATTGCAATGAGACATCCAAAAGAAGGTGCACCACTTGTTTCATCAATGAGATCAACAGTGCCTATTATAAATGCAGGAGATGGAGGACATAACCATCCAACTCAAACATTAACAGATTTACTTACAATATCTTGTGAAAAAAATAGATTAGATAACATGACAATCGGATTATGTGGGGATTTAAAATTTGGAAGAACAGTTCATTCACTAATAACAGCAATGTCAAGATATAAAAATATAAAATTTGTTTTAATATCACCCAAAGAATTAAAAATACCAGAATATATAAAAGAAGAAGTATTAGAAAAAAATAACATAGAATATTTAGAAACACAAGATATAGAAGAATATATGGATAAATTAGATGTATTATATATGACAAGAGTGCAAAGAGAAAGGTTTTTCAATGAAGAAGATTATATAAGATTAAAAGATTTTTACATATTAAACAAAAGTAAATTGAAAAATGCAAAAGAGGATTTATGTATAATGCATCCATTACCAAGAGTAAATGAGATATCAATAGAAGTAGATGATGATCCAAGGGCTTGTTATTTTAAACAAGTACTATATGGGAAATATATAAGAATGGCTCTTATACTAAAATTATTAGAAATAAAGTAGGTGGAATTTATGAATATAGATAGTATAACTAATGGAATTGTAATTGATCATATTAAAGCAAAAAAAGGATTAGAAATATTTAATGCATTAAATTTAGGTGATTTAGATGCTTCAGTTGCGATAATTACAAATGTTAGAAGTAATAAAATGGGTAAAAAAGATATTGTAAAAATAGATAAAAATATAGATTTAGACTTGGATATATTAGGATATATAGATTCTAATATAACAATAAATATAATAAAAAACAATAAAAGAGTAGATAAATATCATATAGAATTACCAAAACAAATTACAAACATAATCAAATGTAAAAATCCTAGATGTATAACATCTGTAGAACAAGAACTAGATCAAGTTTTTATTTTAACAGATAAAGAAAAGAAAACATATCGTTGTAAATATTGTGAAGCTGCTAGCGAAAAATAGAAGTTATTCTATTTTCCCACAAGCAATTTTAGTTCCAGAATTTCCAGAGGGCTGACTTGTAAAGTCATCTGGCATATCATGGATTATTATGACTTTACCAATTATATTACTTATTTTAAATTTGTTTGTTAAAACACTAATATAAGCATAACCATTATTTTCAATTAATGGTGGTAAATCTCCAACATGAAATGGATGAGGACAATTGTTAGGATTATAATGTGACTTTGCATTTGCAAACTCATCTTCTAAGTTTCCTGTACAAGAAGTTCCGTTCATGAATATGACATGCAAAAAATCTACCGTTACACGTATTAGAAGATGTAGGAAGACCATTGACTTTTATAGTTATAATTACACCATCTTTAGTTTCTTTGAAATATGTAAATCCATTTATATTTGGATATTTTTTACCACCTTTTATGTGAGCTTTTGCATCATGAAAAATAGATGAAAACATAATAAACACCTCTATAAAAATAAAATTTATATTAATATTTTATGGTAGAAAATATTAATGTGTTAAAAAAGAAAAGGAAAATAAGAATAAAATGAATAATTATATAGATTTTAAAAATGAAAAAGACTATGAAAAGCTAAAAGAAGTAGCTAATGTTATAAAACAGGGAGGAATTGTAATATTTCCTACAGAAACAGTATATGGAATAGGTACAAATGGATTAGATGAAGTAGCAATAGAAAAACTTTATAAGATTAAAGAAAGGCCATTAAATAAGCCAATAAGCCTATTAGTATCAGACTTTGAAATGATAAAAAAAGTAACAAAAGGTATAAGTGATATAGAATATAAGATTATGAAAAAATTTTTTCCGGGACCACTTACAATTATATTGAAAAAAAGAGATATTGTCCCTGATATTTTAACAAATGGTGGAGATACTGTTGGAATTCGTATGCCAGACAGTGAAATAACAAGAAAATTAATAGAATATGTGGGACTACCAATTGCTACTACCAGTGCTAATATTTCAGGAGAAAAGAGTGGGACAAATATAGAGGATATAATGAAAGATTTTGAAGGAAAAGTAGAATACTTTATTAATAATGGAGAAAGTAAGTTAGGAATTGGGTCAACTGTTGTTAAAGTTGTAGAAAATGATACAGTTATATTAAGAGAAGGAAATATTAAAAAAGAAGAAATAGGAAGAACATTGATATGTAACAAAAATGAAATGAAAATGTAATAAATTAAGATTATTATATATGATATAATTTATATAGAGATATTTTAAAAGGAGAAATATAAAATGATTAATATGAAAAAAATTAAAATAATTTTGCTGATAATATTTTATATATTAATTATATTTTCAGTTAGTTCATATGCTGATTTTCAAGATATTGAAATAAAAAAATCAAAAGAATTTGAAAAATGGGAAAACCTACCAGAAGAAGAAAAAAAAGAGACTATTCAACCTGTTTTTTCTGAAATACCTATTAAAGACTCAATAAAAAGATCAACTTATAATATACTTACTAGTCAAGTGGGAAATTCAATATATGGAGAAAAGTATGATTTGAGTAAAGAAATAAATATAAAGGTAAAAAATCAAAAACATATAAGAGGATGTTGGGCTTTTTCTTATACAAGCATGGTTGAAACGACACTATTTAGAAAGTACAAAGATGAATATAGAGAATTTTCACCAATGCATGTAGATTATGTTGCGACAAGATTATATAATAAAAAACTAGGTAATGAAGGCATAGATTATATGACAATAGCATATAGCGCTAATAGATTGGGACCGGTCTATGAAAAAGATTTTCCTTTAGAGAGTGTATATGATGAAGAAAAAAATTCAAAGGATAATTACTATTTATCAGATGTTAATAGTGTATCAACGGATAAAGAAGATGTTGTAAAGATTGAAGATATACAAATTTTCCCTAGAATATATAAAGAATTTGCTGATTCTAATATAAAATATTTTTCTGGTAATCAAGAAATATCGAAGGAGGAAGTGACTCGAATTAGAGAACTGATTAAAAAACATATAAAAGAAAAAGGTGCAATAAGATCTAATATATATATGACTTTAAACGAAAATATGGAATTTTACAATCAGGAAACAAATGCTTATTATCATAATGACTTAGAAAAAATGCCTAATCACTCTATTACAATAGTTGGATGGGATGACGAATATCCGGTAGAAAATTTTAATGAAAAACATAGACCAATTAATAAAGGTGCATATATTGCTTTAAATTCTTATGGAAAAGACTTTGGTGATTCTGGATATTTCTATATATCATATGATGATGGAAATATAGATTATTATAGTATAGGTATAAATTCATTATCTATGTATGATAATGAAAATACAAAAGCAGATTATATATATCAATATGATGAATTAGGAGCAAATTATTCAATTCCATTCGACTTACCAGGTATTTATGCGGCAAATAAATTTAAAAAGAAATCTAATCAAGTAGAATATCTTGATGAAATAGGAATAAATATATTAAATACGGAAGGAATTGAAGTTTATATATCAAAAGATGGAGAATTATTAAACTATGGTAATCCTGTAGCAGATTATACGGGAAATAATGCATTAGAAGCAGGATATCATATAATAAAATTAACATCTCCTATAAAATTAGAAAATGAAAATTTTGCAATTATTATTAAATATATAAATACAGAAGGAGCTAAAGTTCCTATAGAATGCAATTTTACAGACAGTAACATTTCTAATAAAACAACATACTATGATACTGCTTCATCAAATTTAGGTGAAAGTTATATATCAGCAGATGGAGAAAAATGGAGAGATATTGACGGATTAGCTATCAAAAGTGATTGTATATTAAAAAATACGAATGCTTGCATAAAGGCATTTACAAAATTAGCAAATTTAGAACCAGAAGACCAAGAACCAGAAGATGAAAAACCAGAAAATATTGTTAATGTAACAGGAGTAAGTTTAAATAAGGAAAAAGAAACAATAGAAGTAGGAGATAAAATTAATTTAGTAGCGACAATAAAACCCAATAATGCAACCAATAAAAATGTTGAATGGAAATCAAGTGATGAAAAAGTAGCAACAATTAGTAAAGAAGGAATAATAACAGCGATTACTGAAGGAAAAACAATAATTACAGTAACAACAGAAGATGGAAAATATACAGCGAATTGTGAAATAACAGTTACCAAAAAGACAAACACAGATGACGATATATATAAAGAAGATAATAATAATGAAACTATAATTAAAAATGAGAAATATGCAAAGGAAGATCATACAATAGCTAATAAAGAAGTATTGCCATTTACAGGAACAAAGGTTGTAGTTATTGTACTTATATTAATAATAATAGCAGGAGTAATATTCTATATAAATTATAAAAAATATAACGAAGTAAAATAATAGTATATGTAAGAAACATAAAATTTAAGTTTAAGATTTTAGAAACAATATAAGAAATCTTAAACTTATTTTTTATATAAAGAATAGAAATATATTTAATAAAATAAAATATATAATATATAGAAATAAAATATAAAAAATTAAGTATAAACTTTATAAAAAAGGCTATACAAAAAATAAAATTAGTTATATAATGTAAACGAAAAATTGGCAGCAAAAATTTGGCGCCAGTGGTTTATTAATAATCGAAAGGATTGATAAAAAATGGAATTAAAACAAATATTAGTAGGATTAGAAGGGCTAAAAGTAAAAGGAGATTTAAGCCTTGAAATTAAAGGGATTGAAAAAGATTCAAAAAATGTAAAAGAAGGATATTTATTTGTTGCTATAAAAGGATTTACAGCAGATGGACATGATTTTATAACAGATGCAGTAAAAAATGGAGCAACTGCTATTTTGATTGAAGAAGGATGCGATTTAAAGAAAATAAAAGTACCTGCAAGTGCAACAGTTATAATGGCAAAAAACACAAGAGAAGCTTTAGCTATTTGTTCTAGTAACTTTTATGGAAATCCATCAAGTAAATTTAAATTAATTGGAGTGACAGGAACTAAAGGAAAAACAACAACAACTTTTATGATTAAAGAAATATTAGAAAAAGCAGGTAAAAAAGTTGGATTAATAGGTACAATTGCTGTATATAGTAATGGTAAAAAAGTAAAGGATAGTGACAGAACAACACCTGAAAGTTTAGAATTACAAAAAATATTTAGTGATATGGTAAATGAAGGTGTAGAAGCTGTTGTAATGGAAGTTTCTTCACAAAGTTTAAAATTACATAGAGTAGATGGATGTCAGTTTGATATGGTGCTATTTACTAATTTTTCAGAAGATCATATTAGTCCAAATGAACATCCAGATATGGAAGACTACTTTAATTCAAAAATGAAATTATTTGAAATGTGCGATACAGGAATTGTAAATATAGATGATTTACATGGAAATAAAATACCAAAATTATTTCCAAATAGTAATATAACAACTTATGGAATTGATAATTTTGCAAATGTGCTTGCAAAAGATATTACAATAACAAATTCATATGTCGATTTTAGAGTAAAAATAACAGATAGAAACGAAAGAGTAAAAACTGGAATACCAGGAAGATTTAGTGTATATAATTCTTTAGCTGCTATATGTGTTGCGCAAAAATTTGGGGTTTCATCAGAAATTGTAAAAGAAGCTTTAGAGCAAGTTAGAGTTCCAGGAAGATCTGAGCTAGTTGATAATAAGTTAGAAATACCTATAATGATTGACTATGCTCATTCTCCAGAAAGTTTACAAAATATTTTACAAGCAGTAAAAAGCTATACTAGAGGCAAAGTAATAAGCGTATTTGGATGTGGAGGAGATAGAGATAGTGGTAAAAGACCAGTTATGGGGGAAATATCAGGAAAAATTGCAGATTATACATTTATAACATCTGATAATCCAAGAACAGAAGATCCTCAAAAAATAGTAGAGCAAATAGAAGAAGGAATAAAAAAGACAAAAGGAAAATATTCTGTAGTAGTAGATAGAACTGAAGCAATTAAGCAAGCTATAAAAATGGCTACTAAAAGAGATATTATTGTTTTGGCAGGCAAAGGACATGAACCATATCAAGAAATTAAGGGTGAAAAGTATCCTTATGATGAAAGAATTATAGTAAAAGATATCATAGAAAAATTAAAATAAACAATTAGAAGGGGTAGGAAAAAATGAAATTAGAGACAATAATACTAATAATTTCATTTGTAATATCAGTTATATTAGGAATTATTATTATACCAATATTGAAAAAATTAAAAGTAGGTCAAATAGAAAGAGATGATGGACCACAATCACATTTAAAAAAACAAGGTACACCAACTATGGGTGGAATAATTATGATGCTTGCAATGATAATAGGAATAACAGGAACATATTTTTATTTAATGGCAGTAGATATGTTAGAAGTTGCAAATAGATTATTTCCACTATTATTATTAACTATCGGATTTGGATTAATAGGATTTATAGATGATTTTAAAAAGTTAGTGTTAAAGAACACAAAGGGATTAAAACCAAGCTATAAAATGCTAGGATTACTAATAATTTCAGTTGCTTATGTGCTATATTTAGTATATGGATTAAATTTAGGAACAGATACATATTTGCCTATTTTTAAACAATATATTGGAATGCCAGTTTATATTTATATTCCATTTGCAGTTATAGTAATACTTGCTACAACTAACGCTGTAAATTTGACAGATGGAATAGATGGACTTTCATCAATAGTATCTTCAATAATTATTACATGTTTAACTATTATTGGTGTAAGGCTAGTAATACCAGAAATATCTATATTTGGAAGTGCAGTAGTAGGATGTGCACTTGGATTTTTAATGTTTAATCTTCATCCTGCAAAAGTATTTATGGGAGATACTGGTTCACTATTTCTAGGAGGAGTAATATCTGCAATGGCGTTATACTTAAAAATGCCTATATTATTACTAGTAATAGCATTAGTTCCGGTATTAGAAACATTATCAGTAATTATTCAAGTAGCATATTTCAAAAAAACAGGAAATAGAATATTTAAAATGGCACCTTTACATCATCACTTTGAATTATCAGGATGGAAAGAAAGTAAAGTTGTTATAGTGTTTGGGCTTGCAACATTAATATTATGTGTTATAGGAATTTATATAATATAAAATTTCAAGGTTTTATTATTTTAAAAATTTAAGGAAGGAAATAGATAAATGGCAAAAAAGAAAAAAGAAAAAAGTTTTTCAAGTTTTGTAAATAATCCAATGGATTTCACACTTTTAATAACAATATTTTTGTTATTATCAATTGGATTAGTTATGGTACTATCTGCAAGTTCCCCTTCAGCACTAGCTGAAAGTGGTAATAGTTATGCGTTTTTCTCAAAACAATTGATTTTTGCAATATTGGGAATTGTTGCAATGCTATTTATATCAAAAATAGATTATAGATTTTACCAAAAATTTTATAAACATTCTTGGTGGATTGCTTTAATATTACTTGCATTAGTATTAATTGCTGGAAAAACAATTAATGGTGCAAAAAGATGGATTTATATAACAGAGACATTATCTTTTCAACCTTCTGAATTAGTAAAAATATTAATGATAGTATTTTATGCAGGAATATTAACCAAAAATAGAGATGAGTTAGGAAAGTATGGAAAAGGATTTATAAAACATGTATGTTTACTACTCCCAATCATAGGCTTGTTGTTACTAGAACCACACTTCAGTAGTTCAATAGTAATAATTGGAATTTGTTCTATTATGATGATAATGGCAGGGTGTAAATTTTGGCATTTTTTGGCAAGTGGAGCAACAGTAGGAATTCCGGGATTAATTTTACTTGTTATAAAAGAGCCATATAGATTACAAAGAGTTATAACATTTTTAAATCCATGGCAAGATGCAACAGGAGATGGTTGGCAAGTTATACAAAGTTTATATGCAATAGGATCAGGAGGACTTTTTGGAGTAGGGCTAGGTGAAAGTAAACAAAAATTCTTATACATACCAGAGCCACACAATGACTTTATTTTTTCAATAGTAGGAGAAGAAATAGGATTTATTGGCTGTGCAATTGTACTTATTCTATTTGCTATATTTATATGGAGAGGGGTTTTAATTGCAATGAAAGCACCAGATATGTTTGGAAGCTTAATGGCAATTGGAATTACAGCTTTAGTTGCAATTCAAGTTATAATAAATGTAGCAGTTGTAACATCTTCAATGCCTGCAACAGGTATGCCACTGCCGTTCTTTAGTTACCGGAGGTACTGCGCTATTTATACTTCTTTGTGGAATGGGAGTGTTATTAAATATTTCAAGAGCAAGTGCAAAATCATAAATTATTATGAAATGATAGAAATATTTAATTACAAGCTTCTATTATTACTATAAAGAATAATAAAATAGGAGAAATAAAATGTTAAAAGATATAAAAAATATATTATATAATGAAGTAAAAGATGAAATCGATAGATATAAAAGTTTAAAAAATAAAATAGAAGAATTACAAGGAAAAATAGACGATTTAAAAGAAACTGAAAGAAGTGTACTATATCCGACAACATTAAATGAAAAACAATATAGTTTTTTTCAAAAACATATAACAAAAAGAAAAGAATACTTGCAATATAAAAAGGATACAGAAGAATATAAAAGAATACAGTTAGAACAAGAAAAAAAACAACAAGAAAATAAATTATTATTAGAAAAATTAGAAAATGAAAAAGAATCCTTAGAATCAGAATGTTCAAAAATTGAAAAAATAACAAGAGAAAGATATGGGAGAATAAAAAAAGCAAAAACATTAAAACAATTAGATATAACTTTTGAAGAAGCAACAAAAATATTAAAAAATAATGGCATCCAAGTAGTATTAGATGAAAGCGATAGAGAAATTACTGAGAATGTATCTGACTTTAATAGAGATGAAGATTTTATTTTAGTACATAAAACTAATTACAGCCCAACAAATGATGAAGTAAAGTCAAATAAAACATCTGGAGTAAAAACAAAGTATTCTATACAATTTGATGATGAAGAATTTAGTTATGAATCTTTTCAAGGAAGAAACACAGTACATTTTTCTCAAAATGGAGAGGTAATGTCACATAAATATGGAAATTTTGATGGTAGAAAATATGCTGTTTTAATACCGTTTAAAGGTTTAAAACGAGATAATTTACAATCATTTCTTCCAGAAGATACATTTTTTAAAGATAAAGTAGACATTTCTAGAGGATATATTTTATGTCCAAGTGAAGAACTTGAAGAAAAGCAAATACAAAATCCTAATACTATGATTATCGGATATAAAGGAGAATGTGTAGATGGATTTGCTAATTCATTACTTTCGATGTTAGGATATAAATATGAAAAAATAGGAAAACACTTTTGGCGCTCAGAAGAAGATAAGAAAAAACATTATAGTTTTATGCAAAGTAATAATGGATTAAAATATTGTGCACATGATGGTTCAAGACAGGAGTGTATAGATACTTTAGTAGATAAATATAATAGAATAATAGGATTTACAAAAAGCATATTAGAAAATAAAAAACAAGGAAAGATATATGATGTAGATACACTAACAGAAAATCTATTTTCAGGAGAAACAAAGGTTTTGGCTGAATCAGGCACTGCTAGAACTAAATACAACGACAAAATTGGGCCGAGATTTACTGCTATTGAAGGCTATAGCATATTTAACAGTGAGAAATACTATCTTAAAGACATTATTGGAGATGAAGAATATAAAGATGATGAAGATGATAGTAGAGATAGTAATGAAAAATTTCTATTGTATCAACTAAAAAAGCAGTTTAATATTAATATTCCAGATGATGTTGCAGAAGCGTTAGAATATTGCGGAACAGGTTGGGTTAGAAATAAAGAAAAAGAATTAGAAAATTTTAAAAGTAAAATTAATGATGAACAAATAATAGAATTACTAAATAAAATGATAGAATCTGGTAAAATAGAAAAACTAGAAGATGCTAAAGATATTTTATTTGTAAGAACAATTATCCAAAAAGCATATGAGAGAGCAGTAGATAAAGAAGAAAAGAAACCAGAAGATGATGAAGTAGAAATATAATAATTATTAAAAATATTATGAAAGAGAGAAATAATATGAAAGTTATTATTGCAGCAGCAGGAACAGCAGGCCATATTAACCCTGCTTTAGCAATTGCAAACAAAATAAAAAATGAAGAAAAAGATTCAAAAATAATGTTTATAGGAACAACTCGTGGATTAGAGAATGACTTAGTTCCAAGAGCTGGATATGAATTAAAAACAATAGATGCATATGGGTTAAGTAAAAAAATATCAATTGAAAATATAAAAAAGATGTATAAGACTTTAAAGGGATATGGCCAAGCAAAAAAGATTATAAAAGAATTTAATCCAGATATTGTAATAGGAACAGGTGGATATATTTGTGGAGCAACTATATCTTCAGCACATAGTTTGAAAATTCCAACATTATTACATGAAAGCAATAGTTTTCCAGGAAGAGCAATAAAGATGCTTGCAAAAAAAACAGATACAATATTAGTTTCTTTTAAAGATGCTATTCCAAGAATAAAAAATGCTAAAAATATTGTCTTTACAGGGACACCTGTAAAAATAAAGAAAAAAGATTATACTAAGGAAGAAAAAACAAAAATAATAAATGAAATTGGATTAAACACAAATAAGCCAATAGTATTAGTATTTGGTGGAAGTCAAGGGGCAAAAAGACTTAATGACACGTTATTAGATATTATAAAAAATAAACTAAATAATAATTATCAAGTTATTTGGGCTACAGGACCAAAACAATATGATATTATAAAAGAAGAACTTGAAAAATTAAATATTAATATAAATAATGTTAAAGATATGAAAATAATGCCATACATATATAATATGGAAGAAATTATGAATGTAGTTGATGTTATAGTTGCAAGAAGTGGTGCAATGACAATAACAGAAATATCAAACTTAGGAAAACCATCAATTCTTGTACCATTACCAAATGTAAGTCACAATCATCAACTTTATAATGCAAAAGTTTTAGAAAAAGTAGGAGCAGCAAGAATTATTTTAGATGATGAAATTACTGGAGAAAAATTAAATTCTAATATAGAAGAAATAGTATTAGATAAAGAAAATGTTAAAAAAATGGGACAAAATGCATTAAAAGTATCAACTATTGATGCAGAAGAAAAGATTTTTGAAGAAATAAAAAAATTAGTAAAATAGGGGTTAAATATGTTTAAAAATATACAATTTAAAATTATGCTTATATTTTTTATAATAGGTATTGCAATAATTGGAGGATTTGGACTATTTTTTATAAATTCATTGGATTTATTAAATAGTCAAATCCAATCAAATGAGATAGGACAAGTTGCAAATCAAATAAGTAGGTTAGAAAATGATACAAAAATACTACTTTTGGTTTCTTCTTCTGTATTTGTAGTAATCGGAATATTAATTGCAATGTATTTATCTAAATTTGTAATTTACCCAATAAACAAATTAATAAAAGGTGCAGGGAAAATTACTGAAGAAGAAAGAAAAAGAGGAAAAAGAGCAAAGAAAAATGCTTTTGGTCTTATGAGTACAGAATTAAAACAAAAATTAAGTGAAGTTTCAACTCAAAAAAATCAGATAGAAACAATTATGCTTCATATGACTGATGGTATTATTGCATTCAATAGAAAAGGAAGAATAATATTAATTAATCCTGCAGCAAAGAAATTTTTAAATATTGGACCAGAAGATAATACATTTGAAGATATATTTAAAAAATTCAATTTAAATATTAATATGGAAAGAATTATATATTTAGAAAATTGGACTTCAACAGAACAAAGAATACAAGTAGAAGATACCTATGTAAATGTATTTTTTGCACCATTTAAAGATGAGTCAGATAGACCAGATGGAGTAATTGCAGTAATACAAGATATTACAGAACATGTAAAATTAGATAATATGCAAAAAGAATTGGTTGCAGATGTATCACATGAATTAAAAACACCAATTACTTCAATTATGGGATATGCAGATACATTACTTGAAGGTGAGTATGATAAAGAAACTCAAGATAAGTTCTTAAATGTTATTGCTACAGAAGCAAGAAGAATGGCAAAATTAGTTACAGATTTATTAACACTTTCTCGTTATGATAATAATAAAGAAAGAACTCAAAAAGAAGCATTTGATTTAGGTGATTTAGTTAAAAAATGCCAGGATAAGTTAGCAATTGAAATAAAAAAGAAAAATCATACTGTAAATTGTTTTGTAACAGCAGATGTTCCACCAGTATATGCAGATAAATATGATATTGAAAGAGTTGTATTAAATATATTATCAAATAGTATAAAATATACAAAAGAAGGCGGAGAAATAAAAATATATGTTGGATTTGTTTATAATGATGCATATATTAAAATATTTGATAATGGAATAGGAATTCCAGAAGATGATTTAAATAGAATATTTGAAAGATTCTACCGTGTTGATAAAGCTAGGACTAGAGAAATGGGAGGAACAGGACTTGGACTTTCCATTGCAAAAGAAATACTAGATAAAAATGGTGGAAGCATAGATATAAAAAGTGTAGTAGGAGAAGGAACAGAAGTTGTAATAAAAATTCCTACAAAACAAGAAAAAAATTAATCCTAAATTCATCGAAAAATATAAACACATAATGTATAATAAGTACATAAGAAAGAAAAGAGGAAAACACAAATGACAATAAAACTTAAAACTGTTACAGCTCTAAGAGAGAGAGAGAGAGAGAGAGAGAGAGCAGTAATTTAAATAATAAAATAGTTATAAATAAAACAAGACTAGACCTAATATAATTTTAGGTTTTTAGTCTTGTTTTTGTGTTTTATAATAATAAAAGGAGAGAAAACTTATGAAAAAAGAAAATCAAGGAATAACACTTATCGCATTAGTAGTAACAATAATTGTCCTTTTAATACTAGCCGGAGTGACTGTTACAACACTAACAGGAGACAATGGATTATTAACAAAAGCAGGAGAAACAAAAAATGCTACTGAAATTGCAGAAGAAAAAGATATAATTTCTATATCTGCTATTCAAGCACAAGCTGAAAATAGACAAGGAAATTTAGAAAAAAATAACTTTAATGAAGCTTTAGTTGCAAATTCAAAAACAGGAAATAAAGCAAGTATAATAGCTGAAGATATAGGAAGTTTTACAGTAAAATTTGAAAGTAATAGATATTATGAAGTGAACAAGGATGGAAATATAAGCCATATAGAAAATGCAACAGGAGAAAAAACTCTAAAAGTACAATGCGTAAATAGTAAAAATGAAGTACTAGGAGAATATGAATACACAATAGTAACAAATAATTATTCAAAATTACCACCAGCAATTGATAAATATGAATCATCAGAAGAACGAATAGAAGGAGAAATAACAGAAAATAAAACAATACAAGTATTATATTATTTAATATGTAATGATGATACCACATTAGTATTTACTGGATTAGATAGTAATGGTAATATAACAACAAATGAAAATGAAATAGTAAGTTATATGCTGGGAGATGGAAGTAATACTGATGGTAATGGATTAAAAGAGAAAAGTATAAAAAGTTTATTAAAAATACCTCCAGTATATAAGGGGGAAATAGTAACAACAATAGGAAGATATTCTTTTCATAGTTGTAATAATATAGTAGGAGAACTTTATATACCTGATAATATAAAAAATATAAATTATGCTTCTTTCGTTAGTGCTTCTGGGATTGAGAGCTTAGTGCTTGAAAAAAATATTGAAAAAATAGAAGCTAGAGCTTTTGAAAACACAAGATTTAAAACTGTTATATTTAAAACTCGTACTTGTAATTTAGAATCAGATTTATTTAGATCTAATAGCAACTTTACAGAAATAAAAATAGAAGGAAATGAAGATTTATATAAAATTGAAGATAATATATTATACTCAAAAGATGGAGAAAAATTATTGCTATGTCCTATTGGAAGAAAGGGAGAATTAATTATTCCCAATACTGTAAAAACAATCGGCTATTGTGCTTTACATAGCTGCAGTGGAATTACATCTGTAATTTTTAGTGATTCTGTTATTTCAACAGAATATGGAGCTTTTAGTGCAGAAATGTCTTTGCAAGAAGTAATTATTGGAAAAAATGTTACTTTACTAGGAAGCAATTGCTTTAATTCGGATACTTCCTTAAAAACAGTAACAATAAATTCTCCAACAATTGCTAAAAGTATTACAAAACAGACTGCATCTGGAAAGTTAGTATATTATGCAGAAACAATATATATAAAATCAGATATAACAGAAATAGGAAGTTATATAATAGATAATTACAATATAGTAGAAACAGATAAAGAAGGATATGTTAAATATATAAAGAAATAGAAAAATATAATTTAAAATTAAAATTTAAATTTTGAATATAAGCATGTGAAAAAAAGGAAAATATTTTTAAATATCTTCCTTTTTTCATTGAAAAATTAAGGATATTAATGTATAATAGGAAAGTATAAAAAAATAATGATAGGAGCGATAAATTTGAGCGAAAAAACAAAAGATTTATTAGAATGGTTTTATTGTATAGTTATAGCATTGGTATTAGCTATGATATTTAGATATTTTGTAGGAACACCAACTGTTGTAAAACAGGTATCAATGTATCCAACATTAGTTCAAGATGAAAGATTATGGCTAAATAGATTAGGAAGGACATTTGGTTCAATGCCAAAACGTGGAGAAATTATAACATTTGAAGAGCCAGATCAAATAACTTATTCAAGTTCCGAGATTGATTTAAATAAACCAATTGCAAAATATAGTGATAAAAATGCTTTTAAATGGTTTGTTGAAAACTTCTTAGAAATAGGTAAGAAAAGTTATATAAAAAGAGTCATAGCACTTCCAGGAGAACATGTACAAATAAAAGACGGAAAAGTATATATAAATGATGTAGAGCTAAAAGAAGATTATTTACAAGATGGTATTGTAACAGATGTTACAGGTATAGGATTTGATGATTTTGTTGTTCCAGAAAAATGTGTATTTGCAATGGGGGATAATAGAAATCATAGTACAGACTGTAGATCTTTTGGTTGTATACCATTAGAAAAAATAGAGAGTACAGTTGCAATTAGAATATGGCCTCTAAATAAATGGGGAAATGTTTAAAGGATAGAAAATTTTTATGTTTGAAAATATTATAGGAAATGAAACAATAAAAAATATATTAGAAGAAAATATAAAAAGAAATCAAATAACACATAGTTACTTAATGGTTGGAATACAAGGAATAGGTAAAAAAATGATTGCAAAAGAATATGCAAAAGCTATTCTTTGTTTAAATGAAAATAAACCTTGTAATAACTGTAAATCTTGTATAGAATTTAATACAGACAATAATCCTGATTTTTTATGTGTTGAACCTGAAGGAAATAATATAAAAATAGACCAAGTAAGAAAACTTCAAAAACAAATACAAGAAAAACCTGTTGTTTCAACTAGAAAAGTATATATAATAGATGATGCAGATTTGATGACTAAAGAAGCCCAAAATTGTTTATTAAAAACATTAGAAGAGCCACCAGAGTTTGCAAGTATAATATTAATAGGAACTAATGAAAATTCATTTTTAACAACCATAAAATCAAGATGTATGATATTACATTTTAATAGGTTAGAAGATGTAGAAGTAAAAAAATATTTAGAACAAAATTATGATGAAAAAAATATCACACAAGGAATGTTAGATATTGCATCTGGAAGCATAGGAAGAGCAATTAATCTAAAAGATAAACAAGAACAGTATGAAAAAATAGAACAATTAATAAATTCTTTAGACAAAAAAGATTTAATAGATATTGTAAAATCGGCAGAAATATTATATAAATCAAAAGATGATATAAATGATATGCTAGATTATGCAAATGTTATTCTACTAAGAAAAGCAAAAACAAATTATTTATACACAAATTGCATAAAAATTGTGGAAAATACTAAGAAAAGATTGAATCAAAATGGTAATTATGATATGAGTATAGATAATATGCTATTTAAAATGTGGGAGGAAATAAATTGAAAAATATAGTAGGAGTTAGATTTAAAAAATTAGGAAAAATATATTTTTTTAATCCTAAAAATCTAAGAGTAAAAAAAGGTGATAAGGTAATAGTAGAAACAGCACAAGGGGAAGAATATGGAGAAGTAATGATTCCTAATAGAATCGTTGAAGATGATAAAATAGTTGCACCATTAAAAAGAGTTGTAAGAATTGCAAATTATAAAGACCATAAACATTTTGATGAATGTAGGAAGAAAGAAAAAGAGGCTTTTAAAGTTTGTCAAAAGAAGATAAAAGAACATAAATTAGACATGACATTAACAGATGTTGAATATAAATTTGATGATAGCAAAATACTATTTTACTTTACTGCAGATGGAAGAATAGATTTTAGAGATTTAGTAAAAGATTTAGCAGCAATATATAAAACTAGAATCGAATTAAGACAAATAGGAGTTAGAGATGAAGTAAAAAGAATTGGCGGAAATGGAGTTTGTGGAAGAGAATTATGTTGTTGTAGCTTCTTAAGCGACTTTGATGCAGTGTCTATCAAAATGGCTAAAGAACAAAACTTATCACTTAATCCTTCAAAAATATCTGGAAATTGTGGTAGATTAATGTGTTGTTTAAAATATGAAAATGATGTATATGAAGAAAAATTAAAAAGACTACCAAATATCGGATCAATCGTAAAAACAGAAGATGGAGAAGGGGAAGTTGATAATATTGAAACTTTAAAAGAAGTAGTAAGAGTAAAATTTAAAGATGGAGACGGATACTTATTTAAAAAGTATAATGCAAAAGACATTAAAATAATTAAAAATGCTGACGTTGAAAAAATGGATGAAGAAGAAATAAAAAATAAAAAAGAATTGGAAGAATTAGAAAGACTAGAAGAAATAGAATCAAATGAAGAATAATAAATATAGAAATATACTTTCCAGGAGGTGAATTATTATGGCATACAAAATAACAGATGCATGTATTTCTTGTGGAGCTTGTGCTGCAGAATGTCCAGTAGGATGTATATCACAAGGAGATACTAAATTTGAAATTGAACAATCAGCTTGTATTTCATGTGGTACATGTGCCGGAGTTTGCCCAGTAGCTGCGCCAGTTGAAGAATAATTATGATAATAACTGCTTTAATACTTTTCAATTTAAAGCAGTTTATTTATATTTAGGAGATATGTATGCAAGAAAATTTTGAAAATAATAATAAGGATAATATAAAAGAAACTGAGATAGATATAAATGAAGAAAATGCAAAAGAAAATATAAAACCAAAAAATAAGAAGGTGACAATATTTAATTTTATACTAATTGTTGTAATTTTTGTAGGACTATTGATTTATATGATTAATGTTGATGGAATTGATAATATAATTGAAGTCTTACAAAAAGTTGATTATAGATGGGTTTTACTAGGAGTAGGATGTTTATTTATACATTGGACATGTGAAGCAATTACTCTTCATATTCCTATAAAGAAAATGTATAAAGATCAAAAGTTTACTAATTCAATAAAAGTATCTATGATAGGATTGTTGTTTAATAATATAACTCCATTTTCATCTGGAGGACAACCAATGCAAGCATATGAATTAACTAAAACAGGTAAAAGGGTTAGTGATTCATTAAGTGCTATGGCAATAAAGTTTATTATTACACAAACTGCACTTGTAATTACAACATTAATTGTAATAGTTATTGAATTTAACTTTTTCAAAAACTTAATGCAAGATTACATTTGGGTGGCAATAGTTGGATTTTCAGTAAATATAGTTGCAATTATTTTAGTTATGCTTGCAGGAATAAATAAAAGATTTATAACAATTTTTACAAATCCAATAATAAAATTTTTAGGAAAAATTCATATATTAAAGCATCCTGATGAAAAAATAGAAAAATTAGATAAAAGTATTGATAATTTTGCTAAACAATTTAAATTTATGAGATCTGAAAAGAAAATGGTATTACAAATGTTTATTACATCAGTTATACAAAGCTTAGCTTATTATTCTATAACATATATGGTATATAGAGCTTTTGGAAATTATGGAATAACATTCTGGCAAATAATACCTACACAAGCATTCCTATTACTAATTATGACATTTATTCCAACACCAGGATCAGGACTTGGAGCAGAAGGAGGATTTTATTTACTATTTAATTCTATTTTTAAAGAAGGAACAATTAATATGTCAATTCTGTTTTGGAGGATGTATACATTCTATTTACCAATATTAGTAGGAACATTATTCTTAATACCTATAAAAAGAAAAAAAGATAATAAAAATGTAGAGGAGATATAGCTTTTATATCTTCTTTTTGTTCTATATATAAATCACATTTCGACATATTTAGACATAGAATAATATAGGCTAAATTATGAGGTGTGATAAAATGAATAATTTTAAGAAGATAGAGACAATCATACCAGGAAAAATACTTCATTTAGATGGAGATAAAAAGTATAGTGAAAAATCAGATAGATATTATAAAAAATTAGGATTAGATGCAATTGTAAAATATGTAGAGGAAAGAAAACAGCCTAAAGTAGTTTTTAATTTATTGGAGTGTTATAATCCAGATATATTAGTTATTACAGGACATGACAAAATGTTAAGAAAGAACAGAAACTATAATGATATATATAATTACCAAAATTCAAAATATTTTGTAGAAACAGTAAAAGAAGCAAGAATATATGATCAAATTTATGATAAAAATTTAGTAATATTTGCAGGGGCATGTCAAAGTTATTTTGAAGCTATTATTCTAGCAGGAGCAAATTTTGCTTCATCACCAGCAAGGATTTTAATTGATTATTCAGATCCAATAATTGTTGCTGAAAAAATAGCGACTACAGAAAAATATAAATATATTACAATAGATGATATTGCATATAAGTTAAGAGATGGAAAAGCTGGAATAAGTGGAAGAGGAGCTAGGGGAAAAATGGTAAAAAAGTTTTTGTAACACAATTGTAACATAATTGTGATATAACTGTAAAAATGGAAAAATAAATTCTTAAAAGCATTGAAATAAGAGAATTACAGACGTTTTATAAAAACAAACATTTTTTGACAATTATCCCCTAAAATGCTATAATTAAGCCATCTTAAGGGAGTAGGTGATGATATGATTTGTAGATCAGATATAGCAAATCTAAAAACTGACATCTTAGAAAAAGTGGGTCAAAAGATAATAGTAAAAGGATCACTTGGAAGAAGTAAAGCCTTTGAAAAAGAAGCTACAATAGAAAAAGCATATCCAAATATTTTTGTAGTAAAATATGAGGAAAATGATAGAAATGTAACATATAGTTATACAGATGTTTTAACAAGAACAGTAGAAGTTGAAGTTTTTGATGGTAATTCATATTCACCATTAATTCCACCAACTGTAGATTTCAATTCAAAGAAAGCATCATTATAATTTAAATTTAAAAAGCAGATTATCTGCTTTTTTTTTTGACCCTTTTTTTAAGATAAGTCATAAAAAGTACAAACACATAATATAAATGTATAAAGAAAATAAAGGAGGTTAAAATTAATGATTGTAGATACAGTAAAAGAAAATATGTGTATTAATAAATTAATTGCAACAAAGAAAGAAATAATACAAGTGGAAGGGGATATGATAGTACCAGATTCAAAACCTGATATTTTGAATACAATTTGTACAAGTGGTATTGTATGTATTTATAGAAAAGAAATCTTAGATGAAAAGGTAAAACTAGAAGGTAGTATAAATACTTATATAATGTATATGGCAGATGACAGTGAAGATAAGGTAAGAGGATTATCAACAAACTTAGATTTTATAGAAAATATAAATCTACCAAATTGCAGAGAAAATATGCGTTGCAAATTAAAAACAACATTAAGGAGCATAGATGCAAAAGTAATTAATGGAAGAAAAATTAGTATTAAAGCTACATTAGAAGTTGAGATAAACATATATGAAAATGAAGAAGTTGAAATAATAAATTCAATACAAAATGATGACTCAATTCAAGTTATGAAAAAGGATTTGAAAGTGAATTCCTTATTAGGAATTGGAGAAACAAAAATATATGCTAAAGAGACTATAAATGTTAGTAATGAAGATATTCTAGCAGAAGTATTAAAAGCAAATGTATGTATTTGTAATAGAGATATAAAAATAAGTTATAATAAAATATTAACAAAAGCAGATGCAGAAGTGAAAATACTTTATTTAACAGAAGATAATAAAATAAATAGCGTTAAAGCAAAAATTCCGGTTGTGGGATTTATTGATATGCCAAATATATCAGAAGAAAATATATTAGACATAGATTATGAGATAAAAAATGTAATTATAAAACTAAATTCATCAGATGAACATTCAATATATGTAGAGATAGAAGTATGTGTAACAGCAAGTGCATATGAAGAAAAACAAATTAATTTAATTCAGGATTTATATAGTCCAAGTGATAATATTGAATTTAGTAAAAAGAAAATAACAACAATTACTGATAAAGCAAATAAAAGTGAAATAAAACAAATAAGAGATATAGTATCTGTAGAAGGATTGGATGGGAAAAATATAGTTGATGTAGATATTATTCCAATAATTAAAAATAGTTCAAATAATGATATGTGTGAAGGAGAACTAGAATTAAAATTTATAGTGGCTAATAATGACCAACAAGTAGAAACTCGTCTTGTACAAATTCCATTTAACTACAAATTAGAAAATTTAAATGATGATATGAATAGCAATATAAATATAGAAGTCGCCGATAAAGACTTTAATATACAAGATAATAATACTGTAAATAGTAACATTGATTTAGAAATAAATACAGATTCTTATAGAAGCTCAGATATGAATATTATAGAACAAATTGAAAATGTTGGACCAAAATCAGAAGAAGATTATAGTGTTTTAATGTATATAGTGAAAAAAGGAGATACTTTGTGGAAAATAGCAAAAAGATTTAGCACAACCATTGATGAAATAGTAAGAGTAAATGGAATTGAAAATCCAGATGTTATAAATGAAGGACAAAAATTGTTTATTCCACATTATCAAAAAGTATCAGTAAATGAATATGAGTAAGATATATTCTAGACCACGAATTAAACTTCCTAAATTCTATTTTAGGGAGTTTAATTTTAAAGGAAATAAAAATAATAATGATAATAAAATAAATAGAAATAAGGGGAAGATCACATTAGTAATATTTATTGCTATTATTACAGCAAAAATAGTTTTAGATGCAGTATATCCTATTTTTGATACTTTATGTGAGTCAAAAGCTAAATCAATTGCAACTATAATTTCAAACGAAGAAGCAACAAATGTTATGAAAGATTATTCATATGATGAATTATTTACTGTTGAAAAAGATGCAAATAATAATATAACAATGATAAAATCTAATATGAAGGCAATTAATGAAATAACATCGGCGATAGCAGTAAGGATTCAAAATAGAATTAATGACACAGAAAGAGAAAATATAGAAATAGCACTTCGGAAGTTTTACTGGATTTAAATTACTGGCAGGAAGAGGACCAGGAGTAAAAATAATAATTTCTTCAATAGGAACAGTAGAAACTAATTTAAAAAGTGAATTTATATCACAAGGAATAAATCAAACATTACATAGAATCTATTTAGAAGTTAAATGTAGAGTAAATATTTTGACACCTTTTAAAGATATAGAAAAAGAGATAACAAATCAAGTTTTACTTGCTGAAAATGTAATAGTAGGGCATATTCCAGAAACATATTATAACTTAAATGGAATAAATAGTAGCCAAGATACAATGGAGGTAATTAATTAATGGCTAAGAAGGGACGGACACTATTTAACCATTTTTAAAGTAGTTAAATAATGATTTATAGTCCAAAGAAAAATAAATATGAAAAAACTCGAAAGTTTTATTACTTTCGAGTTTTTGTAATATATTATCTCTTTGAAAATTGTGGAGCCTTTCTTGCTTTTTTAAGACCGTATTTCTTTCTTTCTTTCATACGAGGATCTCTTGTTAAGAATCCGTTTTGTTTTAATACTGGTCTAAATTCAGCATTTGCTTCATTTAAAGCTCTTGCAATACCATGTCTGATGGCACCTGCTTGACCTGTAAATCCTCCACCTTTTACTGTAGCTACAACATCATATTTTACTGTTGTATTTGTAACTGTAAGTGGTTGTCTAACAATAACTTTTAAAGTTTCTAAACCGAAAAATTCATCAATATCTTTACCATTGATTGTTATTTTTCCAGTACCTTCTACTAATCTAACTCTAGCTATTGCATTTTTTCTTCTACCTGTTCCATAAAAATTAATAGTTTCTTTCTTAGCCATTATTTTCTTACCTCCCATACTTCTGGTTTTTGAGCTTGATTTTCATGTTCTGCTCCAGCATATACTCTTAATTTTTTAAGACTTTGTCTACCTAAAGAGTTATGAGGTAACATTCCTTTTACAGCTAAAGTCATAGCTTTTTCTGGATTTTTTTCAAGCATTACTTTTGCAGGAACTTCTTTCATTCCTCCAATGTAACCTGAATGATGTCTGTAAATTTTTTGATTTAATTTGTTTCCTGTTAAGATTACATCCTTACAATTTATTATAATAACGTGATCACCTGTATCAACATTTGGTGTGAAAGTTGGTTTATGTTTTCCTCTTAAAAGCATAGCAGCTTCTGTAGCAACTCTACCAAGTGGCTTGTTTGCTGCATCAATTATATACCATTTGCTTTCAATTTCACCTTTTTTTGCACTATATGTTGTATTATTCATGGTAATATATACCCTCCTATTTATATTTATTTTTTCATTATTTATATGAAATTTAAATCTAAAACCACCGGGGAGAAGTTTTATATTTAAATCATATTATCATAATCGCTAAATTATTCTATTACAAAAATCAAGATTTGTCAATACTTTTAGAAGATTTTTCATCAAAACTTTGGCAAAACTTGACAGATTTGTTATTTTTGTGTATACTATGAATGTTAAAAGGCAGGATGTAATATTATAAAATAAGGAGTAATATGGAAATGAAATGTAAAAAGAATATAAGAAACATTATAGTCTTTACAGTTTTGTCAATGACAACAATGTTTTTTATAAATACAAGTTTTGCAGCAAACATGGGAAAAGTAAATGTTGAAACTGCAAATCTTAGGGAAACAGCAGATAAAGAAGGAAAAGTACTAAAGCAATTAGCTATTAACACAGAGGTAGAAGTTATAGAAAGAACTGGTGACTGGTATAGTGTAAAATCAGGTGATGTTACAGGATATATCAGACAAGATTTATTAGCAGTGGAAGAACAAAATGATAATAAACAAGAAGAAAGTGCACAAACAGTTACGGAAGTGACAGCACAAAATAATAATGAAAATAATGAAAAAGCTACTGAAAATAATGTTGAAGAAAAAGCAGAGTCTGGAAAAGTAGAAGAACAAAAAGAAGAAAAAACAAAAATAGTAGCAGAAAATACAAAATTAAAAATTGTACCAGCAATTAATGCAACAGATATTATAGAAGTAAAACAAGGTGATGAAGTAGAGATAATAGAAAGTATTAACGGTTGGGTATGTATACAATTAGGAACAACTAAAGGTTGGATAAGAGAAGAAAAATTGAAATCAAAAGAACAACCTGTAGAAGAAGTTAAAGAAGAAGCTAAAGAGCAAGAAGAACAAGCTCAAGAACAACCTGCTGAGAAAAAAATAAAAACATCTTATATTGGTTCAGAAACAGTTAATTTAAGAAAAGAAGCAAATACTTCTTCAGATGTTCTTGCAAAATTATCACTAAATACATCTGTTGATGTATATTCCGAAGAAAATGGTTGGTGTAAAGTGAAATATGGTGCAATGGAAGGATATATTTCTTCGTCACTTTTATCAGATACTAAAAAAGAGACATCAAGAAGCGCTGAGACACCAAGAACAAATACTGAAACAACTCAAACTGCGCAAACAGCAGCAGCTCCATCAGCAATAGGTGGAACAGTTGTGGGGACAGCTATGAATTACATAGGTTCTAGTTATAAATATGGAGCATCAGGACCAAGCAGTTTTGACTGTTCAGGATTTACTTCTTATATATACGCACAACATGGAGTTTCTTTAAATAGAACAGCTGCAGGGCAATATTCAAATGGTGTAGCTGTTAGTAGAGACCAATTACAACCTGGTGACTTAGTAATGTTTGGAAAATCAGGAATAAACCATGTAGGTATATATATTGGTGGAGGTCAAATTGTTCACGCAGCAAATCCATCAAGAGGAGTTACAACAGATACTATAAATTCAGGATATTATAATAACAACTATGTAGGAGCAAGAAGAGTAAACTAATAAAAATGTAGTTATAGAAAGGAAGATTCTATATAAAAAGACCGATTTTTACTTTGACTATAGGATATATAATAGGTATATTAATGGGGCTATACTTTAAATTTAGTATAGTCCTTTTTTATATTCCGATAGTTATAATATATATAGTAATTAAAAATATAAAGTTTAGTAAGAAAAAGTTTAATTTTTTAAATCCAAAGAGATATTTAAAATATATAAAATTGATACTAAAAAAGAAAAATATAATTCTAATAATTTTGATTTCAATAATTTCAAATTCAATTGTCATTTTCCAAAACAATAAATATGATGTATTATATAAAGACTGTGATGAGATAGAAGCAGTAGCAATAGTTATAAGCAATAAAATAGAAAAACAATATAACTATGTATATAAAATAAAAGTAATAGAAATAAACAATAGTTCAAAATACAAAGATACGTATTTAAACTTAAGAATTAGTAAAAATAAGAAAATAGAATTATCATATGGAGACAAAATAAATTTAAAGGGAAAGTTTCTAGAACCTGAAGTAAGTAAAAATTATGGAGGATTTAATTATAAAGAGTATTTAAAAACTTTAAAAGTATATGGAACTGTAAATGCTGATAATGTAAATATAATTTCAAAACAAAAAGCTAATATAATGTTTATGGTATCAAATAGAATATCCTTAGTAATTGAAAAGAAAATAGACGGATTGTTAGATAAAGAAAAATCTGCTATAGTAAAAGGAATACTTTTAGGAGATAAAACTGAGATTGATAGAGAGGTACAAGAAAATTTCAAAATAAGCCGGAATATCACATATATTAGCTGTATCAGGAATGCATGTATCTTATATAATAATGATAATAAATATATGCTTTAAAAACTATATTGGAAAAAGGAAAAGCAATTTACTAATAATTACATTTTTGGTATTTTATATGTTTATAACAGGTTTTTCACCATCTATAGTAAGAGCAAGCATCATGCAAATAGTTTTTTTAGTTTCAAGTATAGTTTATAGAAAAAATGATATTATAACATCAATAAGCTTATCACTTTTAATTATTCTTATATACAATCCATTTTTAATAAAAAATTTAGGATTAATATTTTCCTATACAGCTACAATTGGAATTATATTACTAAATAAAAATGTAAAAAATATTTTGAAAAGCATAAAAATTAAAAATAAGAAATGGAAATATAGAATAAATGTAAAAACTTTAAAAGTAATAAGTAAGCTGCAGGATATATTATCAATAAGTATATCAGCACAGTTAGTAGTATTTCCGATAATGATTTATCAATCTAATATATTTGATACATATTTTTTAATTACAAATTTATTGGTAAGCCTTATTATAGCTCCATTGCTGATAATCAGTTTTATAACAATTCTATCTTCATTTATATTTATTCCTGTTGCTACAATTTTTTTACATATATTAAATATTCTAGTTAGTATTTTAATAGGTATTTCTAGTTTTTCACAAATACCATTTTCAAAAATTTATTTTCCTACACCTAAAGTGTATATTATTGTATTTTATTATATATTATTGTTTATCTTAAATATAATTTATAGTTTATATCATAAAAAACAGCTTAGTAATACAGAAATTAGAGCAAGAAATATAATTGCTCTAGTAAAATATAAAGTTTATTCAAATAAATCTAGAATAGTAAAATTCATTTTTATATTTTTAGTAATTTTAATTATATTCAAAATGTTTCCAAAAAGTTTAAAAATACATTTTGTAGATGTAAATCAAGGGGATTGTACTTTTATTGTAACTCCAATGAAAAAGACTATCTTAATTGATGGCGGAGGTACTACTTCTGAAAGTTTTGATGTGGGAAAAAATACTTTACTTCCATATATTTTAGATAGAGGGTATACAAGTATTGACTATATTTTAATATCTCACATGGATCAAGATCACGTTGGAGGCTTACTTACAATAATGCAAGAAATAAAGGTTAGAAACGTGATAATTTCTAAGCAAGCTGAAAACTCTGAAAATTTTCAAAAATTAATTAAACTTGTAGAGGAAAAAAGAATAAATTTAATCATAGTAAATAAAGGAGATAGATTAAAAATAGAAACAGATTTATATTTTGATGTTTTATGGCCAGATACTACTAATTTTATAACAGAAAATGCATTAAACAATAACTCAATTGTTTGTAAATTATGCTATAAAGATTTTTCGATGCTATTTACAGGAGATATTGAAGAAATAGCAGAAAAACGAATATTACAAGAATACAAAAATAAACTAAATATATTAAATTCAACTGTTTTAAAAGTAGGGCATCATGGATCTAAAACATCATCTACTAGAGAATTCATAGAAAGAATAAAACCTAAAATAGCTTTAATTGGAGTAGGAAAGAATAATAAATTTGGACATCCAAATGATGAAGTATTAGAAAGGTTAGAGAATTTGCGGTGTAAATATATATCGAACAGATAAAAATGGAGAAATATCAATAACAATAGATGATAGAGGAAAAATAAAGTTAGAAGAAAGATTGGAATAAAAGTAAAAAGCAGTAGTGAGAATTGTAATTAGTTAAAAAATGTAGAAATAGAAACAAATAATCTAAAATAACAACTTCATATTTGCGACTAAAAATAGTTGCAAACGTAAAAAGAAAAGAGTATAATATGAGTAAGTTAGAAAAAGAAATAGAAAGATTAAAATCAAAGCCAAAAGATTATACATATAACGAATTAAAAACATTATTAAATAAATTAGGATTTTTAGAGTATAATAAAGGTAAAACATCGGGATCTGGAGTTAAGTTTATAGATAAATATAATAGAAAAATTGAATTACATAAGCCACATCCTAGTAATATTATAAAAAGTTACAAAATGGTAGATATTATAAAAAAATTAGAAGAATGGAGGATATTATAATGGATAATATAATGGAATATAAAGGTTATTTAGCAAAAATAAAATACAGTGACGAAGATGAGTGTTTTTATGGAAAAGTCGAAGGACTAAAAAATTCTTTAATTTTATTTGAAGGAAACACAGTAAAAGAATTAAAAAAAGATTTTAAAAATGCAATAGATGAACATCTCAAGATGTGTAAAGATACTAACACAGATCCAGAAAGACAATGTAAAGGATCATTAAATGTTAGACTAGGAGTAGAGCTTCATACAAAGGCAAAAATGAAATCGATTGAAGAACATATATCAATAAATGAATTAATAAAAAATGCTGTAGCAGCATATTTAAAAACAAATTAGAAATAAAGTGACAACTATCTAAAAAATTATCTTTAGATAGTTTTTTTGTATAATTTTAACTAATTAGCAAATAATAGTAAAAAATACTAACAGGAAGGAAAGTTGAAATTATGAAAAAGACGAGTATTGTAATTGCTTCTATAATTATAGTAATAGTAGCAATAATTACTGCTATTATTATTTACAATTTAAATAATAAAGGAGAAGCAAATATAAATATAGTTAAAGTTGCTGATGAAGAAATTTTAGATGATTGTACAGATGAATATGAAGAAATACAAAAAGATTTTTTACAAGCAAATTCAAACGAAGAAAAAATATCTCCAAATTGTTTCATGACATTAAAAGTGATTTATAAAAAATGTGGACATCAAACAAGTAAGTATATAAAAGTGCCAGAAGAACTTGTAAATAAAACTAAAGATGATTTACAAGAAAAATATTCAGATTGGAATATTCAAAGTTTTTCAGATACAGAAGTAGTTTTGACTAAAGAAGAAGATGGAGAGTGTGGAGAGCATTATCTAGTGCAGGATAAAGAGGGAAATGCTGTAATATACCAAATACTAGAAGATGGAACTAAAAAAGAATATGAAAAAACAGATATATCCACAGAATACCTATCAGATTCAGATAAAAGACAATTAGAAGAGGGAATAAAGGTAAATGGACTACAAGAACTTAATCAGCTAATAGAGGATTTTGAATAGTAGTTGCAAAAATTATGTAAATATGATATAATAAGTAACGTAAAGGCATGAGCCTTTGCAGTATGTAGCAGATATGCTGTTTATATAAGAAGCGGAAGTGCCCCCATACTGTTTATGGTGGCTGTGAAAAGAGCGCTAACGGCAGGAATAAGCCGCCGATAGGATAACGAGATGAAACAGCATAGAACGCTACGAAAGCCCCGGAATTTACTACACTAATTAGACCGGGGCTTTCACTTTTTTTATAATATTTATTTTTTCTTTTTAGTTTTTTCTTTTTTATCTATCTTATCTACTGTAACTTCTTTTTTTAAATCTTGCTTATCTATAAAACCTTTACTATATAAATCTTTTATATACATTATTAATGCAAAAACTGTAGTTATTAATGCTAAACAATAAAGTATGAAATCAAGTTTATTCCAAATTCCTACTAAGGCAAATTGCTTATTAATTAAGGATACAACTATTGCTATATAAAATAAGACAGTTGCAAGTTTTCCATACCATTTGCTATAAACAACAACATCTTTTCCATAAAGGAAAGAAGCGCCAACAATCATTATAAATTCTTTTAGTAAAACTATAACTAAAATCCATAAAGGAATAATATCACATATTACTAAAGAAGTAAGAGTGCATATTTGTGTTAGTTTATCAGCTAGTGGATCCATTAATTTTCCAAAGTTTGATATTAGATTAAATTTTCTTGCAATAAATCCATCTGCAATATCTGTTATTCCAGAAATAGTAAAAAATACAAATGCTAATATATAATTTCCTGAGAATATATAAAATACAATAATTGGTATTAATAATAGTCTTATTATTGTAAGTATATTTGGTATATATTTTAACATGATTTACTCCTAATTAATTTCAAATTTTAGTTTATCAACTTCAAAATCTATGGTTACAGTTTTTCCATCTAAAAGTTCTCCTTTTAGAATCATTTCAGATAATTCATCTTCTATATATCTTTGTATAGCTCTTCTTAGAGGTCTTGCCCCAAATTTTATGTCTGTTCCTTTTTCAAGTAGATAATTTTTAGCTTCATCTGTTATATTCATAATTATATCTTTATCTTTTAAAGCTTTTCTTGTATCGTTTAACATTAAATCAACGATTTCTAGTAATTGTTGTTTTGTTAATGCATCAAATCCTATAATTTCATCTACTCTATTTAAAAATTCAGGACGAAATACATCTTTTAATTTATCTATAATTTTATCTTTATCAACCGTTTGTTTTCCAAAACCAATTGAATTAGTATTTGTGTTAGAACCAGCATTTGATGTCATAATTATAATTGTATTTGAAAAACTTACACTATTTCCTTGACTATCTGTTAATTTTCCATCATCTAATACTTGTAATAAAATATTAAATACATCTGGATGAGCTTTTTCTATTTCATCTAGAAGGATGATAGAATAAGGTTTTCTTTTTACTTTATCAGTTAATTGTCCTGCATCATCATATCCAACATATCCTGGAGGTGCACCAATTAATTTAGATGTAGAATGACTTTCCATATATTCAGACATATCTATTCTAATAATTGAATCTTCACTTCCAAACATTTCATAAGCTAGACTTTTAGCAAGCTCAGTTTTACCAACACCTGTAGGACCAACAAATATAAATGAAGGAGGCCTTTTACTGCTTTGTAAACCTGCTCTATTTCTTCTAATGGCTCTTGCTACACTAGAAACAGCTTCATCTTGACCTATAATTCTCTTATGAAGATTTGTTTCTAGGTTTAAAAGTTTTTGAGTTTCAGCTTCTGTTATTTTCTTAACAGGAATTTTAGTCCAGCTTTCAACTACATTTGCAATGTCTTGAATTGTTAATTGTTTTGGTTTCATTTTGCTATTCAATTTATCTATTTCTTCCATTAGTTGGCATTCACGAGTTTTTAAATCTGCAGCTTTTTGATAATCTTCTGTTGAGTCTGCTGCAACAACTTCTTCTTTTTCAGCTTGAACTTTTAAAAGTTCTTGTTTTAACATTTCAAATTTGACTAAATCTTTATTTTCTAAGTTTATTCTAGAACAAGCTTCATCAAGAATATCAATTGCTTTGTCTGGCAAAAATCTATCATGAATATATTTTTCTGACATTATAACTGCTTGGCGAATTATATCAGATGAAATTTTTACTTTATGATATTCTTCATAATATTTTTTAATTCCTTCTAAGATACCTATAGAATCATCAATTGAAGGTTCTTCAACTAATACTTGTTGGAATCTTCTTTCTAATGCAGAATCTTTTTCAATATATTTTCTATATTCTTTCAATGTAGTTGTACCAATTAGTTGAATTTCTCCATTAGATAGGGCAGGTTTCAAAATATTTGCAGCATTCATAGAATGTTCTCCGGTCACCTGCACCAATTATATTATGGATTTCATCAATTACTAAAATAATATTTCCAAAATCTTTGCATTCATCAATTATACCTTTCATTCTAGCTTCAAATTGACCTCTAAATTGAGTACCAGCAATTACTGCAGTCATATCCAATAAATAAACTTCTTTATTTAAAAGTTTAGCAGGAACATTTTGATTAGCAATTTTAATAGCTAACCCTTGAGCAATAGCAGTTTTACCAACACCAGGTTCACCAATCAAACAAGGATTATTTTTAGAACGTCTATTTAATATTTGAGTGATTCTTTGAATTTCTTTTTCTCTTCCAATTACAATGTCTAACTCACCGTTTTTTGCTTTTTCTGTTAAATTTGTTCCAAAAGTATCCAAATATTTTTTCTTTTTACTAGATTTTTTATTTTTTTTCTTTTCTACTTTTACTTTTTTTCTTCCATTATTTAATTCTTCACTAGGTTCACTATCTTGAGATTTATTATTAAACATATTAGAGAATATTGAGCCAAGTGGAATGGCAGCACCTGAAATTTTGTGAGGCTCCTCAGAATTTTCATCTTCACTTTCAAAAGTAATAGCACCTTCCATATTTTGAATATCTTCTAAGTTTATGTTTTCAGCCAAATCTTTAAAAATGGATTCAAATTGTTTTGACATATCACTAAGATTAATTTTATCTCCAGAAAGAACATTGTTTTGATCTGCTAAGACTTCAGTTGGATTTATTCCTTTTTTCTTAGCACAGTTATAACAATAGCCTTCTAAAGTTTCTTTTCCATTTTCTATTTTTTTATAAAAAAGTATTGCTGGATTTTCATTACATTCTGAACATAACATACTTTAAATTCCTCATTTCTAATTAAATTAAATCTATAATATAATACCTCAAAAATAGTAAATAGTCAATAATTTTATATTGATAAATCTAAACATAAATGCTATAATAAAATAAGAAAAACAAAAGAGAGGTAAAGTAATGAATGTAACAATACCAGAAAAAGTAGGGTTAAAGAAGAAAACAATAATGATATATGGAATAATAATTTTTGTATGTGTAGCCTCATTGATTGTAGCTTTTTATGTACAATTTTATGCAAGAATTGATTTGGGAAGATTAATTGGAATAAATAAAGATATGGTATATGGAAATAAAACTGAAGATGAAAAAGAAGAAATGGAAGCAGAGTTTTTAAGTTTGTTTAATAATAGTATAGAAAATATAGAAGAGGGTTATGAAAATAAAAAACAAGATGAATCTAAAAATTTAGTATATACTAATTATGAGAAAAAAGAAACAAAACAAAATAGCTATGATTTAGAAGTTCATATTCCAACTATAAATGTAAAAAATGAAATAGTTGATAATTATAATAAAGAAATTGAAGAAACTTTTACTAATATGACAGAAAAAGTTTTAAAGAGTGAAAATAGAAATGTTATATATACTGTAGATTATACATCAAATATTCAAAATGGAATTTTATCTGTAATTATACATTCTAATTTTAAAGAAGGTACAAAGGCTCAAAAAGTAATTATAAAAACTTATAATTATGATTTAAGAAATAATAAAGAGGTATCTTTAGCTGAAGTATTAAATTTTGAAAACATAGATAAGCAGATAGTTCAAGAACAAATAAATACAGAAATAAAGCACGAACAACAAAAAGTGGAAGATTTAGAAAAATTAGGATACAATATTTTTACTAGGGATGCAAATAGTGATATATACAAGATAGAAAATACTGAAGAGTTTTATTTTACTAAAAATGCAATTTATATTATCTATCCTTATGGAAATGATTCAAATACTAGTGAAATGGATATAGTAATTTTATAATTTATAAATATATAAAAGAAGCACATTTGATTGTGCTTCTTTTTAAAAATAAAAGGGGATGTTTTTCTTTTTTAAATCAGAATATTACTGATTATGCTTGTATTTTAACAATAAATTTTGTCCATTGTGTGAACTTAAAGTGAAAAATAAAAAAACTTAGCAAAAGCTAAGTTTTAAATTATGGTTGTTCTCCTAAAGTAACTACCAATTCTTTTTCTTGTCCATCACGATTTACTTTAATTTTTATTTCATCACCAATTTTATGAGAATTTTTAATTTCATTTAATTCATCCATTTTTGTTATTTTCTTTCCTTCAGCTTCAATAATTACATCACCAATTTTTATTCCAGCTTTTTCAGCTGCTGAAAAGTCTTCTACAGATTTTACATATACACCTACTACTAATTTATATGTTTTTGCCATCTGATCATTTAAATCTAATCCAGTAATACCAATATAAGGTCTTTTCACTTTACTATATTGAATTAATTGAGATGTTATATCTTTTGTAGAATTGATTGGAATAGCAAATCCCATACCTTCAATTCCGGTTCCAGAAAGTTTTAAAGTATTTATACCAATAACTTTTCCTTGACTATTTACTAATGCTCCACCGCTATTTCCAGCATTGATTGCAGCATCTGTTTGTATTAATGTAAATTTCTTTCCATCACTATCTGTAACTTCACGATTTACAGCACTTACTACACCACATGTTATACTAGTTTGTAAACCTAAAGGATTTCCTACAGCCATTGCGAATTCTCCAACTTTAATGCTGTCAGAATCAGCAAATTCAGCCTTAGATAAACCATCTTTTTCTATTTTTATAACAGCTAAATCTGTTTGCTCATCTTTACCAATAATTTTTGCTTCATATTTAGTTTCATCATTGAATAATGTAACAGTAACTTTTGTTGCTTCTGATACTTCATAATATGATTCAGAAGATGATGTTGCAACAATATGATTGTTAGTTAAAATATAACCATCTTCACTTATTATAATACCAGAACCTGTAGCTGTTGCTTTAGTAGTTTGTGCTTGTCTTCCAAACATAGAAAACATAGAGTTTACATTATATTCAACTTCTATACCAACAATAGAGGGTAATATTTTATTTGCTGCATATATAGATGTGTCAGAATAATTAGCTAAAGATGTTTGATCAACTAGACCTGTATTTGTGCTGCTTTGTGAACTAGATGATAAGCTATTATTACCAACTAATGCACGCCTAATTCCTGGTATTCCAAAACATACACCAAGTACTATCGAGCAACCTACTACTCCACTTGCAAAAGGTATTAAAATTCCTTTTGTAAATCCTATTTTTGCTTTTTGATTTTTTACTTTTTCTTCTTTAATAACTGTATTATAGTTATTTGAGTTTTTTACAGTTTTAAAATCTGATGTTTTTTCTTCATTATTTTTTTCCATAGTTATCCTCCTTAAAATTCCTAAATGTATTTTAACTCTTTTCTTACAAATAATACAATACCTTTGTGAAAATTTTGTGAAAAATTTTTGTAAATTTGAATTTAATTTAAAATACTATTGAAAAAAATAATTTATAAATATATAATTAGGGGGATAAAAATAGTAAAGGATGATTAAATTATGAGAAACAAAGGAATTACATTAGTAAGTTTAATAGTTACAATTATAGTATTAATAATAATTGCATCAATATCAATTAATATTGGAAGTAACATGATAAAAAAAGCAGGGTTAGAAGAACTAAAAACAAATATGTTATTAATTCAAGCAAAAGCAAAAGAATATGTAGAAGAAGCAAACTTTAAAATGGGAAAAAATGCAGATGAAAAGAAAGAAGCTGTTAGAAACGAAGTATATGTAGAAAAAGCAAAATTAAAAGAACCCCAAATTGTAGCTCCTCCAATAGACTTAACAGATTGCTATGAATTAACAGAAGAAACATATCAAAATTGGGGATTAGATAAAATACAATTAGAATCAAATGAACATTATTTAGTTAAGTTTGATGAGCAAAATATGACAGTAGAAGTATATAATATACCAGGATATAAAGCTGCAGATGGTCAAAAATATTCATTAACAGACATAGATAAAATAGAGGAATAAAATGAAAGAAAAAGAATTAGAAAGACTAACAAAATTAAAAGAAATAGAAAAAGATTTATATGAAAAAGGATTTAAAAATATTTGTGGTATAGATGAAGCAGGAAGAGGGCCATTGGCTGGACCTGTGGTTATAGCAGGTGTTATTATGCCAAAAGATTCAATGATAGAGGGAGTAAATGACTCTAAAAAAGTATCAGAAAAGAAAAGAGAAAAGCTATATGATCAAATTATTGAAGAAGCTATAAGTTATTCTGTTGCGATAGTAGGACAAGATGTAATAGATGATATAAATATACTAAATGCAACAAAACAAGGGTTAACTGAAGTTGTAGATGGATTAGATGTAAAACCAGATTTAATATTAGTTGATGCCTTAACACATATAAATACTAGAGGCATACCATATGACTCAATAATTAAAGGAGATGCAAAATGTTATAATATAGCAGCAGCATCAATTTTAGCTAAAGTAACAAGAGATAGAATAATGAGACAGTGGGATGAAGTGTATCCAGAGTATGGTTTTATAAATCATAAAGGATATGGAACAGCAAAACATATAGAAGCCATAAAACAATATGGATTAACACCAATACATAGAAAATCTTTTACAAAGAATTTTGTTACAAATTAATATAAATTGTTGAAAAAAATATACAATATGCTATAATGTATAAAGATAAAAAGAAGGGAAGAATACAATGAAAAAAAATAAAACAGAAAAAAATGAAAAAAAACGTAAATATGATAAAAATCAATTGATGGTAAAAATAGTAGCTGGAATTTTAGTACTATTAATGGTTGCAGCAGCACTTTATACAGTTGTTTATATGATATTTGCTAGATAGACAAGGAGAAAAAATATGATAATTAATTTAGGAACAAATTGGGAAGATTTTTTTAAAGATAATATATTAGAATATTTTAAATCTTTACAATCAAATCCATTTGAATTAGTAACATTAATAATAGATTTAACAATAGTTATATTTTTATTATATTGTTTTTTCAAGGTAGTAAAAGGTTCTAGAGCTTGGCAATTAATAAAAGGAATAGCTTTTGTAGTAATTGCTACATGGATTAGTGGATTATTAAATTTGAAGATATTAAACTGGTTTTTAACAGGAATTATGAATATAGGAGTAATTGCCATAATTGTTATTTTCCAACCAGAACTAAGAAGAGCATTAGAACAATTAGGAACAAATAAACTAACTCGACTTTTTGGAATTGATAAAGATTTAGCAACAAAAACAAAAGAAGATATTTATAAAGTAGTAATAGCAGCTACAGAACTTTCAAAGACAAAAACAGGAGCTTTAATTGTTTATGAAAGAGATATAAAGATTCAAGATATTATTTCAACAGGAATACCAATGAATGCAGAAGTATCACCACAATTATTAGTAAATATATTTGAACCTAAAACACCTCTTCATGATGGAGCAGTAATAATATCAGGAAATAAAATAGCAGCTGCAGCTTGTGTACTTCCACTATCTGATGATAAAGATATATCAAAAGAATTAGGAACAAGACATAGAGCAGCAATTGGAATTTCAAAAGAATCTGATAGTATAGTTGTTATTGTATCAGAAGAAACAGGTAAAATTTCTGTTGCCAAAGATGGAACTCTTATTGCAGATGTCAGAGAAGATGTATTAAAGAAGATATTAATTAGTAATATTGTTACAAAAAGATTTGCATCAGAAAAAGCTGATAGAAAAAATAAGATAGAAGAATTAAGAAATAAAATGAGAAAAGATAAACTAAATAAGGAAAACAAACAAGAAACAGAAAAAGAAGAAAAATAAAAGGGTCGCTCTATAGCGACCTTAAATATTATAATAAGAAGAGTAAAAAAGTATTAATATATTTAATTGAAAGGAATATGAAATGAGAAATATAAAACTTGTAATAGAATATGATGGAAAAGAATTCAATCGGATGGCAAAAACAACCAGATAAATTAAATATTCAAGGAACAATTGAAAAAGCAATTGAAACAATCACAAAAGAGCAAGTTGATTTAATGGCTTCAGGTAGAACTGATAGAGGAGTTCATGCCTTAGGACAAGTTGCAAATTTCAAGACAAATTCAGATTTGCCAATTGATAAAATGGCAATTGCAATAAATGCGAATTTAAAAAAATCAATTAGAATTTTATCTGCAGAAGAAGTAAATGAAAACTTTCATAGTAGATTAACATGTAAGAAAAAAACATATAGATATATTATAAATAATTCTAAATATGGAACAGCAATTTATAGAAATTTAGAAACTCATATACCTATGAAATTAGATGTAGAAAAAATGAAAGAAGCTGTGAAATATTTTGAAGGAGAACATGATTTTAAAGCATTTAAGGCAAGTGGAACTAGTAGTAAAAGTAGTATAAGAACCATTTATAAAGCAGAAGTAAAACAAATGCCTGATGATAGAATATATGTTGAATTAACAGGAAATGGCTTTTTATATAATATGGTAAGAATAATAACAGGAACACTTGTAGAAGTAGGACTAGGAAAAATTGAACCTAAAGAAATAGAAAACATAATAAAATCTAAAAAAAGAGAAAATGCAGGAAAAACTCTTCCGCCTGAAGGATTATATTTAGTAAAAGTAGAATATTAATAAATTTTATTAACAAATTATAATGTAGATGCATAAGATAAAGTAAAAAAGGAGAGATAGGATATGACAAATATATTACTTTTATTTTTTGCTTTACCTATAGCTACAATTATTATTTCTATTGCACTTCAGAAAATTTTAGATAATCCATTATTAGTTGCAGCAATAATTTTTGCAATATTTTTGGTTGTAACTTTTATAATAGGAGATTTGAATTTGTTAATAGCAACAATTGTATATACTATACTTAGTTTTTTAACAGCAGCTATTATAAATTACATAGATGAAAATAGAGAAGAAAATAATAATAACAATAACAACAATAATAACATCAATAACAACCAATGTTCTTGTAGAAGAAGATAATAACCTAAAGCTAAGGCTCTAGGTTGTTTTTTTATGAAATACAAGGTATCATTTTAATTACTAACAATATGCTTTACATTTAGCCCAAAATATGTTATTATATTTAAACGAAAGAAAAAGGAGAAAGAAAAATGTTAGAAGTAATACAAGATGCTCTAATAGATAGTGTTAAGTTGTTACCATTTTTATTTATTACATATTTAATAATGGAATATATAGAGCATAAGACTAGTGAAAAGTCTAAAGAAACAATAAAAAAATCAGGAAAATTTGGACCTTTGATTGGTAGTATACTTGGAATATTTCCTCAATGTGGATTTTCAGTTTCTGCAACTAATCTTTATGCTGCAAGAGTAATTACGCTTGGAACTTTAATTTCAGTCTATTTATCTACTTCTGATGAAATGTTACCAATATTTATATCAGAAGCAGTACCAGTGAGTACAATTTTGAAAATATTATTAGTAAAACTAGTAATAGGAATGGTAGCAGGATTTTTGATAGACTTGTTCTTAAGAGTGAAAAATAAAAATAAACAAGAAGATGAAAAAATAGTAGATTTATGTGAAAAAGAACATTGTCATTGTGATCATGGAATTATTAAATCTTCTTTAAAACATACATTAAATATATTTATATTTATATTAATTATTACAGTGGTAATAGATATAGCGATATATTTTATAGGTGAAGAAAGAATAGCAGGACTTATAGAAATAAACCCAATATTAGGACCTGTAATTGCAGGATTAATCGGATTAATTCCAAATTGTGCATCTTCAGTAATACTTACACAATTATATCTAGAAAATATCATAACAGCATCTACAATGATTTCAGGACTTTTGGTTGGAGCGGGAGTTGGACTTGCAGTTTTATTTAAAACCAATAAAGGAATAAAACAAAATATTAAAATTGTTGGATTATTATATCTAATAGGTGTAATATCAGGAATAATAATTGGAAATTTAGGAATAAATTTTTAATTAATATAATAATAGATATATAAGAATATAAATGGAAGTGAGGTTACCTTAAAAGTAACCTCATTTTACAATGTAATTATTTATTTTTTTTCTTTTTTAAATTTACTACTATTGCATCTGAATTGTTGAATAAGTATTTAGAATCTGTAGTATCTGTTTGAATTGGATCAATTTCATTTCTTTCATCTTTAAAATCAATATTTTTGGGATTGAATTTTTGCTTTGATGAATCATCATCATCTCCAGAGTAAGTCTTTGCATTATCAGAATATTTATTAAAGTTAAATGATTTTGATTTTCTAGGCTCTTTATATTTTGCTTCTAAGTATCCGAAATCTTCCTTCTCCAACTAATGGCTTTCCATTTGCAGCTCTAATTTTGAAAGCTCCATCCGATGCAGGCATTGTTTGAAGTTTTCCAACTTGGAAGTATTTAACAAAAGCCCATTTTACACTACCATATTTTTTATCATATTCCATAGTTCCCATATCCATATTATTTGTATAAGTCCATTCTCTTCTTGTTCCAAATTCTTCAGACCACCATTCTAATTCATCTACAGTACCGTTTCCAGTATAAAGTTTATTTGCACAGTTTGAAAGAATAGTATTTTTATAGTTTTCTCTTAAATTAGGAGTTTCTAATTGTTGTAAGCTTTGTACGGAAATTATATTTCCAACCTTGTATTTTCTATACATTGTAAACATTGCTTCTGTATCTTTACAAATAAAGTCTGTAAATTCATCAACGTATAAGAAATGTGGAATTCTTGAATCTTCTACACCAGGCCTTCTTAAAACTGCATTTTGCATTGCAACTAAGAAGAATAGTCCAAATGCTTTATGACCTGCTGCACCAAGATCTCCACGTCTTGTACAAATAAATGTTATATTTGCATTAGATAACATATCGTCAAAGTTTAAATTATTTGTTCTATTACACAAAATACTTTTTATTCCAGGGATTCTTAGTAAATTATCTAATTGGCTAATAACTGTATATAAATATTTTTCTATATTAGACTTTCCTGGAGCATTTTGATAGAAATTCTTTCTAAAATATATTAGTTGAACACTATATTTTTCTCTTAATCCTTCATCATGTGCCATTATTTCACACATTTTTTCAATTAATTCAAAATTAGTAAACATTTTTAACATATCTTCCATAGTAGGAAGTTTTCCATCATTCATTCTAGGATACATTTCTTTAAGTAAAATGGCTAAATTTTCTATTGCTTGCATTACAATATCTTCTTTATAAGCTTCATCAACATCACTATGTGAAGTGTTATACATTGCTTTTAAAACAGAAGATATACTAATAGCTATTTTTGAAGAGTCATTATATACAAAAGGATTTAATCCTATAGAATCTGAATTTCCTGGATCTATTATATTATATTTAAATCCAAAATTATCACATACATCAATCATATGAGCTATTACTTCATAATCAGGAGCCATTAATGTAAGTCCCAAATCTTTATAAGTTATTTCATTCCCAAATGAACTTAAAATCATCTTTTTCATATAAGCTTTAAAAATTGATTGTTTATCTTCAATAGGTGTCAACATATTTAAATTAAAGTTTTTATTTAAATAATCATTATCATATGGAGCATTTAATGTTGCTATTCTTGTTTTTAAAGCTGTAAATCCCATTTCTTTCGAAACTTCTCTATAGAAAAACTTTCTTTCTAAATCTCTTGCAATTAACGGTTCATATACTTGAGATGTTTTTCCAGAACCAGAACCACCACATACAAATAAAGATTGATATCTAGAACTTTCAGGAATTGTAATTGATTTTCCATTTTCTACGTCATAACATAAATATACTTCAGCTGTATATGGGCCAGTACCGATTTTTTTATTAGCTAAGTTGATTCCAGGATAGTCCCAAATAGAACGAACTTTATCTTTGCTATCATTAACTCCAAAGAATAACCATTTAAATAAAGGAAATATTGTAACTAATGGTAGATATAATGAAATACTAACCATAGCTGGAGTTACTAAATCTGAATACTCAGTAATAATTTCTACATAATTAGGGATAGATAGTAAGAATAACCATACTCCCATGTTAAGCCACTGAGTAAACATTGAAATTGCAATTATGTATAAACCTATTACATATATATAAAATAGTGTAACTTTTTTTGCTTTTGATGTTGAAAATTTAGATGGACCTGAAAATAAGTATGCAAAAACTGGACAAGCCAATGCAAATGTATACATTAAAGGTCCCCAGTAAGAATAAGATACACCAGTAAATATCATAAGAAGCATTTCTACTATTCTATCTACTGCAAAATATACTGTAATTAAAGTTAAAATATATGTAACAAATGTATTTCTATCTGTTTTTAAAAATCCCAAAAATTTATCTATATATTTCATTTGAAAAGTCCTTTCATAATTTATAATCATACATATATATTATCCTATAAAATCGCGAAAAAAACAAGAGGTTTGCTGAAAATTATACCAATTTTTGAATAATTTTGTAACATAAAGAATATAATATAAAATAAAAAAGTCTAAGGAGAATATAAATGGAAGAAGAATATGTTAAAGAAACTAAATTAATAGAAACTACTGAAATAGAAAAAGAAATTCAATTAATAAGAAACATTATAAGGACAAGAGAACAACTAAAAAGCGATAATGTGAATTTTGAATATGCTAAAGGAGATCTAGTAGATTACTATTCATATCAAATAAAAGCTAACCAAGCAAAACTAGACTACTTAATTAAACTTGCAAAATCAAAAGGTATTCAAGTTGATATGATAAAAGATAAAAAATTTACATTTTTAGAAACTGAAGAAGAGGTAGGATAGTAATATTTGTCCAATTTCAAACATACAAATGGTAATAAGAAATTATTATCATTTTTTGTTTGGAGTGAAGGAAATGGATACAAATATTATTACTTTTTTAGCTTGTATATGTTTTATTTTTATATTTGGAAGAATATTTATTGTACCTTTTAAAAAGATATTAAAACTTATTATTAATTCAGTTTTAGGAGGCCTTACAATTTATATTATTAATTTAATAGGAGCAGGATTTGGATTTCATATTGGACTAAATATTTTTACAAGTATATTAGTAGGTCTACTTGGGCTTCCAGGTGCAGTATGTCTTATTATTGTTAAGTTATTGATTGGATAATAGATAAATAAAAATATTTATAAAACTATTGAAAAAAATTATAATCTAATATAAAATAATTATAGAAAATGGAAAGAGGGATAAAATGCAAAAGATAAAAATGGCTAAAAGCCTTGCAAGAGTAACACACACACACACACCAATAATTTAAATAATAATATATTAATAATAAATATAACAGAACTAGACCTATAAATAATAGGTTTTGGTTCTGCTTTTTGCGTTTTATAAAAATAAAAGGGAGAGAAAGTTTATGAAAAGAAAAAACAAAGGAATAACATTAATTGCATTAGTAATAACAATAATTGTATTACTCATACTTGCAGGAGTAACTATCACTACATTAACAGGAGATAATGGATTATTATGGAAAACAAGTGAATCTAAATTTATAACAGAGATACAGCAATATAATGAAGAATTGAAACTTGCAATAACGGAAGATTATGCAAGTAGTATGGGAAATAGACAGAACAAATTTAATGTAAGAAGAAGTAGCTATAATGATGAAAAATCTTTTACAGATGCAATGAAAGAAAAAATTCAAAGTTTTAATAATAAGTATGCAAATAAATTAGAAATAAAAGAAGATAAACTTAATTATATAGGGGAAGATCAACAAGAAAGAACATGGTTATCACAGGTAATTAGCGTAGCAGGAATATTAAAAATAAGTTATATATTCGAGAATGGAACAGAAGCAGCTCCAACTTATCAAAGAGTAATCTCAGATGGAAGCTATGAAGTAGAATCACCAACAATAGCAAATTATGAACCAGATCAATATATAGTTTCAGGAGAAATACAAGGAGATACTAATATTACAGTGACATATTATGGAGAAAGCCAAGGACTAGAATATGAATTGTTAGATGATGGAACATATACTGTAGCTGGAATAGGTGGTTTTAATGGGAAAGGATTAGTTATACCAGCAAAATTTGAAGGAAAATCTATTACTCAAATAAAATCAAAAGCTTTCTATAAAAATCAAACAATTAAAAGCATAATAATACCTAAAACTATAACTAAAATTAATTCACAAGGCTTTGCTTTTATGAGTAATGTAGAAAGTATATATTTAAATTGTAATACAATTTGTAAAGATTCAATTTATTGTGAAAGTAACCTAATAAATATAACTGTTGGAGAAAATGTAGAAAAAATAGAGAATTGGGGAATTAGAAATAATAGTAATTTAGAAAATTTAATTGTATGTTCCAATAAAATTGATATTAATGGAGCCCAATTTGTTAACTCAAATATAGCAAAAGTAATAATAAATAAAGAGAATACAAAGTATAAAGTTATAGAAGGAGTATTATATTCAAAAGATGGTAAAAAGATATATATGTATCCACCTGCCAAAAGAGGTAATTTCATAATACCAAGTGAAGTGGAAGAAATAGGTGAATGTGCTTTTTATTACAATAAATATTTACAAGAAGTAATAGTTCCTAGTACAGTTAATGTAATAAAAGATAATGCTTTTGAAAATTGTGATAATATTTCAAATATAAATATAAATGCTAAACAAATAGACGGAAGTGTATTTTATTCTATGGATAAATTAGAAAAAATAGTTTTTGGAAAAAATGTAAATAAACTTGGAACATGGAGTATTAGAAATAATTCTAATTTAAAAGAAATATACTATCTAGGGACAATAGAAGAGTGGAATGAAGTAAATAAATCTAATCAATGGAAAGTTAATGATAATGTTGAAAAAATAAATTGTGTAGATGGAACAATTTATTTATAAAAAATAAAGAATTTATATATTATACTAAATATTGTCGTTTGATTGTAAATAAGAAAAAATACTCTTTAAGGTTTTCCTTAAAGAGTATTTTTATACTTATTCTACTGTAACTGATTTAGCTAAGTTCCTAGGTTTATCAACATCTAATCCTTTTTCTTTAGAAATGTAGTAGCTAAGTAATTGAAGTGGTATTACTGAAAGGATAGGTGAAATAAAAGTATTTGTTTTAGGTATATGAATAACTGTATCAAACATTTTATCATCTACTGGTTGGTTTGTAACAACTAAAGTTTTAGCTCCTCTAGTAATTACTTCTTGAATATTACTTACAGTTTTTTCTACTAATTTTTCATCTGTCATAATACTTACAACAGTTATATTATTTTCAATAAGAGCTATTGGACCATGCTTTAATTCTCCTGCTGGATAGCTATCTGCATGAATATATGAGATTTCTTTTAATTTTAAAGCAGATTCTCTTGCAACTGTTTCATCAATTCCTCTACCTAAGAAAAATACATCTTTTTCTTGGTAAATTCTATGTCCAAATTCCTTTATAGTACAGCTACATTTTAATGTTTCTTCTATTTTTGAAGGCAGTTCTAAAATATCTTTTTTTAGATTAGTTATTTTTTCTTTAGATATTTCTAATATTTCTGCAAAATAAATTGTAAGTATTGCTAAAAGCATAACTTGAGAAGTATAAGCTTTAGTAGATGCAACTGCAATTTCTGGTCCTGCATGAGTATAAATAGAATAATTAGCTTCTCTTGTGATAGAACTTCCAATAACATTACTAATTGCTAAAGTTTTAGCACCTTTTTGTCTAGAAAGTTTAAGAGCAGCAATTGTATCTGCAGTTTCACCTGATTGAGAAATAAAAATACATAAAGTTTTTTCATCAATAATTGGATCTCTATATCTAAATTCTGAAGCAATATCAACTTCAGTAGGTATTTTGCAAATTTTTTCTAACATATTTTTTGCAGCGAGTCCAGCATGCATCGCTGTACCACAAGCAACAAGATATATTTTATTAATACTTTGTAAATATTCTTTTGTAAAGTTTAATTCTTCAAATTCACATTTAGAATCTTCACTTATTTTTGCTCCAATAGTTTCTCTAATTGCAGTTGGTTGTTCATATATTTCTTTTAACATATAATCTTCAAAACCATCTTTTTCAGCACTTGATGCATTCCATTCAATTGTTTGAACTTTTTTATCAATTGGATTTAAATCTTTATCATAGAATTTTGCATCAGTTCTTGATAATAATACAAATTCTAAATCTTCTAAAAGATAGAATTCTCTTGTAAAAGAAAGAATAGCAGGTATATCTGAAGAAATATAGTTTTCATCTTCACCTTTTCCAATAACTAAAGGACTATCTTTTCTAACTACAACCATATTATCAGGAAAGTCTTTGCAAATTATTTCTAAAGCAAAACTTCCTTTCAAATCTAAACATGCACTTTTGACAGCTTTTAATAATTTATTAATATCAGTTCCATTTATTTTTTCATAATAATAATGAATTAGATTTGGAACTATTTCAGTATCAGTTTGAGAATAAAATGTATATCCTTTTTCTGATAAAAATTTTCTTAATTCATTATAATTTTCAATAATTCCATTATGAACAACACTAAATAATTTAGAATTATCCATATGAGGATGAGAATTTTCTTTTGAAGGTTTTCCATGAGTTGCCCATCTGGTATGAGCAATACCAATAGTTCCTTTTAAATTATCAATCCCTGGTAAATTATATAAATTTTTAACTCTTCCTTTATCCTTCATAATAGAAAGACCATTATTTTCAATTGTTGAAATACCTGCTGAATCATATCCTCTGTATTCCAATCTTAGAAGTCCATTAATAAGTATAGGACTTGCTTTTTTTGTTCCTATGTATCCTACAATTCCACACATAGTAATCCTCCTTAGAATTTAATTTTGGAATTGAAAGCATGCAAATAAAACTTAAATGTATTAACCTTTGTTACAATATCACTACTGCTTTTTTTATTAATACTTATGACTTTAAGTTAAAGCCACTAGAGCATCCGCCGAATCTTTCGATAACTCTAGACCTCGTCAACATTATAGAAATGTCCAGGCGCCAAATTTATTTAAAACAAAATCCTCCTTTCTTAAAATTTTTTTGCAATTTTTCAATTTATGATATTATATTATACTAAAAATCAAAATGTGGCAAGTATTAACAAAAAAATTCTAAAAATAAAAGACTTGAATAAAAAAAATCTATAAGATATAATACTTTTGAAAGAGGTGATTATTTTATGAAAAAAATAGGAATAGTAGTGGCAATGCAAGAAGAATTAGAAGCGGTAGAAGAAATTCTAGAGGATGTAGAAATAAAACAAATAAATAAAACAAGATTTATAATAGGAAAAATAGGAGAATGCATATGCATTGTAGTACATTGTGGAATTGGAAAAGTAAATGCAGCAAGAGCAACTCAAGAATTAATAGATAAATTTAATATAGATTATATAATGAATGTTGGAGTAGCAGGAAGTATTAATGATGATCTAGATATAGGAGATGTATTAATTGGAAAGCATACAGTTCAACATGACTTTGATATAACAGCATTTAGACATAGTAAAGGATACATACCTGGAATAGGTGACAATATAGAGTGTGATAGCCAATTAGTTTCAAGAATGATAGAATCAATAAAAAATGTAGAAGAAAAAAGTTATAATATAAAATTAGGAATAGTAGCTACAGGAGATATATTTTGTACAGATGTAGCAATGAAAGATAAAATAAGATCAAAGTTTGATGCAGATGTAGTAGACATGGAATGTGGAGCAATAGCACAAGTGGCATACTTAAATGAAATGCCATTTATCGTTATAAGAAGCGTTTCAGACAGTCCAAATGGTAAAAATGAAAAAACATTTGAAGAAAACTTACCATTTGCATGTAAGAGATTTGCAAATGTGTTAAAAAGATTTTTGGAACAAGAGGGACAGAGATAAAATGTTTCAAAATTCATATTAATATTGTATAAAAAAACGAAAAAAGTTAATAATTTATATAAATTGAAAGGAGTTTTTTATATGGATAGAAAAGTAAAAGTTGTTCAATATGGGACAGGGAAAATGAGTGTATACACAATGAGATATGTTTATGAAAAAGGAGGAGAGATAGTAGGAGCAGTAGATGCAAATCCAGATGTTGTTGGAAAAGATATTGGTGAAATAATGGGAACAGAAAATAAAGGTGTAAAGATAGTTTCTGTTCAAGATGCTGAAAAAATGATGCAAGAAGTAAAACCAGATATTGCAATTATAACTACAATGAGCTTAATTAAAGATGTAGAAGAGAGTTTGATGTTATGCGCAAAACTTGGAATAAATGCTATTACAACATGTGAAGAAGCTTTTTATCCTATGAATTCTAATCCAGAAATAACTAAAAAAATAGACGAATTAGCAAAGAAAAATAATTGTACAATAACAGGAAGCGGATATCAAGATATATATTGGGGGCAATTGATTTCTTCTATAGCAGGTTCTACGCAAACAATTAAAAAGATAAAAGGAAGTTCAAGTTATAATGTAGAAGACTATGGAATAGCATTAGCTGAAGCTCATGGTGCAGGACTTACATTAGAAGAATTTGATAAGCAAGTAGCTTCAGTAGATAGAATATCAGATGAAGAAAGACAAGATATGATAAATAGAGGAGAATACTTACCATCGTATATGTGGAATGTAAATGGTTGGTTATGTGATAAATTAGGATTAACAGTTAAATCTCAAACGCAAAAAACAGTACCACAAACACATAACGAAGATATATATTCTTCAACATTAGGAATGACAGTTAAAGCAGGAGATGCAACAGGAATGAGTGCAGTTGTTACTACTGAAACTGAAGAAGGAATAACAATTGAAAGTGAATGTATAGGAAAAGTATATTCAAAAGATGATTTCGATAAAAATGAATGGACAGTAATTGGAGAACCTGAAACAACATTAATAATTAATAGACCTGCTACAGTTGAACTTACTTGTGGAAGTGTAGTAAATAGAATTCCAGATGTCATAAATTCAAAATCAGGATATGTTCCAACAGAAGAAATGGGAGATTTATATTACAAAATAAGACCATTAAATGAATATGTAAGATAGTGAAATTTATATAAATGAAGAAGAAATCAAGTTGATTTACAAAAGCTGTAAAAAAACTTGATTTTTCTTGTATTTTATGTTAAAATAGTATTGAAATGTTTATAAAATAATAAGAGAGGTGAAAACTTAAAGGAAACTTTAAGGTTATATATGACAAAAGTTAGAGAAAAGAATACAGCTTGGTTAGAAACAATTAGAAATTTTTTTATTTCAGATGAAGAAATAGAAAATAAAGATGAAAATGATAAAGGTTATCAAGAATGGAAAAAAGCCAATGCTGATAGTATAGATGAAAAAGCAATAGCTAACTTAGAAAAGATGTTAGAGCATAAAGATAAGAAAAAAAGAAAATCATCAAAAACTTCTGTAGTTGAAAAAGCTCAAACAGAAGCAATTAAAATGAATAAAAACAAAGGAAATATACAAGAAAAGGGGTATGAGCAAGAAAAATAAAAAATACAGGAAACTAAAATTTCTTGTATTTTTATCTTGACAAATGGAAAAACTACATTTATAATAAGTATCGTTAATTAAATATGGCGAAGTAGCTCAGTTGGCTAGAGCATTCGGTTCATACCCGAAGGGTCATGTGTTCGAATCACATCTTCGCTACCAATAAAATAAAGGTTTCAGGAATTCTCTGAAACTCTATTTTTTTATTTGTGTATTTTATTATCAATTAAGGGTTACATCTACTGCAAGGAGTATATCCTTGAGCAATAGCTGAATTTTTATCTATAGACTTTTGACTTTTTCTTAAATAACTACAACCATCTCTATGATATTTATTACCAGTATTAGTAATATATACAGTGTAAGAATTTGAGTAAGCTGTTGAAACTGATTTTTGTGAAGATAATGAATAATTAGTTGAAGTAGATTTACTAGCCTTAGATATTTTTAATTGTTCAACCTCTTGATTTAATTCATTGTTTTTAGTTTCTAAATTATTATTTTCTTCTTGCAATTTTTGCTTATCTTTTTCTAATGTTTCTTTTTGAGTTTGCAGATTATTAATTTGATTTTCATTTTCTGTCAGGTCTTTTTTAGATTTATCTAATTTAGCGTTTAAATCATTAATATGCTTCTTAAAGTTTTCTATTTGAGATGTTAAATTTTCTACTTGATTATTTAACTCCATATTTCTTTTTGTATTTCCTAACAATATGCTAGATAAAAGCAAGATAGATAAAATAATTATAATTATTGTTTTTGCATTTTCTTTTGATATAATATTTTTTATTTTTTCCTTCATATTCTTAATAAATTCATTTTTATTCTTAGTTTCATTTTTAATTGTTTCTTTTGAAATTATTATACTCTCATCATAACATTTTTTGCACATCCCATCGAAATTAACATCTTCTGTAGTACTACATATTTTACATTTCTTTTCCATATTTATCTCCCATATTTATAATTTCAGTAATTAGTATAAATTTTGAATTTAACATTAGTACATATCTTTTAATATATAGATATTATAAAATATTTTTAAATTTAGTTTCAAAATTGCTTTTATATTGTAAAAATGTTTTATGAAATTCGAAAAGTAAATTTTTATAAATTAAAAACTGCATTTTGCAAAATAAAAGTAATATTGTATAACTCAGATGATAAAATCTCATCATAGAAGAGGTGAGAGAAAATGTTAGATAAAATCTGTGCCTTTTTAACACAAAAGATAAGAGAAGAAAATCCAGAAATAGATGAAGAAAGAGCAGAAGTAATCAACTATGGATTACAAAATATATTTGGTGAGATACCTAAAACTTTTGTTATGCTCTTAGTTGCGTACATATTAGGAATATTTGAATGGGCATTATTTACATTTGTAGCATTGTTTATATATAAAGGAGCATCAGGAGGAGTGCATCTAAAAACACATATTGGTTGTTTATTATTTACTTGTATATTTTATTGCATAATTCCATTTGTTTCTAAATACATTGTAATGACAGATATTGTGAAATATATAGTAATCGTAAGTGTATGGATATTTGGAATGATAATGATAAAGCTATATGCACCCGCAGATACAGAGAGTGTACCAATATTAAGTAAAAAAGTAAGAAAAAAGAAACAAATTGTTTCATATATATCATTTACAATTGGTTTATTAGTAGCAGCGATTGTTCCTAATAATATGATAAGTAATATTTTAATATTAGCAAATTTATTTCAAACTATAACAATAACCAAATTTGTATATAAGATAACAAATAATAAATATGGATATGAAGTATATGGAAATGCTTCAAATGAATTAGTTTAATAAAAAATATATACCGGTAATATTTTTATTAAATATATTTACAAAGGAGGAAAATGTTATGTTAAAATTTTTAGCAAAAACAGCAGAAAAATATGCAAAAGCAACAAATACATCTTGTTTTATTTGGTGGGCTTGGCATCAACCACAAATGCCAACTAGTATGATAAAAAAAGACTAATTAAAATCCATTGGTAAGAATAGTTCGAAGTATATATTTTTACCAATGTATAACTTAAAAGTTATATAAATACAATCCTAAAAAAGAAAGTAGATAAAAAACTACTTTCTTTAATTTTTGTTAATAATAAATTTCTAATGACTGAGAAAAGAACTTATTATTTTTTGAAGTATGCAAATTAACATTACTATTTTTCTTTATGATTTTTCTAACTTCCCATAAACCTAGTCCTGTATGATTTTCTTTTTCTGAAATACCTTTTTCAAATATTTTATCTGTATCAACTTCCTTATTAGTATATGTATTTTCAATAATGACTAATTCTCTAGAATTTTTAGTATCATTCCTAAAAGTTAAATTTATTATTTTTTCATTACATTCTGAACTAGCTTCAATTGCATTATCAAGTAATATTCCTAAAATTCTAGCAAATTCATATATTTTCATATGAAGATTACCTAAATCCAATAAAAATGTTATATTAACTTTAATGTTTTTAGAGTCAGCCTCATTATATTTTTTAGTCAAAAGGTTATAGATACCATAATTATTCACTATTTCGGGATTTAAAATATATAAGTTATTTACTTTTTCGCAATCATCTTCTAATTCTAAATAATATTTTTTTAGACCATTAATATCATTAGTATTTATGTATCCACCAATAGTTGTAACGATATTATCAAAATCATGCTTAAAACCTCTAACGTTATCATGTAAGACACGTAAAGTATAATTATATGCTTCTGCACTTTCTAACTTTTTGGTAGTTAAAGTTAATTTCATAACTCTTGTTAGACTGTATATACTTATTGATATATATGTAAGTAAGGATAAAAAACTTAAAGATGTTAACCATAAAGGTAAAATATCTGTGTAGAAAAATACAATAATACATTGTGTTATCAAAGCTGTTAAACCTAAAATAATATTTAGAAGTATAGAAACTTTAGTTTTAGTGTCAATTTCTTCTAATAAATTTAAAGTAATATTTCTATATTTAATTATCAAAATTATTAAAATCATAAATATGTACATTATTACTAGATAAGATATCCTATAAATAGGAATTGATGCCATTTGTTCAGATGAAATATTTAGTAGGGTAAAGAATGGATTGGAAATTAGAGATCCAATTAAACCAAATATGATAACGGGACAAAAAATTGCTATAATACTTTTAAATATAGATAACTTAAATATATAAAAGATCAGTAATAGATTTATTATATAATTTACAAAAATATTAAATGGGTTAGGTATAAAATAAATAGTAAATATGCTACATATAAAAACTAATATAATATATAATAATTTTTGTTTTTTAGTAGGGTATATATTAAGAATTGTTAAGAATAGATTCATAGTTAAAATTGCTTCAATAATCCCCATAATAGGCACTAACGCATTAGTTAAAGTTTCATTTGGTGTACTTAAAGCTATCCAAATATTATTCAAAATTTCCATAATTTTTTAAAACCTCCATTAAATCACTTTTATATTTTGGTCCAATATCACAAGTAGAACCATCTTTAAAAGTTATAATACCTGATACGGGTTCAACATCCTTAATTTGATCAAGATTAGCAATACAAGATTTGTGACATCTTTGATAATTTTCTGGTAATCTGTCTTGAAATTTATTAAAAGAACTATAAGTATCGTAATCACGAGAAGCTGTATGAAAAACAAGTTTCATACCATCTCTTTTAATATATTGAATTTCTGCTTGATCGATTATGGTGTTTTTATTATCAATTTTTAGATATTTTTTAGGCAAACCATTAATATCATCAAATAATCTTTTTATAGTTTCTTCTAATCTTTCATAAGTAATAGGCTTAGCAATATAATCAAAAGTTTTATATTTGTAAGCAAGCATTGCATATTCAAGATGACCAGTTGTGAAAATAATGTAAACGTCTTTATTGATTTTTCTTATTTCATTTGCTAAATCTAAACCGCTTTTATTTGACTTTAAATTAATATCTAACATAATAACATCAATTTTATTACTACGAACATAGTCTAACATAGCCTCTGTACTATCGCTTTTAAACGATACAGAAGCTTCAAAATTATTCTTTATAAATATTACATCAAGCATTTTTTCTAACTTATCTAAGATATTTAAATTATCATCACATATTGCAAAATTTAACATTTGTTTCTCTCCTTAATTTATAAATAGTAAAATGATCATTTCGACAAAATTACCTATTTTTTCCAGCAATATAACAAATATAATTCAAAAATAAAAACTTGTCAATAGGAATTTACAAAATTATCCAAAAACTAGAATTAATTATGAGAGTAAGACTTTAAAATAAAACTAATAGTACTATTTTACAAAATTGACTGGTAATTTTTTCAAAACTATTGAATATTTTAGTAATTAAATTTATAATAGAAAAGTAAAATGAAATAAGAGATAACAATTAGGAGTGATTTAATGTCATTAATGTCAAAAGAAGAAACAGATAAAAAAACATATAAAAAAGAAACATTTCTCCAAGGAGTAGTAACTCTTATATTTTCACAAATCCTGATAAAATTACTAGGAATGGTATATACATTATATTTAACAAACAGATCAGGATTTGGAGATAAAGGAAATGGAATTGTAGCAGCAGGATATCAGATATATGCAATGCTACTTACGATTTCTTCTATAGGAGTACCAAGTGCAATATCAAAACTTATAGCTGAAAGAGTTGCAATCGGAGACCATAAAGGAGCTCATAGAATATTTAAAATAGCATTTGCAACATTTAGTGTTATAGGATTAGTTGGAAGCTTAATGTTATTTTTTGGAGCTTACGCAATTGCAAATTTCTGGCTACAAATACCTGAAGCAGAAATGACTTTAGTTGCCTTATCACCTGCAATATTCTTTGTTGCAATATCATCTGTTATGAGAGGATATTTTAATGGTAGACAAAATATAAAAGCTACAGCAAGGTCACAATCACTAGAACAAGTATTTAAAACAGCACTTACTATTATATTAGTAGAAATTATTGCAATTATATCTAATGTATCTACAGAATGGATGGCAGGAGGAGCTACTTTAGCAACTACTCTTGCAACAATGGCTGGATTTGGATATTTATATTTGTTCTATAAAGTAAGAAGTAAAGAAATTGCTTCAGAAATAAAATCTACAGTAAATTATAAATATGAAAGAGTAAGAACTATAATTAAAAAAATATTGCTTGTTTCTATACCAATTGCATTAACAGCTATTATGTCTTCGTTAAACAAAAATATAGATTCATTTACAGTTGTAAGAAGTTTAAAACAGTTTATGCCAGAAGATATGGCAGTTTCACAATATGGAATACTTGGTGGAAAAGTAGATATGCTAACAAGTTTACCACTATCCATAAATGTAGCTTTTGCTACAGCACTAGTACCTGCAATATCTGCTGCTAAAGCCAAAAGAGATAAAAAAGCTATAACAGAAAAAACATCATTTTCTCTATTAATATCAATGTTAATAGGACTGCCTTGTACTGTTGGAATGTGTTTATTTGCAGGACCAATATTAAACCTATTATTTCCAAAACAAAGTGCAGGTGAAGTGATATTACAAATAAGCTCATTAACAATTTTATTTACAATATTAGACCAGACGATAAATGGAGCACTGCAAGGATATGGGAAATTACGAATACCTGCTATTTCTTTAGGTATACGGAGTAATTGTAAAGTTAATATTGAATTTAATTTTAGTTCCAATACCAGAAATAGGAGTAAATGGTGCAGCATGGGCATCAGTTGCATGTCATGCGGTTGCATTTACAATAGCAATAACTTCATTAATGCGAAATATAAAATTAAATTTAACATTTAATAAATTTGTAATTAAACCAGTAATCGCAACAGCAATTATGGGAATATGTTCATATTTTACGTATTCAAAACTTTTAGGAATAATAAATGGAAAAATGGCTACAATAGTAGCAATCGGAGTTGCAGTAATTATTTATGCATTAGCAATAGTAGTATTAAAAATATTTAATAAAGAAGAAATTTTAAAAATTCCAATGGGAAGTAAAATTTGTAAAGTTCTTGAAAAATTAAAAATATATTAAAATATACAAAAAAATGAAAAAAAAAGAAGGATTTTATCTATTTTTGGAGAATACTAATAAATAGGTACATCTAGTGCTTCGTTCAGACATTAGAAGTACATAAACTTTAAATCTTATAGGAGGTAATTTAAATGAACAAAGCTGAATTAATCGCAGCAATGGCTGCAAAAACAGGAGACACAAAAAAAGCAGCTGAAAGCTCAGTAAACGCTTTCGTAGAAGTTGTAACAGGTGCATTAACAAAAGGAGAAAAAGTTCAATTAGTTGGATTTGGATCTTTTGAAGTAAGAAAAAGAGCAGCTAGAAAAGGAAGAAACCCACAAACTAAAGAAGAAATCAAAATACCTGCATCAAAAGCTCCAGTTTTCAAAGCTGGTAAAGCATTAAAAGATTTAGTAAACAAAAAATAAGAGTTTTGTGTAAACGTATAAATATATGAATTCATAGGAAGAAGCTAGAAATAGCTTCTTTTTATATAAAATATTATGATTTTGTGTGAGGTATAAAATGGATATATCATTTAATATAGAAGATTATAAATTAAATATAAGAGCAGCATGTATTATAAAACATAATAATAAAGTTCTTTTTCATAAAACTGATGGTATGGATTATCATTGTATAATTGGCGGGAGAATTGAATTAGGAGAAAATTCAGAAGATACAATAAAAAGAGAAATAAAAGAAGAACTTGGAAAAGAAATAGAAATAAAAAGGTATGCAGCAACAATAGAAAATTTCTTTAATTTAGAAGGTAAGAGATATCATGAATACATGTTTATCTATGAGGCAGAATTTAAAGATGAAAAAGATAAATTATTTGATGGAACTTTATATAATATGGAAGGAAAAGATTATATGAAATATTATTGGTTAGATTTAGACAAAATAGATACATATCCAATAAAACCAAAAGTTATAAAAGATATTTTAAAAGAAGAAAAATACCCAGTGCATAAAATAAATATTGATTAATGTAAAATAAGAACTATAAATATATTAGCATAAAAATCATTATATGAAATTTATTTATATACATTTTTAAAAAGAATAAGAAAATAGAATTCTTATATTATTGTATTTAAAAAACGTTACACTTATATTACAAAAATATTATTTTTTGACAACATTTTAAAAATATTCTTAGAGTAATGATATAATATATTATAAGAAACATTAATTATTTGGGGGATTATATGAAAAAAAATAGAGCATATAATAGTTATGATAAAGATGGATATAATATGGGAGGATATGACAAAGATGGTTATGACAGAGAAGGTTATGATATAAAGGGATTTGACAAAGAAGGCTATGATATAGAAGGCTATGATAAAAACGGCTATGATAAAGATGGATATAATAGAAGAGGATTTAATATATATAAAATACATAGAGAGACAAAAGAAAGATTTGATAAAGAAGGATATAACAGTGATGGCTATGATATAGATGGATATGATAGAGATGGTTGTGATAGATATGGATTTGATAAAGAAGGATATAATATATTTGGCTATGATAAAAATGGATATAATAAAGAAGGCTATGATGTAGAAGGTTACAATAAGTATGGCTATAATAAAGAGGGATATGATATAGAAGGCTATAATAAAGAAGGATATGACAGAAGAGGATTTGATAAATACGGATTACATATAGAAACAAAAAAAAGGTATGATGAAAAAGGCTATGATGAATATGGTTATAATAAGAACGGATATAATAAAGAAGGATATAATAGACAAGGATTCAATCAAGAAGGAATACATAAAGATACAGGAACAAAATATGATGAAAAAGGATATAATAAAGATGGATACAATATAGATGGATACGATAGATTTGGATATGATAGAGACGGGTATAGTAGTATGGGATTTGATAGAAAAGGACTGCATAAAAAAACAAAAATGAAATATAATGAATATGGATATAATAAAAACGGCTATAATAAAGAAGGATACGATAGGGAAGGATACGATATTACAGGATATGATAAAAAAGGATATAATAGAAGTGGATTCAATGCAAAAGGAATACATAAAGATACAAGAACAAAATATGATGAAGAAGGATATAATAAAGATGGGTACAATAAGGAAGGCTTTGATAGAGAAGGATACAATGTAGTAAATGGTTTTGATAGAGAAGGATATAATAGAAGAGGATTTAATGCAAAAGGAATACATAAAAATACAGGAACAAAGTATGATGAAGAAGGCTATGATAAAAATGGCTATGATAAAGAAGGATATAGTAAGAAAAAACATACTAATAGAAGGGGATTTAGAAAGGATAAAATTCATGCTGAAACAAAATTAATGTATGATTTGTATGGTTATGATTTTGACGGATATAATAGAAACGGATATGATGTAGAAGGATATGACAAAGATGGATATGACAAAGATGGATACGGAAGAGATGGATATAATAAAGAAGGATATGACCCAAAAGGATATGATAGAGACGGATATAATAAAGAAGGATATGATAAAAAAGGATATGACAGAGGTGGGTATAATAAAAATGGATTTGATAAGGAAGGAATAAATAAAGATACAAACACAAAGTACAATTCACTTGGATATGATGCAGAAGGATATGACAAAGATGGATATGATAGAGATGGATATACTAAAAGTGGAAAAAGTAAGGAATATATGGAAGAAATTGAAAATTCAAGAAGAAAAAGATTTTTAGGATTAATGTCTTTGGCTGAAAAATTAGGAAGAGGACAGATAACTATCGAAGAATATATTTCAAAATCAAACACAACTATAGATGAACTTATTATATTTGCCAAAAAAAAGTATATGGAGCCAGAAATAATAAGGGAATTATATAAACAAAAGCAAGCATATAAAATATATTCTAAACCATTTAATAAAAAATCATATTTAAGTTCGACTAAAATATTAATTGATGGAAAAGAAGTTACACCAACAGAACAAGACGTAGATATGTGTATTAGTTATCTAAAAGCGAATGGAAGATTGATTTGTAATAAAAATGTTTGTGAATTAGTTAGGCAATATTTAAGAGGAGAAGTAGATGTAACTTTGACAGAAGAAATCAAAAAAGTAAGTATAACAGAGGGCAAAATTAGAGAATCGATTTCTGAACTAGAAACACTAAAACGTGACAAAAAAGAATTGGAAAAGAATATAGAAAATCAAGAAATAAAAAAAAGACAAGCAGAAGAATTACTAGCTTCTTATGAAAACCTAACTAATGAAGATAATAAAGGACAAGCAGATTTTAAAGGAGACTAATTATAAAAAAGAAAGGAAAATAGTAGATGGAAGATAAATCTTTAATAGAAAAGGAAAAATTAAATATATTCAAAATAATAAAACGATTTTTTAAAAAACTAGTATTTAAAGAAATTGGAGAAGAAGTAAAAATAGAGAAATATAATGTAACTTCTAATGTAATAGAAGAATTAAAAGATAAGCAAAAAATTATAGAGCTACAACAACAGTATGAAGCAGGATATATACTTGAACAAGATTTATCAAATTTACAAATAGAAAAATTAACATTATTATATAAAGAACAAATAAAAAATTTGAAAGACACTGTAGAAAAAAACGAAACAATATTAGAAAATTATAAAGATAGAATAACAATATTAAGAAAAATATGATTTAATATAATATATATGTAGATTCTGGAATTTCAATAAATAGTTTGAAATTTCAGAATTTTTTATGTTTTAGTACTATTCACTTTTTACGTAAAGAAAACATAATATATAGCAAAATAAAGTGAAAGGTGGTAAAACCATGTCAGAGTACATAATAAAAGGAGGAAAGAAAATAGAAGGAGAGGTAGAAATCTCTGGTTCAAAAAATGCAGCTTTGCCAATTATTGCAGCAACAATATTGAATGGAGGAAAAAGCACATTATATAATGTACCTAATATACATGATACTAAAATGATGTTTGAAATTTTAAAAAAATTAGGAGGAAATGTAACAAAAAAGTCTAATAAAATAATTATAGATACAAGCAAAATTGATAAATATGAAATACCAGAAGATTTGATGAGGCAGATGCGATCATCTGTTATTTTAGCTGGTGGATTAGTCGGAAAACATAAAAAAGCTGTTTTTTCTTATCCAGGTCGGATGTGATATTGGTTCAAGACCAATAGAGTTACATTTAAAAGCTTTTGAAAAATTAGGAATAAATATTACAAAAAACTATGGAAATATTGAATGCATATGTGATAAAATAGTGGGAGAAAAAATAGACTTAGAATTTCCAAGTGTAGGAGCAACAGAAAATGCGATTCTTGCAAGCTGTTTGGCAGAACGGAAAGACAGTGATTACAAATGCAGCAAGAGAACCAGAAATTATAGATTTACAAAATTTCTTAAATAAAATGGGAGCAAAAATAAAAGGAGCTGGAACTAGTCAAATTGAAATTGATGGAGTAAAGCATTTAAAAGATGTAAGCTATAACATTATGCCAGATAGAATAGAGGCAGGAACATTTTTATGCTTAGCAGCAGCAAATCATGCAAATTTATTAATAAAAAATATAAATGAAGAACATTTAATACCAATGATTGACAAATTAGAAGAAGCTGGATGCAAATTAAATGTAAAAAAATCGCAAATAGAAATAAATGCTCCTAAAAAAATAAAAGCAGTTAATATAAAAACAATGCCATATCCAGGATTTCCAACAGATATGCAATCAGTTTTTGGAGCATTACTTACAATAGCAAAAGGAACATCCATAATAGTAGAAAATATATTTGAAAATAGATATAAGTACATTCAAGAATTAATTAGAATGGGTGCCAAAGTGACAATAGAAGGAAGAACAGCAATTATAAAAGGTACAAGAAAACTATATGGAGCAAATGTAAAAGCAACTGATTTAAGAGGAGGAGCAGCATTAGTTCTAGCTGCAACAGTAGCAAAAGGAATAACAAAGATAGAAAATATAGAATATATATTACGAGGATATGAAAGATTTGAACAAAAGTTGAAAAATATAGGTGTGGATATACAAATTCACTAATATATAGGGGCTTAAATGCCCTTATATATTAGTATAACCTATTAAAGGAGGAATAAATTTGGATAAATTATCAAAATTAAAGAAGAAATCAAATAATAAAAAAGGACAAGCTAGTAAAAAAGTTTCAAAAAATAGAACCAATATTAATAAAGAAAAAAGAATAGCCTCAAAAAATAAGCATCATGAAAGTTACGGATTTGATATGGAAACAGAAACAGTAATACAAATGACAAATAAAAATAGAATAAAAAAAGAAGTACAGCAAAAGAAAAAAATGGATATAAAAGAAAAGAAAAGAATAAAAAGAAATAAAAGGCTAAAAGTATTCTTATCAATTTTTTTATTTGTAGCATTAATAGGAGGCTCAATAATATTTGCACTTACATCACCAATTTTTAATATAAAAGAAATAGCAGTAGTAAATAATGAAATTATATCTAGTGAAACAATTGTTAGTTTGTCTGAATTGAAACCAGATGAAAATATTTTTAAATTTAATAAAAATGATGTTTTAAATAAAATAAAGGAAAATCCTTATATAGAAAGTGTAGAAATAGAAAGAAAATTACCTAATAACATTGAGATTAATGTTAAAGAAAGGATTCCAAAATTTAGTATAGATTATATGGAAAAATATGTTTATATAAATAATCAAGGATATTTATTAGAAATATCAGAAGAAAGTAAAGGATTACCAATAATCTATGGAGCTACAATGGAAGAAGAATTAAATTTAGGAAAAAGATTAAGTAATGAAGATTTGGATAAATTAGAAGATGTAATAAAAATAATGAGTTCAAGTACAGAAAATGGATTAGAAGGTAGAATAACAAGTATTGACATTACAGATAAAAACGATTATATTATCTACATAGAAGAACAAAAAAAGAAAATCCATTTAGGAGATGTATCTAACTTAAGTAATAAAATGCTTTATGTTTTAGCAATTATGGAGCAAGAAACAGGAAAAGAAGGAGAAATCTTTGTAAATGGAGATATAAATAATAAATTTCAACCATATTTTAAAGAAAAAACATAGAAAGGAGAATTATTTTGGAAGAAAATAATAACAAAAAAGTGTTAAACAAAAAGATGATAAGTATTGTTCTAGGCTTAATGTGTTTTGCATTAACTTTAGGAATATGTGTACAAATAAAAACAGTAGAAGAGTCAAACTCAACAGTAAGTCATAATTATGAAGAAAATAATTTAAGAGCTGAAGTATTAAAGTATAAAGAAAAATATGATAATAAATATAAAGATTTGGAAAGAGCTGAAAAAGAGTTAGAAGAAAAAAGACAAGATTCAACAAAAAATAATTCAGAATTAACTGAAAAAGAAGAACAAATAAAAGAAGGAAATAAGCAAATAGGATTAGCAGAAGTAACAGGAGAAGGCGTAATTGTTACTTTAAGTGATAGCAAAAAAGATTCTAATAATGTATTAAATCCTAATACTTTGTTAGTACATGATGTTGATATTTTAGGAGTAGTAAATGAACTAAAAAATGCAGGGGCAGAGGCAATATCAATAAATGAGCAAAGAGTGATACCAACTACAAGTATTTCATGTGGAGGAAATATTATATATATAAATGGAGAAAAAGTTGGTTCACCATTTGAGATAAAAGCAATTGGACTTCCTGAGCAACTTGCAGGATTATCTAGACCAGGAGGATATCTAGAAATTTTGAAAAATGCAAGTGTAGGAGCAAACCTTAAAAAATCAAATAATATAACAATACCTAAATATACAGGTGTAGTAGATTATAAATATGCTAAAACTATAAAATAATGATAGGAGGCAATAATGAAGAAGAACATAAAAAAAGGTAAGATAACTATGGCTATAACTATAGGAATAGCTTGCTTTGCTTTAATAATGATAATGTTTATGCAATTTAAAATTGTTAATGAAACAGACATTACTTCAATAGAAAATATGAGAGAAGCAGAACTTAGAACAGAACTTGCAAGCTGGAAAAGCAAATATGATGAAGCGAATCAAAAGTATGAAGAAACGATGAAAAAGATTGAAGAATATAAATCTACAAGTCAATCAAATGAAGAAACAGAAAAACTAGTAGATGAAGAACTTTCACAAGTAAATATGATGCTCGGAAAAACAGATGTACAAGGAGAAGGAATAGAAGTAACTTTAAGAGAAACTAATAATGAAGAAGTTGCAAGAATAAATGGAGATGACTTACTCGTTATTGTAAATGCGCTAATAAACTCAGGCGCAGAAGCTATTTCAATTAATGATGAAAGAATTATAAATATGTCAGACATTGTAGATATAAATGAAGCTTTTATAAAAGTTAATGGAAAAAGAATATTAGCGCCATATGTAGTAAAAGCAATAGGAAATTCATCATATTTAGAAACAGCATTAATTGGAAATGGTGGACATGTAGATGAAATGAAAAAAATAGGACAAGACGTTTCTATAGAGAAAATAAATAAAGTAAAAATCTTAAAATATGATGGAGAAATAAATTTAAAATACGCAAAATAAAAGGAGGATAATTATGATTTTTATAGCAATATTAATAGGATGTATATTAGGAGCTTTGATTGGTATAAATGCACCAATGATTTCTTATACATATTCAAGTTATTTAGCAATAGCAATTATAGCAGCATTAGATTCTGTATTTGGAGGAATTACATCTGTTATAAAGAAAAATTTTGATTTAAAAATATTTGTAACAGGATTTTTTGGAAATGCAATACTTGCAATTCTTTTAACAATATTAGGACAAAAATTAAATGTAGATATTTATTTAGCAGCAATTGTTGTTTTTGTAGGAAGAATGTTTGTAAATTTAGCTATTATAAGAAGATACTATGTAGATAAATGGTTAAATAAATTAGGAAAGAAAAAACAAGATAATAATTAAATAAAAACTATTTACAATATTATTAAAATAATATAAAATATAAATATAAAAACAAAAGAAAAGGAGATAATTAAAATGCTTGAAAACCTTGAAACTGTAACACACACACACACACACAAGTAATTTAATAGAAGAAAAAAGACAAGCATTTTTATGCTCTATTTGTGATATATATGAGGGATAGATTTAATTCTACCTCTCATTTTTGCGTTTCAAAACAAATGAAAATTGGAGGAAAAAGAAAATGAAAAAGCAAACAGGAATAACATTAATTGCGTTGATAATAACAATAATAGTAATTTTAATATTGGCACGGAGTAGTTGTGGCAACATTAACAGGGGATAATGGATTATTACAAAAAGCAACAACAGCTAAAAAAGAAAATGAAGAAGCTAAAGAATTAGAATTAATTAAACTTGCAGTATCAGCAGCACAAGTAGAAGGTAAAGGAACTATTAATACTGATAATTTGAATAACCAGTTAAAAAATATGCTTAATGCGCAAACTAAAGCAATATTGGCTAATAATGAGTGGTATTATAAAACTGATAAATTATATAAAATTTCTAATAATGGTAAAGTAAATTATAAAAATATTTTACCATCGGACTTTAAGCAAATTGAATATATTCAAAGTAAAGGAGATCAATATATAATAACTGATTTAATTGACAATGAACCATGGAAATGTAATGTAACTATTGAGTTTACATCAAATGTTTTTCTTAGAAATTGCATTTTTGGTTGTAATTATGGAGCAGATGAAAGATTTTTTGCTTTGGATAATGACTCAAAAATTGTTTGCTTTCTGAATGGTATAAAATTATATGATATATATAAAATTAATTTAAATACAAAATATGACATTGAATATGATTGCCATAATAATTATAGTGTTAGTATTAATAAAGAAAATATTTACTCAGGTAATCGTAACTACAATATAAGAGCTAATTCTCCTATTTCATTAATGGCATGTCCGCGTGATGGCAATTTTAATAATGGAAGTGGCTACAGGTCATATGCAAAATGTTATTATGCAGAATTTTATGATAACTCGTATAATTTAAAACATATTTTTATTCCATGTAAGGACAAAGATGAAATTGTATGTATGTTTGATTTAATAACTAATAAAGCCTTTTATAATCAAGGAACAGGAGAATTTATAGCAGGACCAGAAGTATAAATATATTAATACTCAAGAGGTTTTCTTTTGAGTATTTTTTATGTCATAAAATTTTTGAAATTGATGTATTATTTTCTAGAATTACTATATAAAAAGTTGAAAAGTTAGATAAATAGGTATTGGAAAAACATTTATTACAAAAATATTACAAAAATATTACAAAAATATAACAAATTCTATTGACAATTTTTTTAAAATGTAATATATATACACTTAAGAAAAAATTATAATTAAAAAATGGAGGAATTAACTTGGCAATAGGAGATATCATTGTAGGTATTGACATTGGAACAAGCAAGGTTTGCACAGTTGTAGGAGAAGTTAACAACTTTGGACAAATTGAAATTATATGTAATACCTCATATAAATGTAGTGGACTAAAGAAGGGTAAAATAATAAACGAAGAAGAAGTAATGCTAAGTTTAGCAAAAACCATAAAAGATGCTGAAGATGAAACTAATTTAAAAATAAATTCTGCTTATGTAACTATTCCAGGTAAATATATAACAATAGTACAAAATAGCATAACTAGAGAAGTAAAAGATAAATACGCAGGGATATCACTTCGTGATGTGCAAAATGCAATAATGCAAGTAAAAGATATTGAAGTACCAGAAAGTGATACATTAATCGACATTGTTCCAGATAAAATAACGCTTGAAAATGGAACAGTAGTTACAGATCCAGTAGGAAGTTTAAGTTCAAGTTTTACAATAAGTGCACAAGTAATCCTTGCAGAAAGAAATTATGTAAGACAATTAAATGGAATATTCAAAAAAGTAGGACTAGAGATAGATGGAATAGTTCCTATTACACTTGCAGAAAGAAATTTAGTATTAGATAAGAATGAATTACATGACAATATAATGCTATTAGATATTGGTGCTGGAAATACAGATATAGGAGTATTTGAAGGATCAACATTTCTTTATACAAACTCAATACCAGTAGGTGGAGATAATATAACGAAAGATATTGCTTTAGTACTAAATATATCAGAAGAAGAAGCTGATAAATTAAAAAGACAATATGGATTAGCTTTAAAATCTTTTATAGATAATGATAATGATATTATTTTAAATACTTGCAAAGATAATAGTAAAAATAAAATCATTAAAAGTTCAGAACTAATTGAAATAATAGAAGCAAGAATAGAAGAAATATTTTCAATTATAAATAAAGAAATAACAAGTAATGGCTTAAAACAAAAAATAAACAATGTGATTCTAACTGGCCAAGGAATTGTGAATATAAATAAAAGTGATGTAGCAGGTAAAATAAATTTAAATATTCCTGTAAAAATATCTACAGGAAGAGCAATAAGTACTGTTAAACCTGCATATAGAACAAGCTATTCACTTGTTAGATACATAGCAGCAAGACCATTCACTAAAACAGTATCAAGTAGTATTGATACACAAAGTGATGAAAGTATTGTAAAAATAGTAATAGATAGAATTAAAGAATTCTTCTATTCATAATAAAAGTTATTAATTTTAAATAGCCTAGTTTATAAGAAAACTTAGACTAAAAACAGAATATAAAAACAATTATTATTTAGGGACTGTAAAAGGCAGTTAAAGAAAGGGAGGAAAAACTATAATGATGGAGTACAATAATGATGATAACAACATTACAATGATGGATGGAACAGCTACAATAAAAGTTATAGGAGTAGGAGGAGCTGGAAATAATGCTGTTAACAGAATGATTGATGCAGGGATAAAAGGTGTAGATTTTATTGCTGTTAATACAGATAGACAAGCTCTACAAACTTCAAAAGCTGGTACAAAAATCCAAATAGGAGAAAAAATAACAAGAGGATTAGGTGCAGGAGCAAATCCTGACATCGGAGCTCAATCAGCAGAAGAAAGTAAAGCTGAAGTAGCAGAAGTATTAAGAGGAGCTGATATGGTATTTGTTACAGCCGGAATGGGTGGAGGAACAGGTACAGGTGCAGCACCAATAGTTGCGCAAGCTGCTAAAGAAATGGGAATATTAACAATAGGTGTTGTTACAAAACCATTTACATTTGAAGGTAAAAAAAGATTATCACAAGCAGAACGTGGTATTGAAAGTTTAAAAGGAAAAGTAGATACATTAGTAGTAATACCAAATGATAAATTATTACAAATTATTGATAGAAAAACATCTATAATTGAAGCTTTCAAAATGGCAGATGATATATTAAGACAAGGTGTTCAAGGTATATCTGATTTAATTGCTATACCAGGACTTGTAAACTTAGACTTTGCAGATGTTAAAACAATAATGTTAAATCAAGGAATGGCTCATATGGGAGTTGGTACAGCAACAGGAGAAAATAGAGCAGAAGATGCTGCTAAAGAAGCTATTCAAAGTCCATTATTAGAAACATCAATTGAAGGAGCAAAAGGAGTTATTATTAATATTACTGGTGGAGAAGATTTAGGATTACATGAAGTAAATACAGCAGCAGAATTAGTTCAACGTAGTGTTGATCCAGAAGCAAATATTATATTTGGTACAGTTACAGACACAACTATGATGGATGAAATAAAAATAACAGTAATTGCAACTGGTTTTGAAAAAAATGAACCAATAACAAGTATTGGTGTAGACAATATAGTATCTAAAACATGGGAAAAGAAAATTAATTCTATCCCATCAAGTGCAGATTCAAACTCATCACAAAATGATTTAGATATTCCTTCTTTCTTAAGAAAAAATAAAAATAAAAATATGTAATGTTCAAATTTTTGGACGGATGTTGGAATAAAAATAATAATTAGAAGAGAAATAATCGAAAATACTCGATTATTTCTTTTTTTCGCATATAAGAAAAGACAACATTTTCAAAAACAAAAGAGTAAAATAATTTTACAGGTGATTGAATGACTATTTATATAGATGTAGTTTTAATTGAAAATTTAATTATGAATTATATAATCTTATATTCTACAGGAATTATATTAAAATTAAAGATTAGTCATATTAGAATAACTATAGCAAGCCTATTAGGTGCAATATATTCGATAATAGCATATATAGAGAGTCTAAAAATATATTCGAATATTATCTTAAAAATTATATTATCAGTATTGATTGTTTATATATCATTTAATCCACAAAACGTTAAAAAAATGTGGAAAGAAATTATAATATTCTACCTTACATCATTCGTATTTGGAGGAGTTGCATTTGCTTTAATATATGTAGTAAAACCACAAAATATTTTAATGAGAAATGGATTGTTTTTAGGAACATATCCATTGAAAACTGTTTTGCTTGGAGCAATTGTTGCTTTTATAATAATAATGATAGCTTTTAAAATTATAAAAACAAAGATTTCTAAAAAAGATATGTTTTGCAATATAGAAATAAAAATAAATAATAAAGTTATAAAAACAGTAGCAATGGTAGATACAGGAAATTGTTTAAAAGAACCTATTACAAATACACCTGTAGTTGTAATTGAACATACCATTTTATATGAATGTATACCTAAACAAATTTTAAATAATTTAGAAAAAATAATAGGAGGTGATTTCACAGGAGTTGATGAAGAAATAAAAAATGAATATATTTCAAAATTAAAGTTTATACCATATTCTTCACTCGGAAAGCAAAATGGAATACTTTTAGGATTAAAACCACAATATTTTAGAGTAATAACAGAAGAGGAAGAAAAAAATAAAAATGTGGTAATTGGAATTTATAACAAATCATTAACAAAAAAAGGAGAATATAGAGCTTTAATTGGTATTGAGATAGTATAAATATAGCTTGTTATAGAAAGGAGAAAAGTGAAAATGAAATTTGTTGATATTATAAAAAATAGTATTAATACTGTTTGTGCAAAATATTTAAATGAGGATAATGAAATAGAATATCTTCCTATATTTTATATAGCAGGAAGTCAAACACTTCCACCACCGTTGCCTCCTGAAGAAGAAAAAGAATATATAGAGAAATTATCTGGAGAAGATAATTTAGAAGCAAGACAAATCTTAGTAGAAAGAAATTTAAGACTGGTTGTTTATATTGCAAAAAAATTTGAAAATACAGGAATAGGTATAGAAGATTTAATATCCATAGGGACAATTGGATTAATGAAAGGTGTAAATACATTTAATTCAGATAAAAAAATAAAACTTGCTACATATGCTTCTAGATGTATAGAAAATGAAATATTAATGTTTTTAAGAAAGAATAATAAAATAAAAGGAGAAGTTTCTATAGATGAACCGTTAAATAGAGATAGAGATGGAAATGAACTTTTGCTTTCAGACATTTTAGGAACTGAACCAGATATTACATCAAGGAACTTAGAAGATGAAGTTGATAAAAGGCTCCTTAGAGAATCTATATCTAAATTAAAAGATAGAGAAAAAGATATAATGGAAATGAGGTTTGGGTTTAAAACAGGAAAAGAGAAAACTCAAAAAGAAGTTGCAGATGAACTTCGGCATATCACAAAGTTACATATCTAGATTAGAAAAAAAGATTATAAATAAAATGAAAAAAGAAATATCTAGCAAAATTGGATAAAGTATAAAAAAACTAAATTTGGAAATACTTAAGTTAAGTAATTTCTAAAGGAGGTTTTTCTTTTGTTAAACAATAAAGTAGAAATATGTGGCGTAAACACATCTAAACTACCTTTACTTAGCAAAAAAGAAAAAGAAGAATTATTTGTAAAAATAAAAGCAGGAGATGAAGAAGCAAGAGAAAAATTTATAAATGGAAATCTAAGATTGGTACTAAGTATAATACAAAGATTTTATGGAAGAGGAGAAACTGCAGATGATTTATTTCAAGTTGGGTGTGTAGGATTAATAAAAGCAATAGATAATTTTGATTTAAGTCAAAATGTACAATTTAGTACTTATGCAGTTCCAATGATAATAGGAGAAGTAAAGAGATACTTAAGAGATAATAATAGTATTAGAGTAAGTAGGTCTATTAGAGATTTGGCGTATAAAGCTATTCAATTTAAAGATAAGTATACAAAAGAACATGGAAAAGAACCACATATTGATGAAATAGCAAAAGAATTAGGAGTATCTAGAAAAGATATAACTTTTAGCTTCGATGCTATACAAGATCCTATTTCATTACAGGAACCTATATATAATGATGGAACAGAAAATATATATGTAATAGATCAAATTAAAGATAATAAAAATACAGATGAATTATGGGCCGAAAATATGACAATAAAAGGAGCACTAGAAAGGCTAAATGAAAAAGAAAGAACAATTGTGACGAAAAGGTTCTTTAATGGAAGAACACAAATGGAAGTTGCGGATGAAATTGGGATATCCCAAGCACAGGTATCAAGATTAGAAAAAAGTGCAATAGCACATATAAGAAGATTTTATAAATAATAGAAGTCAAAAGAATTTTCTTTTGGCTTTTTATAATGAAAATATAAATATATATTTAATAAAGATAATATAATTATATTATAGTAAATTTATGTAAAAAGGAGAATAATAAATGGGAGATAAAGGATTAGATTTTAAACATAAGGAAGTTATAAATATAAATAATGGCAAAAGATTAGGATTTGTTCAAGATGTATGTGCAGATCTAGACACTGGTAAAATTACTCATATTATTGTTCCTGGAAGCAATAAAATAATGAATATCTTTTCTTCAAATAACGAAATTGTTATTCCGTGGCAAAATATAAAATGTATAGGTGATGATTTAATATTAGTAGAAATATAAAATATTTTAAAAAAAGTATTGACATAAAAAGTTAAAGATGATATTATAAAAAAGTATCAAGTAATATTAAATGAAGTCAAACATAAAATGGTGTAAATTTCCATAATATTTTTTTAAAAAAATATTGACTTTCACATTTAAACATGATATTATAAAAAAGTACCTAACAATAGACAAAGAGCAAAAAATAAACACAAGAATTAGTAATAAAAAATGAACTCAAAGAATAAAATAAAACATGACATTACTAGTTTTTTATTTTGCCCTAAAAAGGCAATAAAAAAATTTTTTGAAAATTTGTCGAAAAAGTGTTGACAAACAAAAAAAGGTATAGTATAATGCAAAACGTTCGTACAAAAAAGCGGACATAAAGTACATTGAAAAGTAAACAATAAAATCCTTTAGAGAAT